>JAURCF010000097.1 GCA_030828565.1 Flavobacteriaceae bacterium
ATTAAAAACAATCCAAAAAACCAACCTTTTTTAGCAGTTCTAGCATTCTATTCAGTCCATACGCCCATTGAGGCAAAACCAGAAGATGAAGCTCGCAATAAAGAGCAACTAAAAAGCATTGATTTTGGGGATACACCAACATATATACCCGATGGACAAGGAAGACGAAAAATGCGTCAAGACGATCCAGCCTATGCAGGAATGGTTGAAAATGTTGACGAAAATGTAGGGAAACTTTTAAAAACCCTTGAAAAGTTGGGGATAGATAAAAATACGATTGTAGTTTTTTCTTCAGACCATGGAGGACTATCTAATGATGGTTTTAAAGGAAAAAGACATTTAGCGACAACCAACTCTCCTCTTAGAGCAGGAAAAGGATGGCTATATGAGGGAGGCATTCGGGCACCTCTTTTTTTTTAAATGGGATCGGGAATTAAAGCCGCATATCGAGCAAGAATCTATTGTATTAGGGATGGATGTGTTTCCTACCCTACTAGAATTAGCTTTAAACAAAAAAATAAAAAATATTGACGGCAAAAGTTACGCATCTGTTTTAAAAGGTAAAAACACCTGGGAAGACAGAACCGTTTTTTGGATATCCCGAAAAGCAAGACCCCATAGCACGGGTGACAGCAAAATGATTGCAGTGCGGTCTGGAGATTACAAATTGGTTCAGTATATAGAAACCAAACAGCTAGAGCTTTATAACCTTAAAGAAGATATTTCTGAAGAATTCAACCTTTCAGATAAAGAGCCCGAAAAAATGAATCAATTACTCAAGCAACTAAACGACTGGAAAGAGGAAATGTTAGTGCCCAAGCGTTTGGATGTTGGTAAAAATAAATAAGGCTATTCCTTAGCAATTTACTTGTGCCTAAACTATTGTATATTTGGATTCTGAAGAAAAAGACTCTAAAGCTGTCTTTTTGAAATTGGAAACCAATTTTTATGATTGAAAAAAAACCTGCACTTGTCATTTTAGCCGCTGGAGTCGGAAGTCGTTATGGCGGATTGAAACAACTCGACACATTTACAGAACACGGCGCCACCATTATGGATTTTTCGGTCTATGATGCCCTTCAAGCTGGATTTGGAAAATTTGTGTTTGTGATTCGAAAAAATATTGAAGAAGAATTTCGAAGTGTTTTTGACGAAAAACTAAAAGGAAAAGCAGAGGTCGCTTATGTGTTTCAAGAAGTAGATTGTGTCCCCAAAGCCTTTCAAAACCCCAATCGCACAAAGCCTTGGGGAACCGGGCATGCTTTGCTTATGGCCAAGGACGAAGTCACCGAAAACTTCGCTGTAATCAATGCCGATGATTTTTATGGCAAAGAGGCTTTTGAGGTAATGGCCAAACAATTGATTCAAACCGATACAAATTCCTACGCATTTTCTTCCATAGCTTATTTTTTAAAAAACACTGTTTCTGACCATGGGTATGTTTCCAGAGGGGAGTGTAGGGTAGACGCAAACGGGTTTTTAATTGACGTTACCGAACGCACTCATATTGAAAAAGTTGCGGACGGACTCGTTCGAAAGGATGACTTTGGAAATTTTATTCCTATCAACGGAGACACTGTTGTTTCGATGAACTTTTGGGGTTTTACTCCCAAATGTTTTGAGTTTGGGCAAACGCTTTTTGATCAATTTTTAAAAGACAATACCGACAATCCTAAAGCAGAATTTTATATCCCCACAGTGGTAAATGAAATTTTGAACTCTGGAATAGCCTCTGTCAAAGTCCTAAAATCCAATGCACAATGGTTTGGAGTAACCTACCAAGAAGATAAAGAAATTGTGAAGGCAGCGATACAAAAACTGCAAAGTCAAGAGGTGTATCCTGCGAAACTCTGGTAGCCCTAGATTTTATCGACCAAAATCGTCTTGCACTCTTACAATATCGTTTTCATCCGAAGGATTCTCAGGATCGGTATGTTGCCATATTTCAGCAATAATAGCCTCTTTGTCCAATCCAATCAAACGATGGCGTTCTCCTTGCGATAACTTTATTTGATCGCCTTCCGAATAGTGTTTTACTTCTTTTTGGGTGTCGTCGTCCGAACGAATGATACCAACAGTACCTTGATAAACCCTCCATATTTCGGCTCTTCGATAATGGTATTGCCACGAAAGGCGTGCATTGGGTTGAACGATTAAAATTTTTGGACTCAATTTGCCGCCAATTTTTAACGAATTTACATCCAATCCATCAAAAAAATAATCTGAAAAAGCTTGCGCCTGGGTTTCGTCGATGACCAAAAAACCGCCCCAAGGACGATCAAAGTCTTTTTGCGATATTCCAAATCCAAGGGATTCTAACTGCGCTTCAATAGGGTGGGAAGTTGCCATTCTAAATAATTGTTTTAATGCTGGTAAAGATACTTTTTTTTATGTAACTCTAATAGGGTTTGGTGAGGAGTAGTTGGTAATTTCTACTCACTAACCTTAGGGTTTTTAACTGACCTTTGTTTTGTTGTAGATAGTCCAATTTTATTATAAAATTTTCTTATTGCATTGGTTGCCTCTTCGGGTTTTTCAACTGCTACTGAATGTCCTGCATCTGGAATAATAAATAATTCAGCATTAGGAATAATACTAGCCATATTTTTACTGTATTGCGGAGGGGTAGGTACATCGTTGTTGCCAACTATTATTCCTGTGCGAATCTTAATTTCTGAAAGCTTTTCAAGTACACTGTCTCGGGCAAAAATACCTTTGCCAAAAGGTACGATTCCTTTTCTTTTTTGGCTTGTTATAATTTTTTTTCACTTCTTTACTTCAGATTTTCGAGATTTGTCTTTAAGAAAATTGGAGTGGAATAAAATAGGCATAACCTGACC
>JAURCF010000080.1 GCA_030828565.1 Flavobacteriaceae bacterium
CTGGGATAATGAAGCGAAAGTGGTTTGGGTTCAAACTCGGCATGAGTCACATTGCAACGCCCTCCTCCCGAAATTTTTACTTTGGTTAAAACAGCATTTCCGCGTTCCAAAATTGCGATTTTTAGAGAAGGATTGGCTTCTGCTATGTTGATTGCCGAAAAGAAACCGCCAGCTCCTCCGCCAACAATAAGAACGTCGTAATTTTTCACGAATTAAATGTATGAAATAAAGAGCAGCAACGAATTATTTATTTTGTTTTTTAATATTTGACTCTTGTTGCTATTGTGTGCTGACATAGCAATTGACTATTAAGATTCAACCAGCTGATTTGGAGGATTCATAAATTTATTTTAATTTCACAAATTAGTTACCCCAAAACTTACTAAATTTTTGTTTAAAAAAAACCTACATAAAAGTGTTCCCAGCACTAGTTATACTAAAGCTAAATATTTTGGTGTTGAGAAGTCTAGTTCTCAAGTAGATGTTCAATTGTGGCAAGATTTCCAAACAGGTAGTGAGTCTGCCTTTGCTGCTATTTATGAAAAAAATGCGGGTTTGCTTTACAGCTATGGATTAAAAATCGTTTCTGATAATGAATTGGTAAAAGATTCTGTTCAAGACCTTTTTATTGAGCTTTGGGACGCTAAAAATAGAATTTCTAATGTCAGATCCATCAAGGCATACCTGTGCAAATCCTTAAGAAGAAAATTGATTGCTAGCGCTTCCAAACAAAGAAAGACCTTTGATAAAAGTCAAGATCTAGAAAAGTTGAATCCAGCGGTTTTTTTATCTGAAGTGAGTCTTATTGAAAAACAACGTTTTGACGAACAACGCAAAATGTTAAATAAAGAATTAGACGGTTTGACTTTGAAGCAAAAGGAAATCATTCATTTAAAGTTTTACGGAAGATTGAATTATAATGAAATTGCCGAAGTGATGGCTCTGGATAAGAAAGCAACTTATAATCTAATGGCTCGAACCATTAAAATTTTAAAAAAGTGCCTGAGACGATTTTCTTAATATTAGATAGTTTACCCTCTTAGAACAAAATAAAACTTTTGTTGATGGAGAAGCTATTTATGACTTTTCAATAATTACATTTTTTTGGATCGGTTCTGCTGTTTTGTCTGTTCTTTTTGCCTTATTGACTTGGAAAAAAACGTAACAATTATTTTTTACACAATGAATTCGTTTTGGAAGGATTACCTCTCCTTAGTTGGTGAACTTGAAAAGGGAATGTTGCTCAAGAAAGTCCTATACAGCTTCGCAGTAATATACATTTTACTCCAATTTTTGAAGCATAGCTTCTGGTTTTCGTAAAATAAAAAGTCCAATTACTTTGGTAATTGGACTTTCTTGGTCGGGGTGGCAGGATTCGAACCTGCGACCTCCGCGTCCCAAACGCGGCGCGATAACCGGGCTACGCTACACCCCGTAAAAACGGACTGCAAATATAGTATTTAATCTTACTTCAACAAACAAACTTTTTAAATTTATATAACCAATAAGTTGATAAGAACTTTTGATAATTCTTTTGGCTGTTGCCAAGCAAATCTGTTACATTTGTTGTAACTAAATTTGCATTACCATGAGTGAGTCAATTGAACATATAAAGACCCTAATTGTAGGTTCAGGTCCGGCGGGTTACACAGCAGCTATTTATGCTTCCCGAGCCGACCTAAAGCCTGTTCTTTACACAGGAATGGAACCCGGAGGGCAGCTTACAACCACCACAGAAGTAGATAATTTTCCAGGATATCCGGAAGGAATCGATGGTCCTACGATGATGGTTCAACTCCAGCAACAAGCGGAGCGTTTCGGAACCGATGTTCGAATTGGAATGGTGACTTCGGTGACGCTTTCTGATCAAGTAGGAGGGGTGCATAAAGCCACTGTTGACGGCACTAAAGAAATCACAGCTGATACGGTTATTATTTCTACAGGAGCTACTGCCAAGTATTTGGGATTGCCTAGCGAACAACGCCTTCGTGGTGGTGGAGTTTCGGCCTGTGCGGTATGCGATGGATTTTTCTATAAAGGTCAAGACGTGGCTATTGTTGGTGCGGGAGATACTGCTGCTGAAGAGGCTTCTTATTTGGCCAATATATGCTCAAAAGTCACCATGTTGGTTCGTAAAGGTGAAATGCGCGCTTCCAAGGCTATGCAACATCGTGTCAACAGTATCAAAAACATCGATATTCGTTACTTTACAGAAATTGATGAGGTTTTGGGTGACATGGTGGTTGAAGGTATTCGTGTGGTTAACAATCAAACGGGCGTCAAAGAAGAAATTGCTATTACCGGTTTGTTTATCGCTATCGGACACAAACCCAATACCGATATTTTCAAAGGTCAATTGGAAATGGACGAAGCAGGGTATTTGATTACTGAAGGAAAATCGACCAAAACTAATAAGCCGGGCGTGTTTGCTTCTGGAGATGTTCAGGACAAAGAATACCGACAAGCGGTTACGGCTGCCGGAACAGGCTGTATGGCTGCTTTAGACGCAGAACGCTACTTGGCAAGCGTTGAGCACTAATCTCGGGTTTCGAATTCAATTCCGTTTTCATCAATTTTTAATTTGAAGCGTTTGTCGTCTTCATAATCGATTCGCAGCAGTTGTTTGGACTCACAATCTACACACACAAGCGTATGATTGGGTTCTAGTTTCCATGTGTGCTTGTATATTTTTGAGAAACGCATTTCAGGATCTGTTTTAATACGGTAATTGAGGTGTTTTTTAACCGAAGGGTCAAAACGTATCAATTGATTGCTCGGAACATACAGCGTTGCTTTTATTTTTTGATTGTGAAAACGATTTTTTGAATCGGTAACAAAATAATCATTGAATCTTATTTCACGGGGAGTAGTTTCAAATTCATATACAATTTTTGAAGCGATACTTTTAGCATTCTTAAAGCTGTTTCCACTAGCCTTTTTCTCAATTTTTATTTCTGTATCATCCTTTGAAGCATGCCTAATGCGCAATGCAATTTCTTCCAAATACATCAAATGATTTCCGTTTTCGTCTTCAACCAAGTTTAGATCGGAGTCGTAAAACATGCGATTTTTGTAAACGGTGTTTTCAACCATTTTAATAAGTAGGGTGTCACTTGTGTTTTGGTCAACAACCGTTCGTTCACTCATGGCACTTTCAAATGCGTATTGAGTAATCTCTTGTGTTGCAATGAGAATACTCCCCAAAACACTTACAAACCAAATTCCTAATAACAAAAGTTTGCCAGCGCTACCTAAAAGCTGTCTTTTATTAAATAAAATTTTAGATCCCGCCAAAAAAAGGAAAAAAAAGGGAATCCCAATGCATAAAAATCCCGCCAATGAAATCAACCAAAAAGGGGTTTGTGTTTTCTCAGCAAATTCAAACCAGTGTGTGGATGCAAAACCCAAAGTTCCAGCTGAAAAAAAACCAATAAAGAGCCCTATAAGAGCTACAGAACCGGCTATCATAAATACAACACCGACGATTCTTTTAACACCTCTAACCAATAATAGGAGTAGGCTTCCAATTGCATTAAAGAAGGCTCTGAAAGAGTTTTGAAAGCGACCGCTCACTTTCTCGTAATCAACATTTTTAACTCGTTCTGTAACATCGTCCAATCCTTCTTTAATTTTTTGCTCAATGTTGGAGATGTTAATGGACTTTCCCCGCATGGAAAGTTTTTCTGAGGTTGTTTTCGCTTCGGGGACTAAAACCCACAACAACACATAAACAAACAGAAAACTTCCCGCAGAAAGGAAAAACAGTAGCAAAGCAATCAGTCGTGCCCACTTGGGCTCCAAACCCACATAGTGTCCCAGTCCAGCCACGACGCCGCCAATATATACATCGTCTACGTCACGAAACAATTTTTTATTGTTCTGAGAGTTGCTGTCCGAGGTATTGCTGTTTGTATCGGTTGTGCCTTCCCATACGTAATCTTCGGGTTGCCCCATAATGACAATGATTTCGTCTACCTCTAGAAGTCCAATGACTTGTCTTTCGTGTTTCAGTTTTTCAGTAAAGAGCTCAGAAATTCGAGCTTCGATATCTGCCATTATTTCTTCGCATCCTTCTTCCGATTCAAACGATTTTTTGATGGATTTGAGGTAGTTCTTCAGCTTTTTATAGGCCTCTTCATCAATATAAAAAAAGGTGTTCGCTAAATTAATATTTACGGTTGTGTTCATTTTTTTTGATTTTTGGATTGAGTGATATGGGTAACAGCTTGGTGCAAATCATTCCAAGATTGATCGAGTTCTTTTAAAGTCGCAATTCCTTTTTTGGTAATCGAATAATATTTTCGCGGAGGTCCTGAAGTAGATTCTTCCCAATGATAACTTAGCAACTCACTGTTTTTTAGTCGAGTTAGAAGTGGATAAACGGTTCCCTCAACCACCAACATTTTGCCCTGTTTCAGGGTGTTCAATATCTCTGAGGTGTACTGATTTTCTTTTTTTATTATGGAAAGAATACAATACTCAAGCACTCCCTTGCGCATTTGAGCTTTTGTGTTTTCTAGGTTCATTATTCAGATAGATATTGGATTATTTTTCAAAGGTAAGTAAAAAAAGGTAATATGCAATACATAGTACTAAAATATATATCAGTTATATTGATTATGTTTGTGTTATGAAATATTTTAAATACGATTGGTTTACGCTATTAAAACTACCTGCGGTTTGGATCATGGGCGTTCGAGTCAGTTATCTAGATACCCTAAGCTGCAAAGTAAGAGTACGCCATCGGTGGATCAATCAAAATCCTTATCGTTCCATGTTTTGGGCAGTTCAAGGGATGGCTGCCGAGCTATCGACAGGAATTTTGCTTACACAAAAAGTTAAAGAAACGAATAGAAAAATTTCC
>JAURCF010000032.1 GCA_030828565.1 Flavobacteriaceae bacterium
AAGTTTTTTAGGTGTACCTGTCCTGTAACTTCTGCATTAGATATTGTTGGAGACAAATGGACCCTTGTTGTTATAAAGTTGATGCTATTAGAACAAAAAAAAACATTTAAAGAGTTCTCCGAAAGCGATGAATCAATTGCACCAAGTATTTTATCTAACAGGTTAAAAACACTTGAAAAAATAGGTTTTATTGTCAAACAAAAATTACCTAATAACCAAAAAACTAATCACTATATCCTTACTGAAAAAGGACTTTCATTAACTCCGGTTATAATAGAGTTGGCCTTGTGGAGCCATCACAATATTAAACCTGTTGAGAATCAAGACTTAGCAAATATTAAAGATAAAAATGAATTGTGCCTGGCAATCATTGACAGATATAAATCAAAAACGGTTACACTAGAATAGGATAACCGTTTTATTGTTTTAGTAGATAGCTCATTCGAAATATCGAACTTAAGTTTTACTCCAAAAGATTTTGAGTTAACAAACAATTTAATCAAACATTGCTCCAATAACTGGAGCTCCAAGAATTCCAGAAATACAGTATTGATTAGTTAATGCAACCAACTCTGAAAACATCTGTTCTCTTTGTTGACCCAATTCCATGTGTGCCGCGGCACCTTCAGGACCATTATATATTTCAGTAATTCCATAAAGAGTGTTTCCTGTTTCCCCACTATTTGGATCGAGTGGATTATTTAACTCAGGAGCCTTTAAAACAGCATAGGTTAAAACAAGAGGCTCTACTTCGCCCTCAACATTATGAGTCTCTCTCATGAATTTTTGATGAGTTTTCAAAAAAACTTCCATTCTTTGAATGGAATCATTTGGCACCTTAAAGGCAATATGAAACCCTACAGATCCAACTTTGATTTTATTTTCTATTTCAGCGGCTGGCTCTTGCCCACATGAAGAAAATAATAAAATACTTAGTAATACTAAATAAATGTTTTTCATTTTTTAATGTTTTTACGTTTAACAATTTAACTTACTAAATATAAGAAAAAAATAAATTATGTAATTCTGAGAGATACCAACAGTTTAATAATTAAAAAACGGTTACACTTTATAAAAGTATAACCGTTTTATTGTTTTAGTAGCGAGAGGGAGACTCGAACTCCCGACCTCCGGGTTATGAATCCGACGCTCTAACCGGCTGAGCTACCTCGCCTTTTTTGATTTGGCATGCAAATATAGAATTAAAATAAGTAGCCCAAAAGTAAGAGGCATTTTTTTTGTGAATAAATACTTATTACATCATAATTTATCAATATATTGTGTTCCTTAATTGAAATGAATATGCAACCAAAAACAAAGTTTGAAATTGAATTTCCAATTCATGCTTCACCACAAATGCTTTATCAATATTTATCTAGCCCATCAGGTCTTTCGGAGTGGTTTGCCGACAACGTAAATTCACGTGGTGAGTTTTTTACATTTATTTGGGATGATTCTGAAGAACCTGCTAAACTCCTTTCCAAAAAATCAAACGAACTTGCTCGTTTTCGGTGGCTTACAGAAGAAGAAGATCAAGATCAGTATTTTTTTGAGATGAAAATTGTTGTGGATGAAATCACAAAAGATGTGTCATTAGTTGTTACTGATTTTTGTGATGAAGATGAGTTGCCCGAATCTAAGATGCTGTGGGAAAGTCAAATTTCTGATCTAAAACAAGTGATTGGAGCTTCCTAATTATTTTTAATGGTAAATTTTAACGGTACGGTTTCAGACTCTCATAAGAACATCCTTGATGCTAACAATCGCGGATTTTTATACGGAGATGCAGTTTTTGAAACCCTTCGCGTTGTGGATCAAAAACCCTTGTTTTGGGAAGATCACTACTTTAGACTTATGGCTTCGATGCGCTTAATGCGTATGGAAATACCAATGAGTTTTACGCCTGAGTTTTTACTCGAAGAATTACAAAAAACATTGGTTTCTTTCCATTCAAATGTTGCTCGAGTTCGATTGACCGTGTTCAGAAATTCGGGAGGTCGTTATTTACCCACTTCCAATGATGTAAAATTTCTCATAGTTTCTGAGCCTTTGGCAAACGAATTTTTTGCGATAGATACAAGCGACTGTTATGTAGATCTTTTCAAAGACTTTTTCGTTCCCACCAGTTTATTGTCAACTCTTAAAACTAACAATCGTTCCTTGAATGTAATTGGTAGTCGTTATGCACAAGATAACGATCTTCACAATTGTGTTTTATTGAATGATAAAAAGCAAGTCGTAGAATTTTTAAATGGCAATCTTTTTGTTGTTCAGGACATGACTATAAAAACACCACCTCTAAACTCCGGTTGTATCAAAGGGATTGTTCGAAAGCAATTGATTCAATGCATCGAGAATCATTCAGAATACGCCCTAGAAGAGACAGAAATTTCTCCGTTTGAATTGCAAAAATCAGATGAATTGTGGATAACCAATGCCATCCAAGGAATTCGTCCTGTAAGTCGATATAGAAAAAAGAATTTCACCAACACCGTTGCTTTGACTATGGTCGAACTACTCAACGATCGAGCTAAAAAATCGCTCAATTAAGCATGGGATTTTCTGGAGTATTGGACCAAATCAAATAATCTCCCCCCAAAACACGCATTTTATCATTCCAAAAAGTTCCGTTGACATGAGAAAGTACCGTTTCATGCTTTTGATTCTTGGCAACAATCCAATTGTTATTCTCCAATTCTTGATGTAACTGATCCAATCCCCAACCACTATAGCCTAAAAAAAATTTTATTTTATTTAAACAAAGCGTTCCGTTATTTATCAAAGTCGTAGTAGTTGAAAAATCTCCACCCCAAAACATATCTTTCGATATTTGAATACTGTTAGGGATGAGTTCTGGAACCGTATGCAAAAAAAACAAACTGTCCTGTTCTATAGGCCCCCCATTATAAACAGTAATTTCTTTCCCAATCTCAGGAACCAATTCGGACAATTGGTATTGGAGTGGTTTGTTAATAATAAAACCAACGACTCCGCTGTCAGAAAGTTCTGCCAACAGAACAGCGGCGCGATGAAATGAGGTGTCACCGATAATATTTGGCTCAGCAAATAATAAATCACCTTGATTAGGCGAGTGAATCATCATTGGAAAGTGTTTCTTTAAATATACAAATATTTGGTATAAAAAAAAGCACCTCAATTAAGAGGTGCTTTTAAAATAAGTTTTCGTAAAAGTTAGTTTACAGAACTAGATAGTTCAGCACCTGCTTTAAACTTAACAACGTTTTTGGCTGCAATTTTAATTGTAGCTCCTGTTTGTGGATTTCTTCCCTCACGAGCAGCTCTGTTTGATACTGACCAAGATCCAAATCCTACTAGAGATACACGACCCCCACCTTTAAGTGTTGAAGAAACATTTCCTAGGAAAGATTCAAGAGCAGATTTTGCAGCTGCTTTAGATACTCCAGCATCTGCTGCCATCGCATCAATTAATTGCGTTTTGTTCATAATCTTAAAATTTATAGTTAAAATGATTAATTTTTATCCAAAGTAATGTGGATATAGCGTTATTGCAAGGAATCCTCATAGAAATTCTTAAAATTGTTGATAACTTAGGCGCTTTGTTGATAACGAAGCCTTGTTCTAGCGATTTTTTGGTAAATATCAATGTTTACAGTGCTTAACGAAGTATTGAATCATCATCAATTTTAAAACCGTTTAACAATTCCTGGGCGGTCATTTTTTTCTTACCGGATAATTGCAATTTTTTAATTATAAGATATCCATCATGTGTCCAAACTTTGAATTGTTTGTCTTCAATAATTACAGCACCGTTTTTATGATGATGAGATGTCAATTCAAAGGTGGCAGCATGTATTTTTAAAAAAAATTCTTGCTCATTATTATACAGCGTTGTCCAAGCACTCGGATAGGGTGAAAGTCCTCTTATAAAATTATAGATAGTTTCGGCAGTGGTGTTCCAGTCAATACGAGTATTTTCTTTCGTCAGTTTTGGAGCAATAGGGAGCGATTGACTCTCCTTTTGCTTGTGACTGCTTAGCGTCCCCAAAGCCAATTGATCAATAGTTTTTACTACAAGTTTACTCCCCAAGGCTTGTAATCGAAGGTACACTTCTCCGGTGCTTTCGGTTTTTGAAATAGACGTTTTATCTTGCAAAAGAATGGCTCCTGTGTCAATTTTTTCGTCAATAAAAAAAGTAGTAACACCCGTAGTCTTTTCGCCATTTATAACAGCCCAATGAATAGGCGCTGCACCACGATACATGGGCAGTAAGGACGCATGAAGATTAAAAGTACCCATTGGAGGAATAGACCATACTTGTTTGGGAAGCATCCTAAAAGCCACCACAACAAAAACATCAGCATTAAGTTTCTTTAAATTTGCAAGAAAGGAGGCCTCTTTAAGATGATCGGGTTGTAACAAGGTTAAAGGATGCTTGACAGCATATTCCTTTACAGCCGATGCTCGTATCTTTTTTCCTCTTCCAGACGGACGATCGGGAGCCGTAATTACGCCCACTACTTGGTGAGAAGAATTACACAACGCATCCAAACTAGCTACCGCAAAATCTGGAGTTCCCATAAAAACAATTCGTAAGCTTTTCATCCTATCTAGTTTACTTCGATTCCTTCGATTTATTATTGATGCAAACGGTATTGATTTTGGGAATCTATACCTATTTTTTCCTCATTGACAAGTTGATCCAAAACATCCAATAAATCCCTTGTTTTATAGGGTAGCAAGGTACTTATCTTTTCAGAATTTAAAGATTTTTTTTGAAGTATTTCCAGCACTTCTTCACGAATGATTCCAGAAATTTGCTTTTTATTGCTTGCAGATTTTTCCTCACAAACAGAACATATACCGCACCATTTACTAAGATTTTCACCAAAATAAGCCGCTAACTGAACCGATTTACACGCCTGTTGATTTTCAATAAAATCAATCATAGATTGAATCATTTCTTTTTTTGTGGCGTATTGTGATTTGATATCATGCGTTATGGGATGCAAAGTTTGCTCGTCTTCGCGGGGAACCAAAAAAGTGATTTCGGTATCGGTTTCAAACCGATCCAGCAATATAATGTTTTCTTTTTCTAGTTGAAGCAGTTTTTGGACCAATTCGGATTTAGGCAAGCTTGTCTTTTTTGACAAATCATCAAGGTCAATTCGAGTGAGTTGCTCAAAAAGGCCTCCATACATTCGCAACAGGGTTTTAAGAAGCAAAGCCGATGAGGTGTTGGTTTCCATATAGTCAAACAGTCCTTGATTGCTAACATTGATTTGTAGGCGATTTTGTTCTTTAAAATTTCCTGAAAATTGAAGGATTCCTTCGCGATCCAGCAGTTTTAATATTTGATAGGTTTTTGCAGCGGGCAATTGATAGGTTTTGCAAAAGGTGTTGAACTGAAACGGAAAGACCTCTCCAGTTCCTTCACCGTATCCCAATTGGAAATAATTACACAATTTACGGTAAGCAAAAAAAGTAGATTCAATGGTTGGAAGTTGATTTAGGAATTGATTTTTCACGGATTCTTTATCCAAAGGATCGATCAAAATAAGCCCCTCTGCCGGTTTGCCATCACGACCTGATCTGCCGGCTTCTTGATAATAACTTTCGATGCTTTCAGGAAGAGATAAATGAATGACTTTACGAACATTGGATTTGTCAATTCCCATTCCAAAAGCTGTTGTGGCAACAATTACATTCTTTTTTTCATTCATCCAAAGTTGTAAGCGTTTGTTTTTTTCTTGCGTAGAAAGTCCTCCATGAAAATAAAGCGCAGTAACTCCCAGTTGGTTAAGCTGATCGGCAACAGTTTCTGTACTTTTTCGATTTCGGGTGTAAACAATTACAGAATCCTTTTTGCCTTTTAATAAGGACAGCAAAACACCCATTTTATCTTCCGTAAAAAGGGTTTTATAACCCAAATTGGATCGATGAAAACTCGTTTGAATTTTAGTAGGAGCATTCAAAGAAAGCCCTTTTATAATTTCTTTTACCACTTTGGGTGTGGCAGAAGCGGTTAGCGCCATAAAGGCACACGGTGGAAGCGCATCTCTTAGAACTGTGATTTTTTGATAGGCAGGTCGAAAATCGTGCCCCCATTGCGAAACACAATGCGCTTCATCCACAGCGACCATGCTCACTTGCATTGTTTTCAAGCGTTCAACAATCCATTCTTGTTGAATTCGTTCGGGAGACAAATACAAAAATTTGTAATTTCCATAGGAACAATTGTCCAATAAGGTGCTTATTTCATCAACCGACTTTCCACCGGTAATCTGCACCGCTTTGATTCCCTTGGTTTTTAGTTGAGCAACCTGATCACTCATTAGGGCGATTAGAGGAGAAACTACAATACAAATCCCGTCTTTGAGAAGAGCTGGGATTTGGTAGCAAACCGATTTTCCTCCACCTGTAGGCATCAATACAAATGTATCGTTTCCGTCCAAAACGGATTGAATAGCCTCCAGTTGTCCCGCTCTAAATTCGGAATGATTCCAGTAGTGCTGAAGAAGGGATAGAGGTGTTTTCATCAGGTGAGTTGTTGCTCCATAAACGCCACACGTTCGGCTGCCTTGCCAATTGGAACCGCTACAGGTGTCATTGAAAAGCGCTGATATGCTTGTATTAAATTTTCATGAATTTTTTTAGCTTGTTCAAACGATTCATAACGAACAGCATCTGATGAGTAAATAGCTTCCCAAGGAGGCAATACAAAAACTTTATCGTACGGATTTTCGTGACATATTTTATCAAAAAACGGAGGGTAATCAGTTCCTAAGTAATGGTGGTACGCCACTACATCGGGAAGACCTCTGTCAAAAAACACAAGTTCTTTGGATTGGGCATCTTCGTATTGTTTCAATCGACCTTCAATGAGCTTGGAGCTAAACAAAACAGGGTCGTGGAGAAACAACTGCTCAATTCCTTCTTTGCGAGCTTCCAAAGTGATTTCACGCGATATTTCAGGAAAACAATCGTATCCTTTTTGAATCAATAATTCAATGAGGGTAGTTTTTCCCGAACCAGGGGCTCCAATAATGACTATTTTTTGGTTTTTTGCATTCATCAATCTGCAAAATACGGAAAATTTACGTTGAATAAATCGAAAAAATCAAACTATATTTGCCAAAACAATTTGCATGTCTTCGTCTCTACAATCAGAAGAGTTCTACACGCGTTTTCATCAACAATTATTGGAATCCACATCATGGCCTTCCTTATATGTGTTTAAGTTTATTGTTCCTTCTAACGAAGAAAAAATCAATACCCTTACGCGGATGTTTCAGACATTATCACCCCAAATAGCAACTAAGAAATCTTCCAATGGAAAGTACACCAGTATTACGTTGAAAGCTACAGTCGATTCGCCCGATCTAGTTATCAAAAAATACAAACAAGTTTCCCAAATCGAAGGCATTATTTCATTATGATTTTATTTTACTAAATTTACATTTCTTAAACATTACTAAACCACCCAATTTTGATAGATCAACTTGAATACAACACAGAGCGCGAATTTTTAATCATTCCAGAATACGGACGTCATTTACAAAAAATGGTCAATCAAGTTTTGGAAATTAAAGATCGTGATGAACGAAATAAAATGGCAAAAGCCATCATTGATGTAATGGGCAATCTCAATCCTCATTTGCGCGATGTTCCTGATTTTCAACACAAAATATGGGATCAGTTGTTCATCATGTCCGATTTTAAATTGGATGCTGATTCACCCTATCCCAAGCCGCTTCGAGAAGTGCTAGAAGCACGCCCAGAACCGCTTGGATATCCTCAGAATTTTCCCAAATATCGATTTTACGGAAACAACATCAAAAAAATGATTGATGTAGCTATTGGTTGGGAAGAAGGCGAAATGAAAAAAGCCCTTGTCCATGTGATTGCTACTCATATGAAAAAGTGTTTTCTGAGCTGGAATAAAGACACGGTTGATGATGCTGTAATATACAACCACTTATTAGAGCTTTCAGATGGAAAAATAGCTGTTAATGCTTCGGATACTCCTTTGACAGTTTCTGATGATCTGATTAAAATATCCAACAAAAAAAGCACTA
This sequence comes from Flavobacteriaceae bacterium, assembly GCA_030828565.1. GTDB lineage: Bacteria > Bacteroidota > Bacteroidia > Flavobacteriales > Flavobacteriaceae > JAQWSC01. Next base: position 8,059 of record JAURCF010000032.1, read on the forward strand.
AATACAGTTCCAACAGCAAGTCCAATCATTCCAAAGGCCGAAAGGGAGCAGGTTATAGAAATAAAAAAAGAACCTATTAATTTATTATATGGGGTCATTTTCAATTGAAGGAGGGCATCAGCTAAAGGGAAGTATCCACCCGCAAGGAGCCAAAAATGAAGCATTACAAATTCTTTGTGCTGTTTTATTAACTCCCGAAACCGTTACCATTCAAAACATCCCAGACATTATTGATGTGAATAAGCTCATTCAACTACTCAAAAATCTAGGAGTTGAAGTGAAAAAAATCACGCCAGGATCGTATGCATTTACGGCGAAGACGGTGAATTTGGACTATTTGGAGTCTCAAGCTTTTAAGGAAGATGGAAAAGGACTGCGAGGATCCATTATGATCGTAGGACCTCTTTTGGCTCGTTTTGGAAAAGGATTTATCCCCAAGCCAGGAGGTGACAAAATCGGAAGACGCCGATTGGACACTCATTTTCAAGGATTTATAAAACTAGGAGCTTCTTTTCGTTATAACCGTGAGGAGCATTTTTACGGTGTAGAATCCAAGCAACTGCAAGGAGCATACATGTTGTTGGATGAAGCTTCTGTAACAGGAACTGCCAATATTGTCATGGCAGCCGTTTTGGCAAAAGGCACAACCACTATTTACAATGCAGCTTGTGAACCCTATTTGCAACAGCTTTGTAATATGCTCAATCGAATGGGCGCCAATATTCAAGGCATTGGTTCCAATTTGCTCGTTATAGAAGGAGTAACTTCTTTGAAAGGCACCGATCATACCGTGTTGCCCGATATGATAGAAATCGGTAGTTGGATTGGTTTGGCGGCAATGACTCAAAGCGAATTGACCATTAAAAATGTTCGTTGGGAATATTTGGGACAAATCCCAGAAGTGTTCCGAAAGTTGGGAATTACCCTCGAAAAAAGAGACGACGATATATACATTCCAGCCCATACCAAGGGATACGAAATTCAAAACTATATAGACGGTTCTATTCTTACCGTTTCGGATGCACCTTGGCCTGGATTTACTCCCGATTTGTTAAGCATCATTCTTGTGATAGCTACTCAAGCACGAGGAAGTGTGCTGATTCACCAAAAAATGTTTGAAAGTCGCTTGTTTTTTGTAGACAAATTGATCGATATGGGAGCCAAAATCATTTTGTGTGATCCTCACCGAGCTTCTGTCATTGGTCATGACTTTACATCCCATTTAAAAGCAATGACGATGGTTTCCCCCGATATCCGAGCGGGAATTTCGTTATTGATCGCCGCCTTGTCTGCAAAAGGAACTAGCGTGATTCACAATATCGAACAAATCGATCGGGGCTACGAGCGTATCGATGAACGCCTAATGGCGATTGGCGCGAAAATTACGCGTATGTAATCCTTTTTGGAATTTTATTTTTCCATCTAAAACCTAATTGATATTTTTTTATAAAGAGCGCTAAATTATATTATCATAAAACTCGATTTATGATAGTTGTCACCCATTTTTTTAATATATTAGCAACAAATTACTTGTTTTATTAAATTATTATGAAAAAATTAACCTCACTCCTGCTTTTTGTGTTTTGCCTTTCTTTGAACGTATTTGCTCAAAAAACTACCGATCCGGAAGAAAAAGGCCTAAGTGCCACTACATTTTCTGGACTAAAATTTCGAAGCATTGGCCCGGCTTTTATGTCCGGGCGTATTGCTGATATTGCAATTGACCCCACTAACGAACATATTTGGTATGTGGCTGTTGGAAGCGGTGGTTTGTGGAAAACCATCAATGCTGGAACTACCTGGAAGCCTATGACAGATAGTGAATCCTTTTATTCAACAGGATGTGTGGCCCTAGATCCTTCCAATCCAAACACTGTGTGGTTAGGAACAGGAGAAAACGTGGGAGGTCGACATGTGGGTATTGGGCACGGTCTTTTTGTTAGTTATGATGGAGGTCAAAACTGGGAAAACAAAGGACTCCAAAAAACAGAACACATATCCAAAATTATTGTCAATCCTGAAAATTCAAATGAAATATGGGCTGCAGCTCAAGGCCCTTTGTGGAGTGCCGGTGGGGAACGAGGACTTTATAAAACCATTGACGGTGGTGCTAAATGGAAACAGGTGTTGAGTGATAATGAATGGACCGGTGTCACTGATGTCGTTATGGATCCCCGAAATCCCTCCATACTGTATGCAGCAACTTGGCAACGCCATCGAAATGTAGCAGCTTATATGGGAGGCGGCGAAGGAACAGCTCTCTATAAAAGTACGGATGGAGGAGAAACTTGGAAGAAGTTGTCACAAGGACTCCCCAAAAGCGAAATGGGAAAAATTGGTTTGGCAATTTCTCCTATAAATCCAGACGTTCTTTATGCAGCTATTGAGTTGGATCTTCGCAAAGGAGCGGTGTATCGCTCCGAAGATCGAGGGATGAGTTGGCAGAAAATGTCGGATACTGTTTCAGGGGGAACAGGCCCTCACTATTACCAAGAATTGGTGGCTTCGCCCTATGTTTTTGATAAGATTTATTTGATGAATGTTCGTGTATTGGTTTCGGAAAATGGAGGTAAAGATTTCTATACTATGAAAGAAACCAACAAACATTCCGATAATCATGCTATGGTTTTTAAGTCCAGTGATCCAAACTATATATTGGTGGGAACCGATGGCGGTTTGTACGAAACGTTTGACGATACCAAAAACTGGAAATTCGTAAACAATTTGCCGCTTACACAATTTTACAAGCTGGCTGTGGATGACTCCTATCCGTTTTACAATATATACGGAGGTACACAAGATAATAATACACAAGGAGGTCCTTCACGGACATTGAAAACAAGCGGAATTAGCAATGCCGATTGGTTTGTGCTTTTGGGAGGTGATGGTCACCAACCCGCTACCGAGCCAGGAAATCCGGATATTGTTTATGCCCAATCCCAACAAGGAAATCTTCATCGTGTAGATCGAACTACGGGCGAAGCCGTTTACATTCGCCCGCAAAACGGGCTGGACGAGTCCTATGAACGATTCAATTGGGATGCTCCGATTTTGGTCAGTCATCACGATACCAAAAGAATTTATTTTGGTTCGCAACGTGTTTGGCGCTCTGACAACCGAGGAGACAGTTGGCAAACGATTTCCAAAGATTTGACGCTCAATCAAGAACGGTTGACATTACCCATTATGGGTAAACAACAAAGCTGGGATGCTGCCTGGGATGTCTATGCGATGTCAACCTACAACACCATTACCTCGCTATCAGAATCACCAATTGATGAAAATATTTTGTTTGCCGGAACTGACGATGGAAGAATCCAATATACTCAAAACGGTGGTAACACTTGGAAACTCATTCCTGTAAACAAATTGCCGAATGTACCCAAAACGGCATTTGTAAACGATATTAAAACCGATTTGCACGATGTCAATACCGTTTATGTAGCTCTTGACAATCATAAATTTGGAGATTACAAGCCTTACTTGTTAAAAAGCACCAACGGCGGTACTTCTTGGAAATCCATTACCAACGGAATTCCAGATAATACTTTTGTGTGGCGATTGGTACAAGACCATGTCAATCCGAATTTGTTATTTTTGGCAACGGAATACGGAATATACGTTTCTGTAAACCAAGGAGATCAATGGATTAAGTTTTCAAGCGGATTGCCTACAATATCCTTTCGTGATTTGGCCATACAAAAAAGAGAAAACGATTTGGTAGCAGCTTCGTTTGGACGTAGTTTTTATGTGTTGGATGATTACAGCGCCCTTCGCTCATTTACCGAGGCCAGTAGCGAATTACCTCAGCTGTTTTCTCCCAGAAAAGCACTCCAATACGAGCCCATTAACGGTGGAACCTCCAGTCAGGGAAGTTCTTTTTACAATGCTCAAAACCCCGATTATGGAGCCATGTTTACCTATTATTTGCCAGAGTCGCATCAATCAAAGAAAGCACAAAGAGAAAAGAGCGAGCAGGAGCTTAAAAAAAACAACAAAGACATTCCGTTTCCAGGCTGGTCGGCTTTGGACGAAGAAAAAAACGAATCCAAGGCGACTGTTTTTCTTGAAATCAGGGATGCAGACGGTCAGTTTGTTAACAAAATTTACGGAGAATACACCAAAGGGTTTCACCGGGTTTCTTGGAATCTTAAAAAACCACTACGCTCGCTAATTGATGCCAGAAAAGACAAAGAACCCAACTACAGCCCCGAAGTTCATGTGGCTCCTGGAACGTATTCTGTTGGCTTGTTTGCGTCCAATGCGGGAGAAGTAAAACAGCTATCAAAAACCCAAACCTTTGAAGTAGAACGAATTCGCAAAAACGTGCTTCAAAATCCTTTTCAATCGCAGTTGCAAACCTATACAGACGAATTGGAAGCCTTTGTTCTCAAAACCAGTTTGATGTGGAATAAGTTCGAAAAAGCGAGCCAAAAGGTAAAAGCTTTTGAGCGTTCGTTGTCGTATGTTTCCCAAGACAAAGGACTTGAGGACGATGTGAAAGTCCTACGAGAAACCATGTTGGCTTTGCAAAAACAACTTTCAGGAAGCCCCTCCAAAAGTGAAGTGGGTGAAAAAGACGAGCCTTCGTTGTGGAGTCGATTGTCTGTAGCCCGCCGTTCGTTTTATGGAAATACTTACGGGCCAACTCCCATGCATAGGGAGAGTTTTGAAATGGCAAAAACCCAATTCGGCCAACTTTTACCCCAACTGAGTCAGTTTATCGACGTTGCGGTTCCTAATCTGGAAAAACGATTGATCGAAGCCGGTATTCCTGCTTTTATTGACTAGGGCTTGGGGAGATTTGCTAATTAAATTGCGCCCGCCTATTGGAAGATAGGTTTGTGGCAGGAGACTTTTTTTAAAATAGGGAGGGCGTTTCAAACACGCAGCGGGGTGTCAACGTTTTAAAAATTTAATGTATTTTTTGTTTCTACGAAACCATACATTAATCATAGCAAGTGATAAGGTCATTTTTTCTTTTAGACTTAAATTGAACAACCCTTTTTTGCAAAAAACAGTATCACTGTTATCTTTAAACCAAACCTGATAATCATTTTCTTTCATCCAATTTTTAATGTCTTTTAAGAAAGGATTTACATAAAATTTACCATGTGTTTCAATTGAAATAATTTTTGGACGACTAACCATGGTTAAAAGAACATACCATTCACTCCCTTCAGTATCGATACTGAGTAAATCAATGTCACCTTCATCGATATCAGAAAAAACCTTACATTCAACATCAATATTTTTATTAGCATCTATTTGATACTGGTCATTTATCAATGCAGGACTCATGGGTAAATCAGATACAAATGTTGAGGCCTCTGCTTTTGCCAATGTTAGTGTGCCATTGTGCTTGTATATTGCTACCGGAATAAGTGTAACATTGCTATAATCCTGGAAATATGATTTTATTGCTTGAATTGAGTTGGGTTCAGGCTCAACAAGAATGGTTTCTTTACCTTCTTTAATGAAATCTATAATATTCGATGTTTCGGGTAAATAAACCCCTACTTCACATACTTTTTGAATTGGGATGGTTTTAGAACTGACCTTACGATATAGTAATTTGTTTGACCGAGTATTCATTAAAAGCTTTTTGTAAAGGGATTGTTACGGTTTTGTTTGTAATTCTGTTGTGAATTAACGTTCCAAATAAAATAAATATATACTTTAGCCTCCCAAATACAAGCAATTACTTAGCTATTGTTGGCAACGGTCTGGTATATGAAGTGAAGCCTGCCGATTGGCGGCTATGATATGTTATACTTTGTTGTACACAGTTTTTATTCTTTTAATATCCAGTTTATTAAGTCATTTTTATCTACAATTGTCCAGCTATGAGGATGTCTATCTCCATTTGCTCTGTATCCTTTATTAATTGTCGGAATATATTCAACATTCTCATATCCTTTTCCTATTAGACTTTTAGATAATTTTTCGATATAAAAGGCATTCATTTGTTTGTAATCAGCCATTCGGTTATTCTTCCACCAAAGAGTATCAGGTTCTGTATAAAGTCTAATTTTAGTATTTTTTAATTTCTTTAAATTAGAAGTGTTGTCAGTACTATAGGTAAATACGGCTTTATCTTCATATTTTTTAATACCATCTTTTGGATTTCCGAAGTTGCTACCTAAAGTCTCTAACAACCAATTGCTTTCTTGTACCATAAACTTTTGATACTGCCCTTTGGTGCAAAACCCCATCACAGGTTCAACCACGGCACGGTTGTACCAGCTCCGGTCAAAAAAAACCATTTCCCCTGGGTTTGGCAATGCTTTGATATAGCGTCTAAAATACCACTGCCCTTGCTCAACATTGGTGGGTTTGCTTAGCGCTACTACCCGCGCCAATCTTGGGTTCAAATGTTCTTTAAAACGCTTAATAGCTCCGCCTTTCCCAGCGGCATCTCTGCCTTCAAAAATAACTGCAACCCGCATCTTATTTTTGGCGATCCATTTTTGAAGATTCACCAATTCGGATTGTAATTCCCGCAATTCGGCCTCATACTGCAATTTCTTGAGCGTGTTATCAATGGGGATAATGTTTTTTTTCGCAAGAATAATCAGTTCACTTCTTTTGGAACTATTTTCAAGGTGTTTGGACTCAAATTTCATAGGTTTTTTTTAGGGGTATTTCCATATATGCTTTTTAAAATATATGATTTCAATAGACTTACTTTTTTGAATGTCTCCAGATATTCTATTTTATTGACATAATTCAATACAGTCAATTCGTAAAACCTTTCAATGCTGAGAGTGAATAGACTAAAATAATTTTTCAGATGTAAATGAGTGAGTCGACGGGTTTCCATGCCAGTAGCACAAATTTGGGTATGTTCTATGCTAAGGTACTAAAAATATTAAAACTCTGAAGTGGCGTGGAAGCGAATGCTTGGGTATTTTTGTTGTGTCATTTGAAGAGAAAACATCGAATCTGCAAAAAACACCAATTGCCCTTGTTTGTCGCGCGCCAAAAATTTGCTTTTCACGCGTAAAAAATCTTTGTATTCAGCATTAGAAGTATCTTCGGGAGCTACCCAGCACGCTTTGTGAACGTTCAAATTTTCATACGAGCAACTCGCTCCGTACTCGTGTTCCAGTCGGTATTGAATGACCTCAAACTGAAGCGCACCCACGGTTCCAATGGCTTTTCGGTTGTTGATTTCAAGAACAAATAATTGAGCCACTCCTTCGTCCATCAATTGGTCAATGCCTTTGGCAAGTTGTTTGGATTTTAAGGGATCAGCATTGTTAATGTATCGAAAATGTTCGGGAGAAAAACTGGGAATGCCTTTAAAATGTATTTTTTCGCCTTCGGTGAGCGTATCACCAATCTTAAAATTTCCAGTATCGTGCAATCCTACAATATCTCCAGGAAAAGACTCGTCAACAATCTCTTTTTTTTCTGCAAAAAAGGCATTGGGACTGCTGAATTTAAGTTTTTTATTGTGCCTTACGTGCAAATAGGGTGTATTGCGTTTGAAGGTTCCAGACACAATTTTGATAAATGCCAAACGATCGCGGTGCTTGGGATCCATATTGGCATGAATTTTAAATACAAATCCACTAAATTTTTCTTCTTCGGGCAATACAACCCGTTCTTCACTTGTCTTGGGGCGCGGTGGCGGTGCAATTTCTATAAAACAATCCAACAGCTCTTTAACACCAAAATTGTTCAACGCTGACCCAAAAAACACCGGTTGAAGTGTTCCGTTGGTATATGCTTGTTGGTCGAAATTGGGATAAACTTCTGAGACCAACTCAATATCTCCTCTTAGGGAAGAGGCTGCTTTTTCGCCAATATGTTTTTCAAGATCGGGATGGGTTAAATCTTCAAATTCGATAGTTTCGCTAATCCGTTGTTTGTTGTCTTCTCCAAACAATCGAATATTTCGTTCCCACAAATTGTAAATTCCTTGGAAATCATATCCCATTCCAATAGGGAAACTCATGGGGCACACTTTGAGGCCCAGTTTTTGTTCTACTTCGTCGAGCAAGTCAAAGGCATCTTTTCCTTCCCGGTCGAGTTTGTTAATAAACACAATCATTGGAATGTTGCGCATGCGACACACCTCTACTAATTTTTCGGTTTGCTCTTCAACACCTTTGGCAACATCAATAACAACAATAACGCTGTCCACAGCAGTAAGGGTTCGAAACGTGTCTTCAGCAAAATCTTTGTGACCGGGTGTATCTAGTATGTTTATTTTTTTGTTTTGATAATTAAAAGCCAACACCGAGGTAGCGACAGAAATTCCTCGTTGACGTTCAATTTCCATAAAGTCACTCGTAGCGCCTTTTTTTATTTTATGCGATTTTACAGCACCTGCTTCTTGTATGGCGCCCCCAAAAAGCAATAACTTTTCGGTCAAAGTGGTTTTTCCAGCATCGGGATGGGAAATGATTCCAAAGGTTCGGCGTCGAGCAATTTCTTTATTAAAACTCATAGTGTGGTTTCGCACTGCAAAAATAGCATTGTTTTTGGAATGATCTCTTTGATTTTTAAAATGATGTTTTCAAATTTTGTAACTTCGTCCAGTAATTGAAATCATGATCGAAGAACAGGTTATATTGGTTGATGAAAAGGATACACCTATTGGATTGATGCCTAAAATGGAGGCACATGAAAAAGGATTGTTGCATCGCGCATTTTCAGTATTTATCTTTAATTCCAAAGGAGAACTGATGTTGCAACAACGTGCGCTTCATAAATACCATTCGCCCGGATTGTGGACCAACACCTGCTGCAGCCATCAACGCCATGAAGAAACTTCTCTGGAGGCTGGTACTAGACGCTTGCAAGAAGAAATGGGTTTTTCTGTGCCCTTGCACGAAGAAATTTCGTTTATCTACAAAGCTCCTTTTGATAACGGACTAACAGAACACGAATTGGATCATGTGTTGACAGGAAAATTTGACAACCAACCAACAATCAATCCCGATGAGGTTGCTAATTGGAAATGGATGACTCTCGAGGATGTTCATTCCGATATACAAACCAATCCGAGTCAATATACAGTTTGGTTTCGGATTATTTTTGATCGCTTTTATACTCACCTAAACAATGCTTCTCATGAAAGTAACCGTTAGCCGTCATGCTCATTTTAATGCAGCTCATCGCTTATATCGAAGCGATTGGAGTGATGCCAAAAACAACGAAGTGTTTGGAAAGTGTAGCAATCCCAATTTTCATGGACACAACTACGAATTGATAGTTCATGTAACTGGAGAAATTGATCCTGAAACGGGTTTTGTGATGGACATGAAATTGTTAAAGAATACAATCAAAGAACATATTGAAGAAGCGTTGGATCATAAAAACTTGAACGTTGAG
>JAURCF010000086.1 GCA_030828565.1 Flavobacteriaceae bacterium
CTCAAGATCATGGAGTAAGAACTTTTCATACTACTTTCGTTCTAAATAAAAGTAAAGTTGTAGCTATTGGGATAAATAATGTCAAAACTCATCCCGCTACTTTAAAATATGATTATTGCGGCCAAGTAGGACTTCATTCGGAGCTATCGGCAGTAATTAGATTGGGTAAAGAAGACTGCTCTGACTTAACTTTTGTGAACGTTAGAGTTAAAAAAGACGGCACTATTGGAACGTCTTTGCCGTGCAGAGGGTGTATGGACATGTTGAACCAAGTAGGATTTAAAAAAATTTATTTCACAAATGAAAAAGGACTCTTCCAAAAAATCGACTAACGGTAAAGGTGACAAACCTAGAAACTGCTTTAGCAAGCAATTCAAAGATAACTATGATGAGATATTCAGAAAGAAGAAAGAATCAAAGAAGGAAATTTAAAAAAATTATTTAAAATTCATCTTGTTGCAAACCCAAGTAACAGCAACAGTAACAGTAGCGATGATGGCAGAAAAATAATACTTGTAATTTTCAAGAATACCCACTCGCTTTTCAAGATGAAAATTTAGCTTTTTTATTTCTTTGATGTCAGAGGAAACATCATCTAGCTTTTGTTCAATTCTGGCGAACACGGCATTGTAACTATCTGGATTGTAACTATCCTTTTGCACTGGCATAGTATTATATATTACACTTAACATTTATGAACAACAAGCAAATTATTTACTCAATAGAAGATTTTAAATTTTTAAAAAATTTAGAAGACAATTGGCTAGGGATACTCAAAGACTATTACAGCATAGAGTCAAAATTAGAACAATGGTTTGAAAAAAATCTGCATGATGGTGGGTGGACAGTATTTTCAATTTATGGGTCAGAATATCAATCAGATCATAAAAGAAGATGGTTTCTTCCCAACGGTCAGTCTATTGCCCAAAATGTGAATTTGGTTCCTTTTACAGATAAAGTACTACAGACAATTCCAAAGTTAAAAGCGGCGGGATTCTCTAAATTGCAAGCTGGCAAAGTAATCTCTCCGCATGTAGGTTATCAGCACAAGCATTTTTTGCGGTGCCACCTTGGTTTACAAATCCCAAAAGGTAATCTTGGGTTAGATGTAGGTGGCGAGACTATAAAATGGCGACAAGGCAAATGCGTGGTGTTCGATGATAAATATGAGCATTCAGCATATAACTTCACAACTGAAGATAGAGTCGTATTATTGGTTGATTTCGAGCCTTAAACGCATATATTACAAAGAAATACCTGCTTGACAAATTTGGTATTTGCAATATACTACTGATACCCAAATCGGCGGGATTATGGAGTTAGCCTTATTTTCAATAGCCTTCTTTGTTACATTGTTGTCAAGAACCTTGGAAATACGAAGTAACAAGATGGATGACGCTAATGATTTGTTTCTCTGATAACCTTTTGCTTTTATCGAAGATTCTTGCTTTCTTACGAAAAACCCCCGTTTTCTTACGAAAAACCCCCTTTTTAATAAACACACATACCAATAATAAACACATAGATATATAAGATACAATAAAGAATAACAAAGGATAATAAAGAAGTATTTTTTAAAAAAAAATAATAGTGATGGTTATGGGCAAAATTTATATCCCCAAATATTAATAAATTTTTTTAAATTTTTAAATAATTTTTGCGCCTTTTTGGGCGTTTTTTGCTGTTTTTCGCTGTTTTTAGCAACAACAAACAAAAATAAACAACATTTGAATTGTTAATTGTGAATGATTTTTGGCGAAATAACTATTACAACATACTTTAATTGTGAAAGAAAGTTGGCGAAATAAACAAACTTGAAAATCAAAAATATGCAAAAACCCCAATGTTTATATACTTTTCTATAGGGGTAAATACAAAATAAAAGCCCCGAAATTTTTTTAAATTTTTTTAAATTTGCTAACAAGAAAAAGCGAAATAATGCTTGACAAATATCAAATATAGGTGACAATAGAATCGTATGAAACGACCCAAGACATATAACGTCACGTTTACCGTGAACACTGATGGCTCGACCTCTGTTGGAGATGCTTTCGTTCTTCGAAAGTACAACCAGCATCGTCGAGAGTTGATGCCGCTCAACAAGCGGCAGATGCAGACTGCTGTTCGTAGCCTCGCGGAAGCAGTCTGAGCCTACGGGCAAACACATGGCCCCCTCGTAATGAGGGGGCTTTTTTGTGTCTATTTGCTAACCAAATTTTTTTAAATATTATATATTTTTTATGTCTGTATTCTTGTATACTAATACTCTTAATTGTGAATGAAATTTTTTTAAATAATTGTGAAAAGGAAATTGCTAAATAATTATTGACAACAAATGAAAAATCATGTATAATGACTTGATTGTCTGATAGTGTAATGGTAGCACACGGGACTTTGACTCCTTTAGTCTAGGTTCGAATCCTAGTCGGACAGCCAATTGGGAAGTTAACTCAGTGGTAGAGTGCCTCGTTTACACCGAGATTGTCGGGGGTTCGAATCCCTCACTTCCTACCATTCTTTGTGTAAGTTAAATAAACATGACATCTTTTTTAGGCTTCGTTTATACATTCTGTTTTGTAGTTTGTTATTGGCCCCAAATTATAAAGTCAATCAAAACAAAATCAGTAGAAGATGTTAGTTTGTCTCTTTTTTTACTTTCTATAATTGGATATATTGCGGCCATAATTTATACAATTTTAAAAATTGGCTTTGATTTTTGGCTTTTAGCCAACTATGTTTGTGGTTGTTTTAGTTCAATTGTAATGGTAATAACTTACTTCAAATACAAAAGATAACACGCCAAATAAAGACTACTACAATATATAAATTGTTGTATGTAATATTTTTTTTAAATTGTAAACAAAAAAATCACAAATAAGCGGCCTGATCGCAGGACATGTTTACAAAAATCAATTCTATCGACCTGTTTGCAACATATGTCGATGAGAACGACAGATCAACGATATATGTCGATAAAACTGAAATTCATTTGATTGTGGCATACAATAAAAACAATACAACACATATATAAGAGTAGTAGGGTACATATCATATCATAATAAAATTTTAAAAAATTTTTTAAAAAATTGGGGGCTTGATACATCCAAAAACAGTAACAAGAAACCCCGATTAAAAAAATCGAAAAAAAAATTTGACTCCCCGCAAAAACTGATTTAGTTTATTGTCAGTTATGAAACTCAACAAAGATGGAACTCCACGCAAGAAAGGATCTGGTCGCCCCAAGGGGTCAGTTTCCTTTACCTCATTCACACTCAAGCAACTGTCAGAGCAACTACCAGAAGGTGCGCGTATTGTCGTGAGCCGTATCTGGGCAGACAATCTGAATCTTGCTGGTGGCGACACTGCCACTGTCACCGCTCAACCAAAGATTCAAGTTGCAACTGCCGTCGCTGAAGAATCTTCGTCGCCAATTTCGGTGCAAGAAATTAATTTGGACGATCTGTGATTTGTGGGTTGACACAAACCAAAAACCAAGTATGATGACAAACATGACAAACAACTACTTCAAAAACATCGTCGGTCAGGAAGCCGCCAAAGAAATTCTGACCTTTCGCATCAACAACTACAATCGTTCGGGACACATTCCTCATACGTTGTTCAATGCTCCCAAAGGCACTGGCAAGACTTTGCTCGCTCGCACCGTTGCTTCCAATCTCAAGCAGAATGGTAAAGCCAAGAAGTATGTCGAGATCAACTGCGCTACTGTCAAGAACATGAAGCAGTTTTGTGAGCAGATTTTGCTTCAGCACGTTGTTGACCGAGACGTTACAGTCCATTTTGACGAAGCGTCTGAGCTTCCAAAAGACGTTGAAATGGGCTTGCTTACCATTCTCAATCCAAATGATTCTCATCAAACCACTTTTAGTTATGATGAGTTTAATTTTGACTTCAACTTTAATCGTCAGTCGTTTTTGTTTTCGACAACTGAAGCGCACAAAATGTTTCATGCGCTCAAAGACCGATTGAAGCGCGTTGACCTTGAGAATTACTCGCCACAAGACATTCAAGGAATTGTAGCGTTGTATCTTGACAAAGCCAAGGTTAACTACGACAAGAAAGTGCTGCCAGAAATCGCCAGCGTTCTTCGTGGCAATGCTCGTCAGGCAGTATCAATTGCAGGAGACATTAGTGACTTTATGCACGGTAAGTCTACCAAGTTTGGCGACACTCAATGGAACAAGATGAAGGCAAGTCTTCATATCAATCCTCTGGGGATTTCGCCCACTGAACTCAACGTGCTTCGCGCTATCAGTGAACGATCAGGAACTTCCCTCACGCAGCTTAGTGCCATCACTGGCATGAGCCGCGAGTCGCTCCAAAAAGATGGAGAGACATTCCTCCTTCAGAACCAACTGATGGAGATTCGCAC
>JAURCF010000091.1 GCA_030828565.1 Flavobacteriaceae bacterium
AAAGCTTTGTCTTGATAAGCGTGGGCTTCAAAGCTACTATCCAAAAACAAATGGCGGGGAATGGTTTCAATTGCTTTTAAAATCCGGGAATCATCACTTCCTTTGTTTTTAAGGGATTCGGCCAATTGTTTACGGAGTCCAAGATGTTTGGTAGTGTCTTTCACAACAAAGTTTGTACAAAAATACGAAATGGTTTGCATCTATTTTAGATCAAAATGAGTAATTGTAAGCGATAGAATTGTATTTTTACAAAAAATCAACAGCAATGATTAAAGCAGGCGTTTTGGGTGCTGGACACCTAGGAAAAATTCATTTACGACTCTTACAACAATCGAATCAATACGAACTGGTGGGGTTTCATGATCCCAGTCCAGAAGTTGCTGCTTCAGTAAGCGAAGAGTTTGGTTATCAACATTTTGACCAACTGGATGCATTGCTTAATGCCGTGGATATGATTGATATTGTAACCCCTACCCTTTTTCATTTTGAAGTGGCTCAAAAAGCGATTTTAAAAGGAAAACATGTATTTATCGAAAAACCCATTACAGCTACTGTTGAGGAAGCAGAAACTCTCATTGCATTGGCGAAAAAAGAAGGTGTTTTGGGACAAGTGGGGCATGTAGAACGATTTAACCCCGCTTTTTTGGCAGTCCAAAATGAAATTGGAAATCCTATGTTTATTGAAACGCATCGTTTGGCTGAATTCAATCCTAGAGGAACGGATGTGCCTGTAGTCTTGGATTTAATGATCCACGACATCGATATCATTCTCAGTGTAGTGGACTCCCCTGTTAAAAAAGTTACAGGTAGCGGAGTCTCTGTCATTAGTGACACTCCCGATATTGCCAACGCTCGTATTGAATTCGAAAACGGCTGTGTTGCCAACTTAACGGCCAGTCGAATTTCTCTCAAAAACATGCGAAAATCACGTTTTTTTCAAAAAGACGCCTACATATCTGTGGACTTTTTGGAAAAGAAAGTCGAAGTCGTGAAAATGAAAAATGCCCCTAAAGACGCTGATGAATTTGCTATGATTCTTCAAAACGCAGAAGGAGTCAAAAAACAAATTTATTTTGACAACCCTACAGTTCAAAATAACAATGCCATATTGGATGAATTAAATTCTTTTGCCAATTCTATTGAAAACAATACCACACCTGCTGTTTCGTTGACGCAAGGAGGGAAAGCACTTGAAGTAGCCCTTCAAGTGATTGCCGATTTTTAACTTTTTTAAATGGTACACCTACACCCATTTTCTGCGCATCATGTTGCTCCTGATCAAGTCAAAGAATTTGCTTCACCTCCCATTGATTCTTTAAGTTCCTATGAAATTGATCGTGTAATTGACAAACAACCTCATTCGTTGTTGGGGATAATTCAGCCTCATCAAAAAGAAAATTTTCAAAACATAAGAAATCGTTTTTTGAAATCTCCTTATTTAATTCGAGAACCTACCCCTTCGTTTTATATTTATGAAATTATTCAACAGAATAGGGTTTATAAGGGGATAATCGCTGGTGTTTCTTGCAACAACGGCTCTACAGGAATTGTTTTGCCTCATGAAAACACCCTAGAAAAACGAGAAAAATTGTTTGAAAAATACTTAGAAACCGTACAATTCAATGCTGAACCCGTTTTATTGGCCTTCGAGGACTCTAAACCGATTCAACAATTGCTAAACGACTATTCCAAACAATCTCCATTTTATGATTTTACGCTATTCACTCAAAGACATCGATTGTGGAAAATTTCTGACTGCGAAAAAATAACAAACATTAAATCCATTTTTGAAAACCATTCAACATTATACATTGCAGATGGTCACCATCGGTGGGCTTCTTCCTGCAGGCTTTCCAAATCGTCTTTAAGTCAAGAGGCACAATATTGTATGTGTTTTTTGTTGCCCGCTTCATCATTGCAACTGGATAGTTTTTATAGAATAATAGACTTTTCCAAGCAATTGACTTGCAACGAATTTATAAGTCGATTGTCACACACTTTCACTGTTTCTTTATCAAAAAATTACCAAACACCCGGTCACAAAAAATCATTTAGCTTTTTCACAAATGGTAATTGGTATATTGCTAATTATCTCAAAAAAACCGAACTAACTGCTGTAGAATTACTGTATAAAAAAATCATAAACCCCATTTTAGGAATTGAAAATGATAGAAACAATCCCCGAATAGAATACGGATACTCACAACACCCTAACAAGTTGATTGAGGAAAAAATCAAAGAAAGGTCAGACTTTTTGGGTATTACACATTTTCCGATTAATTTTGAGCAGATAAAAAGCAAAGCCGATCAGGGTGTTATGCTGCCTCCCAAAAGCAGTTATATACAACCCAAAATGATAAGTGGAATGCTTTTACATGCTTGGTAGAAAACACACATGAATATTCAAAAAAATTTACAATCCCTAAAAAGTCAACTTCCTGAAGGAATTGATTTGGTAGCGGTTTCCAAAACAAAACCCATTGAGGATCTCCACAAAGCCTATGAAGTAGGTCATCGCATTTTTGGTGAGAACAAAATTCAAGAGATGTCCCAAAAGCAAGAGCAGCTTCCAAAAGATATCCAATGGCATATGATTGGGCATGTTCAGCGAAATAAAGTCAAGTATATGGCTTCCTATGTCAGTTTGATTCACGGAATTGATAGTTTAAAACTGTTAAAAGAAATCAACAAACAAGCCTTAAAAAACGAGCGCGTGATAGATTGTTTGTTGCAAGTACATATCGCACAAGAAAGTTCAAAATTTGGCTTTGATGAAAACGAAATAGCCACAGTTTTTGCTGAGTTGGATTTACATCCCTTGCCCAATATTCGAGTAGTTGGTTTGATGGGAATGGCCAGTTTTACAGAAAATATTGAACAAGTAAAAGAAGAGTTTTTATCCTTAAAAAAAATATACGACACCTACCAAAGCAGCCAAAAACTATCCGTTCTATCAATGGGTATGAGCGGTGATTATGAGCTTGCTATTGAATGTGGCAGCAACATGATTCGAGTGGGAAGTCGTATATTTGGAGAACGAAATACCCCTCCTCAATAGTGTACGCTATTCTCGATATAGAAACCACTGGAGGTAAATTTGACGAAGAAGGAATTACCGAAATAGCCATTTATCAATTCGATGGTCATCAAATTACAGATCAATTTGTGAGCCTAGTCAACCCCGAAAAGCCCATTCAGCCTTTTGTGGTTAATCTTACAAAAATTACACAAAAGATGTTGGTTAACGCCCCCAAATTTTATGAGGTTGCCAAACGTATTGTTGAAATCACTACCGATTGTATAGTTGTAGCTCATAACGCCTCATTCGACTATCGAATTCTACAAACAGAATTCAGACGTTTAGGTTTTGAATTCAATAGAACTTCACTGTGTACCGTTTCTCTTTCTAAGAAATTGATTCCAGATATGGAATCCTATAAACTAGGTAAATTGGTTCGTTCGTTGGGAATTCCTATGAGCGATCGCCATCGAGCCTCTGGAGATGCCAAAGCAACGGTTGAACTGTTTAAAATATTACTTTCCAAAGACATTGATAAGCAAATCATTAAAACACATTTAAAAAATAATATAGAAACTGCTTTATCGGGTAAGTTTTTAGAGATGCTAACGGATTTACCCACTACAACCGGTGTATATTATTTACACAATGAAAAAGGAGATATTATTTATATAGGAAAAGGCAACGATATTAAAAAGCGTGTGAGACAGCATCTTACCGGTACCCAGCGAAAGTCACTAAAAATTCAATTGGAAATTGCAGGTGTTACTTTTGAAGAAACAGGAAGTGAGTTGATTGCATTGCTAAAAGAAAATGATGAAATCAAAAGACACAAACC
>JAURCF010000023.1 GCA_030828565.1 Flavobacteriaceae bacterium
AATTACTCATTGAACTTATCAAAGAGGAATTTGTAAAAATTGATAAGGAAAGTGGAATTGGCCCCAAGCATTATGAGAAGCTCAATAACTTGGAAGAAAAGCTAGTTAAAATCCAAGATTTATACATTGATGGAGATCTTTCAAAAGAGGAATATCAAAAAGCCAAAATGAGGTACCAAAACCTTATAGATGAGCTAAGAGAAAAAGAAAAACAGTTGGAGAAAAAACAAGAAGTTTTTCAGTTGTACAAAAACGGTCTTAAAGGACTTGAAAGTATTGAAAATCAATACATTAAAAGTGATTTAGACAACAAAAGAAGGCTAATTGGTTCGATATTTCCTGAAAATTTTCAATTTGAAAATAAAAAAGTTCGAACCGCTGATATTAACCCCATTTTAGACAAAATAGCCCGTTTTAACAGAGTAAATCGAAGAAATAAAAAAAGGGATAAATCTAAAAAAGAAGATTTATCCCGTTGTGTACTCGAGGCGGGACTTGAACCCGCACGAACATTACTGCTCATTGGATTTTAAGTCCAACGTGTCTACCAATTCCACCACTCGAGCAAACACTTACATTGACGTATCAATGACGCAGAGCGAAAGACGGGATTTGAACCCGCGACCCTCACCTTGGCAAGGTGATGCTCTACCCCTGAGCTACTTTCGCAATTTGGAATGCAAATGTACTTAAAAATCGTAAAAATACTTCATTCTTTTTCTCAAAAAATTTAAGAATTTTTAGCATTCGAAAGGATACGTTTGATCTCATTGAGTTTCATCAACGCTTCAATAGGGGTTAACGAATCAATATCTGTTGCCAATATTTCATCCCGTATGGTTTCTAAAAGCGGATCGTCCAACTGAAAAATACTCAATTGCAAATCATCAGCTGTACTTTGGGTTGTAGTTTCTGTAGCATTTTTTGGATCACGATTGCGCTCTAATTTTTTAAGAATTTGATGCGATTTATCCAAAACCTGACGCGGCATTCCCGCCATTTTTGCCACATGAATCCCAAAACTATGTGCACTTCCTCCGGGAACCAATTTGCGTAAAAACAAAACCGAGTCTTTCGTTTCTTTAACCGAAACGTTGTAGTTTTTGATCCTAGAAAACGTTTCTGCCAATTGATTCAACTCGTGATAATGAGTTGCAAATAAGGTTTTGGGACGCGCAGGATGCTCGTGCAAATATTCGGTAATCGCCCATGCAATGGAAACTCCGTCATAGGTACTGGTTCCTCGGCCAATTTCGTCCAACAAAACCAAACTTCGTTCTGAAATATTATTGAGAATAGACGCGGTTTCGTTCATCTCAACCATAAATGTGGATTCACCCATCGAAATATTATCGCTTGCACCCACTCGGGTAAAGATTTTATCTACCACACCAATTTCAGCACGCTCGGCAGGAACAAAACTTCCAATTTGAGCCAGCAATACAATCAAAGCGGTTTGTCTGAGTATTGCCGATTTTCCTGACATATTGGGACCCGTTATCATAATGATTTGCTGCTTATCACGATCCAAATAAACATCGTTGGAGATATACGGTTTTTCCAAAGGCAATTGTTTTTCAATTACCGGATGGCGTCCCTGTATAATTTCTAATGAAAACTGATCCGTTAATTGAGGGCAACAATACTGATTGCGTTGTGCCAAAACAGCAAAACCAATCAAACAATCCAGCGTTGCCAGTTGGTGTGCATTTTGTTGAATTTTATTTATAAAAGGCTGAATCGAAGCAATTAATTCAGAAAAAAGCATTTGCTCCAAAGCAGCGATCTTTTCTTCGGCTCCCAATATTTTGGATTCGTACTCTTTAAGTTCTTCCGTAATATAGCGTTCGGCATTCACCAAGGTTTGCTTTCGAATCCATTCTTCAGGTACCTTGTCTTTGTGCGTATTTCTCACTTCCAAATAATATCCAAACACATTGTTAAATGCGATTTTAAGAGAAGGAATTCCTGTTCGTTCGGTTTCGCGAGCCAACATCTCATCCAAATAGGATTTTCCGCCTTGTGAGATCGATCTCAAATCGTCCAATTCTTGAGAAACCCCTTCGGCAATTGCATTTCCTTTGGAAAGCAAAACGGGCGCTTCTTCTTGAAGCGTTTTTCCAATAAGGACCCGAAGCTCATCGCAAAGAAACAAAGCGTCTCCAATCGTTTCCAATGAGGTATTTCCTGTTTGGGAAAGCAATTCTTTTATCGGAAAAACTTCATCCAAAGAATGTTTGAGATGATTCACCTCTCGAGGGCTCACTTTGGCCGTTGCCACTTTTGAAACCAGCCGTTCCAAATCGCCCATTTTTTGAATGGATTGCTGTGTTTGCTGACACACTCCAGGAGCTCCTACCCAATACGAAACCGCCTGATGGCGTTTTTCTATCTGGCTTTTGTTTTTCAATGGAAGAGATATCCAACGTTTTAGCATGCGTCCGCCCATGGGCGAACTGGTATGATCTATCACATCCAAAAGGGTTACTGCCTGCGGAGAATTTGGAGCCAGCAATTCCAAATTGCGCATCGTGAACCGGTCCATCCAAACGGCATCGTCATAAACAATGGGTTGAATTTTAGTAATATGAGACAGTTTCGAATGCTGCGTTTCTGACAGATAATGCAAAACAGCCCCTGAGGCTATTTTCCCCTCCAAAAGTCCTTCTACTCCAAATCCTTTGAGTGAGACTACGTCAAAATGGGTGTGTAATTTTTCGGCCGTATAATCTTGCTGAAAAACCCAATCTTCGAGAAAGAAAAAAGGATAGGGTGAATTAAAATCTTGGGCAATCTGTTTTTTCCACTGCTTTGAAACCAACACTTCTTTGGGTGCAAAATTCTGAAGCAATGTGTCAATATATTCTTGAGATCCTTGGGAAGTTAAAAATTCTCCCGTTGAAATGTCTAAAAAAGAAACCCCGTAATTGTTTTTTCCCCGGTATAATGCGCCTAAAAAATTATTGGATTTATCTTCCAAAACCCCATCAGAAAGCGCAACACCGGGAGTGATCAATTCGGTTACTCCTCGCTTAACAATCGTTTTGGTCATTTTAGGATCTTCCAACTGATCGCAAATAGCAACCCGTTCTCCAGCTTTTACCAATTTGGGCAAATACGTTTGCAAAGAATGGTGGGGAAACCCTGCAAGCTCTGTTTCGCTTGAGCTTCCCGCTCCGCGTTTTGTTAATATAATGCCTAATATTTTAGAGGCTTTCACAGCATCTTGCCCAAAAGTTTCATAAAAATCTCCTACACGAAACAACAACAAAGCATCGGGATATTTCCCTTTGATTTGGTTGTATTGTTTCATCAACGGAGTTTCTTTATTGAGCTTTTTAGACGCCACTAAATCTTTTTTGATAAGAGGCTAATTTACTATTATTTGATAGGCTATAAAAACAATTGTTAAAATTCATTTTTTTTCTTTCTTTAGCGGTATGAAGCATTCCAACAGAAAGTTAAAAAATAGTGAACTCAACCGAAAAGAAATCCCTGCGTTTAAGCAAGCTAAAAAAACACCATTAACGGTCATTCTTGATGATGTTCGAAGCCTGAACAATGTCGGCTCTGTATTTAGAACCTCAGACGCTTTTTTAATTGAAAAAATATATTTGTGCGGTATTACCGCAGTGCCTCCTCACAAAGACATCCAAAAAACAGCCTTGGGAGCAACCGAAAGTGTTGATTGGAAATATGCAGAAAATGCAAAAGATGTAGTCAATCAACTCAAAGCAGCTGGTATCCAAATTTGGGCAATTGAACAAGCCGAAAATGCACAAATGCTGAACGATGTTCACATTGATTCCTCAAAAAAGCATGCCGTTGTTTTTGGAAACGAAGTCAAAGGAGTCTCTCAAGAAGTGATTGATGTGTGTGATGGGGTAATAGAAATTCCCCAATTGGGCACCAAACATTCTCTCAATATTGCTGTTAGTGCAGGAGTGGTTTTATGGGATTTTTTCAAAGTCCTTACAACTGATTAGCGATTCTTTGCAGCAATTGGCGGTAATCGGCTGAGCGTTCCACATAATCCAAATCGGAGCAATCGACCTTAATTACATTCCAATCCGAATGGATTTTTAAGTACTCCATATACCCTTGGTGAATGTTTTTTAAATACAACTCTTGGATATTTTTTTCATACGATCTACCTCTTTTTTTAATATTTCGAAGCAATTGATCGGGTGTTTGCATCAGGTATATGTACAAATCAGGGGCTTTCAGGTCCTTTGTCATCATGGCAAACAAATTCCGATACAGCTGAAACTCATCATTCCCGAGAGTTGCTTTCGCAAAAATCAGGGATTTAGAGATGTGATAGTCGGCCACAAAACCTTCGTGAAACAAATCAAGCTGCGCCAAGTGCTCGGAAAATTGCTGAAAACGATCCGCCAAAAATGACATTTCGAGGGGAAACGAATAGCGCTCTGGATTCTTGTAAAATTTGGGTAAAAATGGATTGTCTGCAAAACGCTCCAAAATAAGTTTTGCATTCAAATCGTGTGCTAACATTTCGGAAAGGGTTGTTTTTCCAGATCCAATAGTTCCCTCTACAACAATATGATGGTACTTTTTTAATGCAAAAACAGAAGGAAAAACCAAAGAGGATTCTATAGGATTACAATCGCCAGTATCCTCGCATTCTTGTTGTAAATCAATGGCTGTTTTATGAAAAACAGGATGCACTTTTGAAGGAGCAATTTCGACCAAAGGATCGAGCACAAACTGTCGTTCGTGTAAATTGGGATGGGGAATCGAAAGCCCTTCTTTTTTGATAATTTTATTGTCATAAAACAAAATATCAACGTCCAAAGTCCGAGATTGGTAATGGGTTGATTTGTTACGAATTCGCCCATTGTTTTCTTCAATTCGAACGCACTGTTTCAACAAATCTAGAGGTAATAAATGTGTTTCAATGGAAACACAGGTATTGAGAAAAGGCGGTGCGTTAAACCCCCAGGAAGCTGTTTCGTATACCGAAGCAATTGAGAGGATAGTTCCTGTTTTTTCTTCGATTTCCATCAACGCATTTTGAAGGTAGGTCAGTCGATCTCCCTCGTTACTTCCCAACGATAAAATGGCATTTACTCTTTTCATTTCTAAAAAGCAAAGTACGGAAAAGAAAATCTAAAAAACCTTATCTTTGAGGAAACCTTATTAGCATGAATTTTTTACGAAATGTGGCAGCAGCCATTCTGGGTACGTTTATCTCACTTGGACTCTTATTCTTTTTGTTTATTGCAATCATCGTTGCGAGCGCCTCTTCTGATGCTTTTTCTGGCGGAGGAATTCCTGCTACTATTCACTCAAACTCGGTTTTGGCGTTACAGCTTCAAAAGCCTATTGTTGATCATATTGCTTCAGAAAGTGAGCTGGAAGAAGTGCTTGGTTTAGAGCCGGCTGCCTTTGGATTGGATGCCTTAATTCGTTCCATTGAAGTTGCAGAAAATGATGATCGCATTGAGGGAATTAGCATACAATTTCCGTTTATATCTGCTGGATTTAGTCAAACTCAAGCGCTTCGAAGGGCTTTGGACAATTTTAAGAAAAGTGGGAAATTCGTTTTTGCTTACCACGAATATTACACACAAAAAGATTACTATCTGGCTTCCGTTGCTGACTCGTTGTTTCTTCATCCTCAGGGGGAAGTAGACTTTAAAGGGCTTGCATCTGAAGTATTGTATTTTAAGGATTTCGAAGAAAAATCGGGACTGTCAGTGGAAGTAATTCGCCATGGGAAATACAAAAGTGCTGTCGAGCCTTTTCTTCAAAATACAATGAGTAATGAAAACCGGATTCAAATCAAAGAACTGCTTTGGTCGTTGTGGGAAACTGTCACAACAGATATGGAGCAATCGGGCTTACTTGATAAACCATCTTTGAATAAAATCGCCACCCAGCTTGAAGGACGAAATTCAGAAAGAGCATTGGAATCGGGCTTGGTTCACCAACTCGTTGAACGCGATGAGTATGAAGCCGTTTTGAAAAATAAAGTGGGTATTGCTATGGACGACGATCTTCATCTGGTTTCCATTCAAGATTATCTTTCATCACTTCCCTCCTCCATCAATTTGAAAACAAAAAATAAGATTGCGGTTATTTATGCGCAAGGAGAAATTGTTTACGGAGAAGGAAATAAGGAAACCATTGGGCAAGAAATAATGATTGAGGCACTTGAAGAAATTCAGAATGACGACCGAATAAAGGGAGTAGTTCTTCGTATAAATTCGCCCGGAGGAAGTGCATTGGCGTCTGAGCTAATTTTACGAAAACTCGTAACCACCAAAAGCACCAAACCTTTGGTGGTTTCTTTAGGCGATGTAGCTGCCTCAGGAGGCTATTATATAGCTTGTATGGGCGATGAGATTATTGCTGAGTCGTCTACCATTACGGGCTCCATTGGCGTATTTGGCGCGCTTCCCAATGCTAGAGGACTTGCCAACAAATGGGGAATCAACGCCGAACAAGTTGCCACGCATCCAAACGCTGTGGGTTACAGTGTTTTTGAACCCTTGAGCGAATCGTTTCGGAAAGTAACAACGGAAAGTATTGAAAAGGTTTACAATACGTTTGTAAAACGAGTGGCTAAAGGAAGAGGATTGACTTATGAGCAGGTAAATAAAATCGCTCAAGGAAGAGTTTGGTCTGGATTGGATGCTAAAAAAATTGGTTTGGTGGACGATCTTGGAGGTCTTGACAAAGCATTGGAAAGAACTGCCTCATTAGCGAAAATATCAGAATACAACATAACCGTTTATCCCAAATACAAAGATGATTTTCAGGACATCCTTAAAGAACTCCAAAACGGTCCGTTTGGAAAAATACATCAAACTGGAATTCAGTCCGAATTGAAAAAAACCATCGGTCCATTGCTCCGTTCCATTGAACGTTTTTCAAATCAAGAAGGAATTCAGGCACGACTTCCTTTTGAATTGATTATCAAATAATGTGTATGAACAATAAAGACCGCCAGTTGGCGCAACAAATTTATCTGTATTTGGCCGCCTTATTCATCACTTCCTTGGTAGTGTCCAATTTAATTTTTCAAAAATTTTTCTACTGGTATCCTTTCGAGTGGAAAGTTTTTGGATTTTCGTTGTTTGAGCTTTCGGTAGGTATTTTGCCGTATCCCATTACTTTTTTAATTACCGACTTGATTTCTGAAATTTACGGTCAAAAAAAAGCCAATCAAGTAGTTGTTGCAGGTATTTTTGCTTCTTTTTTTTCAATGGCCATTGTACTTATCGCCAATGAAGTTCCAGCTTTGGAAACATCGCCTGTTGATGACGAAGTATTTTCTCAGGTGTTTTCGCTGTCGCCCATCGCGGTTTTGGCGTCTATGATGGCTTATTTGTTTGCGCAGTTTATTGATATCAGAATTTATCATTTTTGGAAACGCTACACAGACGGGAAAAAGCTTTGGTTACGAAACAATTTTTCCACCTTTTCATCCCAGTTTATCGATACTTTTACGGTAGTTTTACTACTTTCTTTGTTCGGCGTTTTGCCTTGGAGCATGTTTTGGGGACTGCTTTTATCGGGTGTTGTTTTCAAAATACTCATTGCCCTATTTGACACCCCCCTGTTGTATCTTTTTGTTGGAATGTTTCGCAAACGATTTCAATTGAAAGCTGGCGAGGAAATTCAATTGTAAAAACAAAAAAAGAAATCAGCCCAATACACGTAAATCGGAAATCCACGGCTGTTGCTGATTTCATTAATTGAACAAGAATATTTTTCTAAAAAACTTTAAATTCGGTTCTTCTATTTTTAGCATGCTGAGCGGGAGAGCAAGGTTTTGAATCGTCACAATCGTTGAGCAACTTGGACTCTCCGTATCCAACAGCAATCAACCGGTCGGACTTAATGCCTTTTCCTATCAAATAATCAACAACACCCTTTGCACGTTTTTCAGAAAGTTGTTGATTGAATGCTTCGCCACCCTGAGAGTCTGTGTGTGAGCCAATTTCTATTACAGAAGAACTGTTTTTCATAAGAATTGATAAAATATGTTTATCAATCAGTCGTTTGGATTCATTTGTAAGGGCGGCACTTCCTGAGGCATAATGAATAGGAACAACACCTACCTGCTCGGGTAAGGTACATGGAACTTCACGCCAGGCGGTCATTCCTCCTTTTTTGACTAATACTTTTTTGACTACCTGAGCATATTCAGCAGGAACTTCTATTTCACGAGTGGTTTCGTCTTTTACCAAAACGCTTCGCTCTATTTTTTTCGTTTGTTGAGGAATCAACTCTTCGCGGGTTTTGGCGGGGGTTACTTCCACTTGTTTTGGGATCAGTTTGTAATTGCCAATCACTTTCATTGATTGTGTTGTGGTAGGGCTATTTAAACGCTTTACTGGAATTGATCGAACCACAGCTGGGCTTTCCCGATAATGAAAAACACGACAGTCTGCAGGATTGATGGAAGGACAATTCGGATCGTCTTCTCCTGCTACCCAAGATCCTGATTTTGGAAATACCTCAACAGATTCTTCGGCTGTAGAAAATGAGGCGGGAACCACTCGCAATTGATGATACGGATCTTTGAGCCAAACCGTATCAACTACTGACTTGTAAACAGCTGGCTGATAAATAAATCGTTTGGATGCAGGGCGAATTATAACTTCTTTAACTTCGGTTTGATACACTGCAGGGACAATTTCCAGAGTTTTATGAGCTGGACGGGTTAATACTTGAATCGTTTCTTCTTTGTATTCGTCTGGAACAATACATTTGGCATAACATTTTCCAGATTCAGGGTTTTCTGGAAGTTGGTCAAAATATTCTTGAGAAAAAAGCGATGCGCATAAGAAGAGTGCAAAAATCGAGTAGATTGATTTCATATTAATTAAGAATTAGGGTTAAACTTCAAGACAAACTTAGTAAAAAAAATAGAAAAAAAAGGGAGTTGATTGTAGGATTACATCACAAAAAATAATTATTTAAATTATAAAAAATCACACAGAAAATCTTGCGACAACCCCTTCATTACTGCGAATATTAAAAACTGTTTGGTCCTCGAAAATTAAATACTGTCCTTTAATCCCGACCAATTTTCCTTGATAACGAGTGGCTTTTTCCAAATTCAAACTTTTGACTTTATCAGGATAGCTCTCTACAGGGAATTGAAAATGCAACGGTTCGATATCTCGAACAATGTAGGGCTTAACTTCTTTGGGAAGATGCTCCAAGGAGTGTTCTTTTTCTGCTTGCAAATCGATTGTCAAATCACTTTGTTGAAGCATTTGGCGCCAGTTGGTTTTATCTGCATAATGGCCTTTGAGGGCGACTTCTGTAATTCCTGCCAAATACCGATTGGGAGCTTCAATGATGGGAATTGCCGAAGTAGCTCCTTGATCGATCCATCGGGTAGGAATCTGTGATTTTCGAGTGACTCCTACTTTCAAATTGCTAGAAACAGCCAAATAAACAATATGGGGTTGAAGTTGTACTTTTTTTTCAAAAGCTAAATCACGATCTTCAATATCCAGATGGGCTTTGCTCAATTCGGGTCGCATAATCCAATCTCCTGCACTGGGAATTTCAAAAAAACAATTTTTACAAAATCCTTGCCTGAAAATGGGTTTGGACAAATGACAATTCAAGCATTCGTGTCCCAAAAATTGGATCTCTAGCTTTTTTCCTAACAAAGAATTCATGTGAATAAACTCCTTCTCAAACTCTAAGTAGTACTGAATAGGCGTGTTGTAATGAGATTTCATCTTTGTCAAAACTCCTTGGAACATATTCATAATTTTTAGTTACTTTTATTTTTTTTAAAGATACCAAAAAATGCCTATCCCCTTATTCAATTCTATTCTTTCCTGGTTCTTGAAAAAGCGCATACATCAAATAGAGCTTTTTTTAAAATATCCCAACGAAGTTCAGAACGAAGTGCTTATAAAACTTCTCAGTGCTGGCAAGAACACAGAAATTGGTCGCAAATATGGGTTTGAAAGTATAAACAATTACGAAACCTTTAAAGAACGAGTGCCTTTGTGTCAATACGAAGATATTGTTCCACTCATTGAGCGTGCTCGAAAAGGGGAACAAAATATTTTTTGGAATACGCCTATCAAATGGTTTGCAAAATCGAGTGGAACCACCGACGCTCAAAGCAAATACATTCCCGTAAGTACAGAATCTCTTGAGGACTGTCATTTCAAGGCAGGGAAAGATATGTTGAGCCTTTACATCAACAACAATGAAAATTCACAACTATTTTCGGGCAAAGGACTTCGTTTGGGCGGAAGTAAAAAACTATACGAAAGTAATAATACTTATTTTGGAGATTTGTCTGCCATTATCATTGACAACTTACCCCTTTGGGCCGAGCTAGTCAGTACGCCTAGTAACGACGTATCGCTCATGAGTGACTGGGAAGTAAAAATGAATATGATTGTCAATGAAACACTTCAGGAAGACGTAACCAGCTTGGCAGGAGTTCCGTCATGGATGATGGTTTTGCTTACTACCGTTTTGGAAAAAACAGGAAAATCACATGTTTTAGAAGTGTGGAAGAATCTCGAAGTGTATTTTCATGGCGGAGTAAGCTTTGAGCCATACCGCGAAGCCTACGAGAAGTTAATGCCCAAGTCTGAGTTCAATTATTACGAAATTTACAACGCCTCAGAAGGTTTTTTTGGAATCCAAGATCAAAATCACTCCAACGAACTTCTTTTGATGTTGGACTATGGTATTTTTTACGAATTCATTCCTATGAAAACGTTTGGAAAATCCCGTCAGAAAGCTGTTCGGTTATCAGATGTTGAATTACACACACAATATGCTGTTGTAATTTCTACCAATGCGGGTTTGTGGAGATATTTAATTGGAGATACCATTCGATTCACATCCCTTCACCCGTATCGTTTCAAGGTTTCAGGTCGAACCAAACATCACATCAATGTTTTTGGAGAAGAATTGATGATTGAAAATACAGATCGCGGACTGGCTGAAATTAGCAAACGCCACGGAGTTAGTATTGTCGATTATACGGTAGGACCTATTTTTATGAAAGATAAAAACAAAGGCGGACACGAATGGATTATAGAATTTAAAACACCTCCTAAAGACGCTCCTCTTTTTGCCAAACAATTGGATGAAGAATTGCAAAAACTAAATTCCGACTATCAAGCCAAAAGGGATATGAATATCACGCTAAATCCGCTGATAATTCATCAGGCAAGACCGTCACTTTTTTATGATTGGTTGAAAAAAGAGAAAAAATTAGGCGGTCAGCACAAGATTCCTCGGCTTTCTAACGAAAGAAAATTTGTAGAAGAATTGCTTGCAATGAATCAGTCCTAAGAAACCGCTTTCAATTGATTCAATTTGGATTTATTCAACTTTGAAAGCACGTAATTTTTATCTATTTTCAATTGGGTTTGGTCAGTACCCGGAAGCTCAAACATGGCGTCGGTAAGAACCGCCTCACACAAAGATCGTAACCCTCGAGCTCCTAACTTGTATTCAATTGCTTTATCGACAATTGTGTTCAAAGCTGAACGGTTAATTGAAAACGCAATTCCATCCATTTCAAACAACTTTTCATATTGCTTGATAATGGCGTTTTTGGGCTGAGTAAGGATTGCCAAAAGAGTAGATTTATCCAGCGGATTCATATGGGTAAGAACGGGCAATCTTCCAATTATTTCAGGAATCAAACCAAAATCCTTCAAATCGGTTGGAATAATGTATTGAATCAAATTATCTTGATCGTAACTAACCTCTGCTTTGGATGTGTTGTAACCTACCGACTGCATGTTGAGTCGCTTGGAAATGTGGCGATCGATTCCATCAAAAGCACCTCCAGCAATGAACAATATATTTTCGGTATTGACTTCAATAAATTTTTGATCGGGATGTTTTCTTCCTCCTTTGGGCGGAACATTGACTACCGTGCCCTCAAGAAGTTTTAACAAGGCTTGCTGAACTCCTTCTCCAGAAACATCTCGTGTAATGGATGGATTGTCACTTTTTCGAGCAATTTTATCCACCTCATCAATAAAAACAATCCCATGTTGGGCTTTTTCTAAATCGTAATCTGCAGCCTGTAGGAGTCGTGTTAAAATACTCTCTACATCTTCACCTACATATCCGGCTTCAGTGAGAACCGTAGCGTCTACAATAGCCAAAGGAACATTGAGCATCCGCGCAATGGTTTTGGCCATTAGGGTTTTACCCGTTCCTGTTTCTCCTACCATCAAGATATTGCTTTTTTGAATCTCAATATCTTCTTTATTTTGTGGCTGAAGCAATCGCTTGTAGTGGTTGTAAACAGCGACAGAAAGAACTCGTTTGGTTACATCTTGACCAATGATATATTCATCAAGAAACAATTTGATTTCAACAGGTTTTTTGAGAGTCAAGTCTTTGGAAAGCGTAGCATCCGATTCTTGCGAGGATTCTTCCAAAACAATTCCATTGGCTTGTTCAATACAACGATCACAAATATGAGCGTCTAAGCCTGCAATTAGCAAGCTGGTTTCCGCTTTTTTTCTTCCACAAAAAGAGCATATAAGTTCTTGGGTGCTCATTGTTTTAGGGTGTTAACTTTTAGTCAAAATTTCGTCAATCATTCCATAATTTTTAGCCTCATTGGCTTTCATCCAATAATCACGGTCGCTATCGTCATGAACCTTATCGTATTTTTGACCTGAATGATTTGCAATAATATCGTACAATTCTTTCTTTAACTTTAGAATTTCACGAGCCGTAATTTCAATATCTGAAGCCTGCCCTTGAGCACCCCCTAGCGGTTGGTGAATCATGACTCGCGAGTGTGTGAGTCCAGATCGTTTTCCTTTTTCACCAGCACAAAGCAATACGGCTGCCATCGAAGCAGCAATTCCGGTACAAATTGTAGCCACATCGGGCTGAATGAACTGCATGGTATCGTAAATTCCAAGACCAGCATATACGCCTCCTCCTGGAGAATTGATGTAGATTTGAATGTCTTTGCTTTTATCAACACTTTCCAAGAACAACAACTGCGCTTGGATAATGTTGGCTATGGAATCATTAATAGCGGTTCCTAAAAAAATAATACGATCCATCATCAATCTGGAAAAAACATCCATTTGAGCGACATTCATTTGACGTTCCTCGATAATATAGGGAGTCATGCTGCTGATCAATTGATCGTAGTACATAGAATTTACTCCATGTTCTTGGGTCGCAAATTTTTTAAACTCATTTCCGTAGTCCATAAAAAATAGTATTAAAAATCAATTATTTAAAGGGTTGAAGCTATAAAGATACTAAAATTAGCCCGCAACCTACTTATTTTTTATAAGCCTCTTTCACAAATTGATCGTAGGTAGTCTTTTTTTCTTTGAGTTTGGCTTCCGATTTGAAAAGATCAATGAGTTTTTGACTCATCATTTGGTCCGACAAACGCTTTACCTCGTCTTGATTGGAAAGAATACGAGCTGCAATATTTTCAAGTTCGCTTTCTTCAGGATTGAGTTGCCCAAATTGTGCCATTTGAGTTTTGATCATTCCTTTAGAATATTCTTTCAATTCTTCAAACGCGACTTGGAGGTTGTGCTCAGAAATAAGCTTTCCTTCAATGAGTTGGTACCGCAATCCTTTTTCTGATTTTTCATACTCGGCAGCAGCTTCCTCAGCTGTAAGCGGATTTTCTCCAGCCGTTTGAATCCATTTCTTTAAAAACTCGGCAGGCAAATCAAATTTTGTGTTTTCTAGCAAGGACTCTGTTACATCGTTTAATAGTTTTTGATCGGATTGGGAAGCAAATTGCTTTTCTGCATCTTCTTTCAATTTGTCTCTTAATTCTGTAACCGTTTTAACCGCATCTTTTCCAAAAAGCTTGTCGAAAAGCTCCTGATCCAAATCGGCAGGTTCTCTAAGATTAATTTCTTCGATGGTAAATTGCACTTCGATATCGAGTCCATGTGCTGCATCGTGTTCGACTTTCAAATGCTTGACTAGATCGTGATCGTCTTCAAACAACCCTTTGGTGTTGAGCGTTACCACATCTCCTACTTTAGCACCTAAAAATATTTTTGGATTCTTTTTTCCCTTTAGACTACTATATTCAATAGTAGATTTATTGTCAATATTGGCTTCTTGGTTTGAAAAAGTTCCTGTAATCTCTGTGTTTTTTACGACTTCGTTTTGAGAGACTAACTTTCCGTATTGTTTTTGAATGTTTGCTACCTGGTCATCAATCATTTTATCATCTGCATAAATGATATAATGCGTAATGGATTTTTTGGATTTTAGGTCGATGTCAAATTCGGGAGACAATCCCAATTCAAATGCAAATGAGAGTGTATCTGCGTCCCAGTTCAAATCTTCTTGTG
The DNA here is from genome assembly GCA_030828565.1 of Flavobacteriaceae bacterium. Lineage (GTDB taxonomy): Bacteria > Bacteroidota > Bacteroidia > Flavobacteriales > Flavobacteriaceae > JAQWSC01. Next base: position 14,340 of record JAURCF010000023.1, read on the forward strand.
CCTGAGGAATCGGATTTCCAAGAATTGCTAATTTTTCTTCTGTCAAATAATCGTTTAGTGATTTTTGCAATAATTTATTTACCTCATCAGCAATGATAGCTTTCCCGTATTGTTTCTTAATCAGGCCCATAGGAACTAGGCCTTTTCTAAAGCCTGGAATATTGGCTTTTTTACGGTAATTTTCCATGACTTTTTGAACGCCATCATCATAATCTGCTTTGTCGATATCAATCGTAATCATCGCATTCAAAGCATTTACATCTTTTCTTGTAACTTTCATTTCTTTTTTGTTTTTAACTACGCAATTATCTCAAGATTGCCAGAATAAAAGAAATCATTTTTTAAAAATTTGATCTTCTTAAATTCAGTCGGCAAAAATAGGATTTTTTAATTGGGGCAGCAAGTTTTTAAGAACTTGATTTTGGGGGCATTATTTCTAGTTTTCAATTAAAAAACGGCGGGTAATTTCGTAAAATTGAACGGGATTCTCTGCATGAAGCCAATGTCCTGCATTTTGGATGGTTTCAAGTGTTGTATAGGGAAAATGCTGTTTCAAAAGACTGGAATCCTCATCGGTTATGTAATCTGATTTTTCCCCTTTTAAAAACAATGTAGGGCCGTGAAACAAATAAGAGCTAGGCAGGGCCTCCCCTACGGCTTCTGCTTTTTGGGAAAGTACGGATATATTGGCACGAAGACCCAATCTGTCTTTTGTTTCCCAATACAAGTTTTTTAACAAAAATTGACGCACTCCTTTTTCAGTAACGAATGTGGATAGGGCTTCATCGGCTTGTAATCGAGAGGGAATGGTGTTAAAGTCCAATGCACTCAGTCCTTTTAATATTTGTTGATGATGAGGTGGGTAATATTTGGGTGCGATATCGGCAATTACCAATTTTTCGACCCGATTGGAATATTTGGCTGCATAGTACATTGCTGTTTTTCCGCCCATTGAATGCCCTAACAGATGAAATTTGTTAAGACCATAATGAGCTGAATAACGCTCCAGATCATCAGCCATTAAATCGTATGAAAATTCGGGGCTGTGAAAACTTCTCCCATGATTTCGCTGATCAATCAAATGCACTTCAAAACCGCTATTTGAAATATTTTTGGCAAACGTTTTCCAGTTATCAGACATTCCTAAAAAACCGTGAAGTATGAGTAATGGTTGTCCCGATCCAAATTGTGTAGCATGTAAAATCATGCTTTCAATTTGCTTAGATATTGACCAATCACATTTTCCAATCCATAATAAAGAGATTCGCAAATGAGCGCATGACCTATCGAAACTTCCAATAATCCGGGAACTTCTTTAGCAAAAAACGCAATATTCTCAAGGCTCAAATCATGACCTGCATTCAAACCCAAGTCGATTTTTTGAGCCAAAACCGCAGAATCTATAAAGGGCTGAATGCCTGAAAAATTGCCTAATTGATGTTGGTGAGCATAAGATTCTGTATATAACTCAATACGATCGGTGCCTGTTTGCTTAGCTCCTTCAATCTGTTTTAGGACAGGATCAACAAAAATAGAAGTTCGTATTCCGTTTCGTTGAAATTCGGTGATCACCTCAGTCAAAAAGTCACAATGTTTCAATGTATCCCATCCAGCATTCGAAGTTATCGCATCTTCGGCATCGGGAACCAAGGTGACTTGTGTTGGCTTTACTTCCAGTACCAAATCAACAAATACTGAATTGGGATTGCCTTCTATGTTGTATTCTGTTTGAATGACCTTTGGTAAGTCTCGAGCATCTTGGTAGCGAATATGTCGCTCATCGGGTCGCGGATGGACTGTAATTCCTTGAGCACCGAAATCCTGGATATCAGACGCCACTGATAAAAGATTGGGGTTGTTGCCTCCTCTTGCATTTCGAAGAGTTGCAATTTTATTGATGTTGACACTTAATTTCGTCATGGTAGGTTTTTTTACAAAAATATATATTTACCTTACAATTTTGTCACTTATTTTAACTATTTTGCATTGAAGTAAAATCAATCCAGTGAGCATTAAACTCAAAAACAATTCCTTTATTTTATTAACACCGGCAATGAAATTGTTAGATGCTAATAACGCGTTTTTGAAAATGAATGTTTCCCATCTTCCAGTGGTTCAAGAGGATATTTTTTTAGGAATGCTATCTCGAGACAGTATAGAAGGTCTCAATGAGACATCTCTTCTTGAAAATTACATTTCGCATCTTGAACCGATTTTTGTTAGAGAAACAGCTCATTGGATGGAAGTTCTTCACGTTATGCAGGAAAATTCTTGCAATCATATTGCTGTTTTAAATGATCTAGGAACTTTCATTCAAGTCCATCATCTTAAGGATGTTTTGGAACATTTATCGAGCACTCCTTTGATTAGTCAAAAAGGAAATGTATTGGTGATAGCAGCTGACGCTACTGATTTTAGCTTGTCACAAATTACTCAAATCGTTGAAGCTCACCAGGGAACTATTTTGGGAGTTTTGGTTGAAAATCAAAACCCATCTACTGTTCAAATTTGTATAAAATTACAAACTCCTGATTTTAACAATACATGTTTGAGTTTGCGAAGATATGGTTATGATATTCTGTCATCTAAAGCAGGAAAAAATGGGTATTCTGAGTTTGAAACACAAATTGATTATTTAAAAAAATACATATTTAACTAAACTATTCTTTATGAAAATTGCGATTTACGGTCAGTTTTCTAACCGCGATACGATTGATGTTCTAAAGGTAGTAATGTTGTTGATGGAGCCTTTAAATTTTGAAGTTTCCTTAGAAAATGAGCTGTATCAAAACACTCAAGAATTACACGCAGGAAATCCTAAGGTTTCTGCATTTCATTCATACGAAGATATTGACTCCAAATGTGATTTGTTTATCTCTATTGGAGGAGACGGTTCGATGTTGCGAGCCATGACATTTATTCGTGATTTGGGCATTCCAATTGTTGGATTTAATACGGGGAGATTGGGCTTTTTGGCAACGCTTCAAAAAGAGGATGTCAAAAACAGCCTTTCAGAAATTATTAAAGGAAATTACCGCATCGAAGAACGCGCATTGCTTACTGTTAAAACAACTCCAAGTTACAAAGAAATTGAAGCGATGCCATTGGCTCTTAACGAGGTTTCTGTTGGAAGAAAAAACACCACTTCCATGATTAATATCGACACCCATTTGGATGATGAATATTTAAACAATTACTGGGCAGATGGGCTAATTATAGCAACACCTACGGGCTCTACGGGTTATTCATTGAGTAGTGGAGGGCCTGTCATGGCACCCTCTAGTGAAGCTCTAGTCATTACTCCTATCGCTCCGCACAATTTAAATGCACGTCCGCTAGTGATTCCAAACCACACATCCATTAAACTTCGAGTAATTGGAAGAGAAGAAGACCATTTACTTTCTCTAGACTCAAGAATAATTACTGTTGCAATGGATACAGAAATAACTATTAAAAAAGCTCCCTTTACCCTAAAAATGGCACAACTCAACGACGAACGTTTTTTTAAAACTCTTCGAAAGAAGTTGTTGTGGGGAGAAGACACCCGAAATTGAGCAATATTTTATAAAAAACACGGTTATTTTAAGAACGTGTAGGGATTGGAGAATGTCTATCTTTGTGCGTTTGAATGATGAAAAATATTTTTTTGATTTTCGCGATAATTGGAAGTGTAGCGATGGGATTTTCGCAACTTCATGAAATTGGACTCTATGGAGGCGGATCGAATTATATAGGTGACGTTGGAAATACAACCTATATCAATCCGTCAAAATTTGCTGGAGGCATTATCTACAAATGGAATGTTCATGAACGCTATTCGTGGAGAGCCAGTGTCATTCATTCAACTCTTAGCAATTCAGATGCAAGCTCGAATCTTTCATATAGAAATGAACGGATGCTTTCGTTCGAAAATAAAATTACGGAAGCAAGTGCAGGAATAGAATTTACGTTCTGGAATTTTAATCTCAACCAAGATGGCTTGTTGTGGTCACCCTATATTTATAGTGGAATTAGTTATTTTAATTACAATGAATTGTACTACGAAATTGGAGAAACAGCAGCAAAAAAATATGAGCCCAACACAGCCTTTGCAATTCCTATCAATGTAGGAGTGAAAGTGCGTATTGGCTGGAGATTCTTATTAGGAGTGGAAATTTCTGCAAAAGTGACCTTAACTGACAATATTGATGGAAGTTTTAGTAGTTTTACCGTAAAAGACAAAGCTCCTAATTTTGGAAACAGTTTAAGCAGTGATTGGTATGTGTTTTCTGGAATGACTCTTACCTATACATTTGGGAGGCCGCCATGTTATTGCCCTTAAAAACAAATAAATGAGTTTAAAAAGTAGTATCCGAAACTTGGATTTACCCAAGCACATAGCCATCATTATGGACGGCAATGGACGGTGGGCAAAAGATCAAGGGTTAAAACGTGTGTTGGGACATCAAAACGGAACCAAAGCCGTTAGGGAAACCGTAGAAGGAGCTGTAGAATTGGGTATAAAACATTTGACTCTTTTTGCGTTTTCAACCGAGAATTGGAAACGCCCTCAACTTGAAATCAATACCCTAATGAAACTTTTGGTTTCTTCGCTTAAAAAAGAATTACCCACTCTCTTAAAAAACAATATTCGCCTTCTTGCTATAGGAAACTTACAGTCTCTTCCCTCAAAGGCTTATAATGAACTGAATGAAGTAATGAGTAAAACCGCAACCCATTCGGGTTTAACCCTAACTCTTGCTCTAAGTTATGGCGCTAGGGAAGAAATTGTGAAAGCTGTTAAGGACATTAGTGAGAAAGTTAAAAATAACATAATTTCTCCTGAAAATCTTGATGAAACGATTATAAATGAGCATCTTTACACGCAAAATTTACCAGAGGTAGATTTATTGATTAGGACAAGTGGAGAATACAGAGTAAGTAATTTTTTATTATGGCAAATAGCCTACGCTGAACTATACTTTACTCCAGTATTTTGGCCTGAATTTAATAAAGAGGACCTTTTTAAAGCAATCGTTAATTATCAACAAAGAGAACGAAGATTTGGAAAAACGAGTGAACAACTTCAATAAAAGAGCTTTATATCGTTATACTGTACGATTACTTTTATTCAATCTAGCGATGTTTTTTACATCAATAATAAGTGCCCAAAACCTATCCTTTGATAAAGGCAAAGAATATGTTCTCAATGAAATTAAAGTTTCGGGTATAAAAAGTTTTAGCGAACAAACAGTCGTTGCCTACACCGGCTTACGAAAAGGTCAAAAAATACAAATTCCTGGCGAAGAAATTAGTGCAGTTATTAAAAAACTGTGGGGGCTGGAATTGTTTAGCGATATTAATGTTTATTTGATCGATTTAAAAGACAATAATGCTAGTATTGAGTTAGTTATTAAGGAGTTACCTACACTTTCTGAGTTTACAGTTACTGGACTTAAAAAAGGAAAAATAGAAACTATTGTCAAAGACACTGAGTTAAAGAAAGGTAAAAAATTGTCAGAAAGCTTTCTGACCAATACCAAAAACTACATTATCAATAAGTACAAAAAACTAGGTTATTTCAATACCAAGGTTACCCTTGATATGAAAGCCGACACTACTGGTGCTAACAATAAAAAAATGTTAATCCATGTAGATAAAGGGAGACGAGTAAAAGTAAATAGCATTGAATTTGTTGGAAACAATGTAGTAAAAACCGCCAAGCTTAAAAGTAAATTTAAAAATACCAAATCCAAATTTTTTGGGCGATTTTGGAAACGATCAAAATATATTGAGGCTGATTACAAAGAAGATTTGGCGGCAGTAATGGAATATTATAAAGAAAAAGGGTACCGAGATGCGCGAATCATTATGGATACCGTTACTATTGCTAATAACTCAATTGATATCAAAATTGAACTTGAAGAGGGAAACAAATATTATTTTGGAGATATTTCATTCCTCGGAAACACGGTTTATACTGACCAGCAATTATCCAGAGTCCTTGGCCTTAAAAAAGGAGACACCTACAACGGAGTTCTTCTTAAAAAAAGGATTGCAGATCAAACAAAACCCGATGGAGAGGATTTAACCAATCTTTACCAAAACAATGGTTATTTATTTTCTAGCATTAACCCTGTAGAAGTTTCTGCTGAAAACGACACTATCAACTTCGAAGTTCGAATTACGGAGGGAAAACCCGCTTATTTTAATAAAATTAGCGTTGTTGGCAACGATCGAACAAACGACCATGTTATCTATCGTGAATTACGAACCAAACCGGGTGAGCTTTACAGCAAAGATTTGGTGGTTCGAACTGTACGTGAGCTTGGGCAACTCGGTTTTTTTGATGCAGAACAAATTTCTCCCGATTTCAAAAATGTCGATCCCAACGCCGGAACGGTTGATATCGAATACGGTTTGGTTGAAAAAGGAGCCAGTCAAATCGAACTTCAAGGAGGCTATGGCGGTGGTGGATTTATCGGAACCCTAGGGTTATCGTTCAACAACTTTTCAATTCGAAATATTAAAAATAAAGAAGCCTACAAACCGCTGCCTATGGGAGACGGACAATCGTTATCGCTTCGGCTTCAAGCCAGTCGCTTTTTTGAAACTTATAGTTTTTCATTTTCAGAACCCTGGATGGGTGGAAAACAGCCTGTTCAATTCTCAATGTCTCTTTCCAATACCATTCAATATCGTTATAACTATATGACGGGAAGAGCCGACAAAGACCAATTCTTTAGAATTAGTGGAATCAACTTTGGATTGGCCAAACGACTTCAAGTTCCCGACGATTATTTTACACTCTCTCAATCCATTGGTTTTCAATATTTTGATTTGAAAAATTATTTTACAGGCCTGTTTACTTTTGGAAATGGATCGTCAAATAATTTGTCGTACACCATAGCACTTTCTAGAAATAATACCTTTACCAACCCAATTTTTCCATTGGGAGGATCCAAATTTTCATTGAGCGCTAAGCTTACATTTCCCTACTCCCTGTTTTCAAGTACTGATTTTGGAGATTTAGAAAATCAACCTGCATATCAGGATGCAAATGGAAATCCGAATCGTGCCAAAATAGATCAAGAAAAGAATCGTTGGTTAGAATATTACAAACTGAAATTTGCTGGTGAGTGGTATACGCGCTTGTTTGATAAATTGGTTTTAAAAACACAAGCCGAATTTGGATTTTTGGGAGCTTACGACAACGATCGAGGAATTATTCCATTTGAACGTTTTTATTTAGGGGGCGACGGGTTAGCTAACTTCGCTATGGACGGAAGAGAAACAATTGCCCTGAGAGGATACGAAAATCAGTCATTGTCGGACAGAAATAATGGATCAACGATCTACAATAAGTTTTCATTAGAATTACGATACCCTATCAGCCTGAAGCCTTCGGCATCGATTTACGCTTTGTCGTTTTTGGAAGCTGGAAATGGGTTTAACAATTTTAAAGAATATAATCCGTTTAATATGAAACGTTCTGCAGGTTTAGGAATTCGTATCTTTATGCCTGCATTTGGACTCTTAGGGATTGACTTTGGCTACGGGTTTGACAGTCCCTTAGATAATGATTTGACTCCCCACGGATGGGAAACTCACTTTATTATCGGTCAGCAATTTTAAAAACAAAAAACCCAATCTTGTTTAAAACCTATGTCATGAAAAAAAATGTAATTTTTTTAATTGTTTTAGGACTCCTTGCAGTAATACCACTTCAGGCTCAGCGGGGCGTTCGAATTGGATATATTGATATGGAGTATCTTTTGTCTCAAATGAATTCGTATCAAAAAGCCACGGCAGATCTTGAAGAAAAAAGCAAAGCCTGGAAAGATGAAATTTCGCAAAAACAAGACGAAATAAAAAGAATAGAAGAAGAATTTGAAGCAGAAAAACCGCTTTTAACTCCTTCACTTATCGAGGAAAGGATTGATGACCTTGAATATGAAAAAAACAAGCTAAAAGAATATCAGCAAAAAAGGTTTGGCCCTCAAGGAGATTGGTTTGTACAACAACAAAATTTGATTCAACCCATCCAAGATCAAGTACTTTCAATCGTTCAGCAAATTGCAGATAAAAAGAAATACGATTTTGTCTTTGATCGAAGCTCTGATGTGTTCATGTTATATTCCGAAAAAAAATACGATATTAGCGAACTCGTTCTTAAAAATATTAAAAAGGCTGAAAAACTTCAAAGTGCAGAAGAAAGTGATCAAGACAATGAACTGATTCTTGATGATGAAAGCTTAGATGAAGTAGACCCTGAAAAGGAAGCTCGAAAAAAAGAACTCGAACAAAAGAAAGCAGAACGTACTCGAATTATTGAAGAGAAAAAAGCAGAACGTGCTCGTGTTTTAGAAGAAAAAAGAAAGGCATACGAAGCTGAAAAACTGAAGAAAGAAA
>JAURCF010000075.1 GCA_030828565.1 Flavobacteriaceae bacterium
CTATTGAGACCATAAATAGGACGCTTTTCATAATCTATCGAGCTTATTAGTAACTTGTCAAAAGGGTAGTTCCCCAATTTAAAGTTCACAAATTGCGATACTTTGCGAACACTTTCTTGAGATTTTACATCACTCAAATCTTTTGATAAATCAGTAATAACAATAGTTGATGGAGTTATAAAATTTTTAAAATTCGAATTTTTAACTATATGAAGCGGAATGTGTTTTCGCTGAGCTTTGCCAAAAAAAAAGTTTGAATCTACCGAGCTTGTTTTTGTAAATGGAAAATCGGTGACAAGCATATGGGTATTGGGAATTGAAATACTAACATCGAAATCAGATAATTCAACATACAAATCATCAAGATTTTTATGGCTATCTAGTATCCAGCCCTGCGTGTTTATTCCTACAAATGTTAAGTACCAAAAAGACAAATGTGCATTGTTTTCATCAGAAACACCAAACCGAGTAAATTTATCGGAGGGAAAAGATATTTTATATGAAATAAAAATTTCAAGTGATGCTTTCTGCTTTAATTCCTCAGCAAGTTCGAGTTCGATAATATCTGGCTGGTCTTCGAGTCTTTTCCAGCGAATGGGATTTCCTTTTTTATTAGTAATTTTATGAATGCTAGTAGCTCCACGACTCGACGAGGCAGATCTTTGAAATCGAAAGGTAAATTCTTCCGCAAAATGATTGGCTAGCGGTGTCTTTGTGCTTGAAAACGCATGAGACCAATCGTTTAGATATATCCTCGTAAGATTTTTTGAAGTTGAGTTAACAAATACAGCAGACTGCTTTATATCAGTTGCTGTTAAATCTGAAGAAAAGGATGCTTCAATATTATACTGATTTAATTGGGCATTCAGCTGCAAAAAAGAGGTAAAAATAAGAAGATAAAGGAGCTTTTTCAAGATATTAAAAGTTCGGGGAAAATTGTTTTTTAGCATAGAAATTTGTCAATTCCTCTATGACTTCATCTTCAGTGTCTACAATAGAAAATAGATCGATGTCTTCGGGTGAAATGGTTTTGTGTTTTTCTAAAAAAGTGTTTTTAATCCAATCAATACAACCGCTCCAAAATTCAGAGCCAACCATAATAATGGGGAACTTTTCAATTTTCTTTGTTTGAATAAGTGTGATGGCTTCAAACAGTTCATCCAGAGTTCCAAAACCGCCTGGCATGACAACAAACCCCTGAGCGTATTTAACAAACATTACTTTACGAACAAAGAAGTAATCAAAATCAATGCTTTTGTCTCGATCTATATAGTCGTTGTTGTTTTGTTCAAAAGGAAGATCAATATTAAGTCCAACTGAGATTCCGTTGGCAAGCTGTGCACCTTTATTTGCGGCTTCCATGATTCCTGGACCGCCTCCGGTAATTACACCAAAACCACTTTCAACAATGCGTTTTGCTATGGAGGTTGCCATTTTATAATAAGGGTCGCTTTCTTGGGTTCGAGCTGATCCAAAAATAGAAACACAAGGACCCGCATTGCTCATAATTTCAAAACCATTGACAAACTCTCCCATGATTTTAAAAATAGCCCACGAATCGTTTGCTTTCACAGAACTCCATTTTTTATGCATTTTATTTTCCATATTTCTATACTGTTTTAGCCAAAAGCTAAGGTAGTTCTTTTTTAAGATATTGCCCCGTGTAGCTTTTGGGGTTTGTAGCAACTTCCTCCGGAGTACCAATACAAACAATTTGTCCTCCTGCGTTTCCTCCTTCATAACCCACATCAATAACATGATCAACGGTTTTGATGACATCCAAATTGTGTTCAATAATAATGATTGTATTTCCGTGATCAACTAATTTTGTTAAGACATCAAGCAATACACGGATATCCTCAAAATGAAGTCCTGTAGTGGGTTCGTCCAATATATAAAGTGTATTTCCAGTATCCTTTTTTGATAACTCTGACGCCAATTTGATACGTTGTGCCTCACCTCCCGACAAGGTGGTTGATTGTTGTCCTAAAGTCAAATAACCAAGTCCAACATCCTGAATTGTTGCCAATTTCCGATATATTTTTGGAATATGCTCAAAAAACATACAAGCCTCATTGATTGTCATATTCAGTACATCTGCAATGGATTTACTTTTGTAACGAATTTCTAGTGTTTCCCTATTAAAACGCTTTCCAGAGCAACTTTCACAATGCACATATACATCAGGAAGAAAATTCATTTCAATAACTCGCAAACCAGCTCCTTGGCAAGTTTCACAGCGTCCGCCTTTTACATTGAAACTAAAACGCCCGGGTTTGTATCCGCGTATTAAAGATTCTGGAGTTTGCGAAAATAGCGATCGAATCTCACTAAATACGCCAGTATAGGTCGCTGGATTGCTTCTTGGGGTTCTACCAATAGGAGATTGACTGATATCAATTACTTTATCTATATGCTCAAGCCCATGAATACTTTTGTAGGGCATAGGCTCCTTTACACCGTTAAAAATGTGAGCGTTGAGAATGGGGTAGAGGGTTTCGTTGATTAAGGTTGATTTTCCACTTCCCGAAACTCCAGTAACCCCAATCATCATTCCCAAGGGAAAATCAACCGATACGTTTTTGAGATTGTTCCCTGTACAGCCTTTGATTGATAAAAAATGACCATTCCCTTTTCTTCGTTTTTCTGGCAATGAAATGGATTCAACTCCATTTAAAAAATTAGCAGTTAAGGTGTGTTGTTTTTGCATTTCTTTTGGAGTGCATTGAGAGACAATTTGCCCGCCATGTTTTCCTGCTTTTGGACCCAAATCAATAATATAATCTGACATTCGCATCATGTCTTTGTCGTGCTCAACCACAATCACAGAATTACCAATATCTCTAAGAGATAACAAAGAGTTAATTAATTTATCGTTGTCGCGCTGATGAAGTCCAATACTCGGTTCGTCGAGAATGTACAAGACTCCCACCAATTGAGAACCTATTTGTGTGGCAAGTCGAATCCGCTGTGCTTCTCCACCTGAAAGCGATTTTGAACTTCGATTGATAGACAAATAATTCAATCCAACATCCATCAAAAAACAAAGACGTTTTTCAATTTCTTTACAAATTTCTTTTCCAATTTTTTGTTGACGAGGCGTGAGAGTGTCTTCTATGTTTTTAAACCATTCTGACAGCTCGCCAATGTCCATTGAGCTTAAGTCCGCGATGTTTTTATCATTGATTTTATAATACAAAGACTCTTTTCGTAATCGATTTCCATTGCACGACTCGCAATACACCTCGTCCATAAATCCTTTTGCCCAGCGTTTCAACGAAGCTGTATGACTTTCTTTGAATTGATTTTCTAAAAAGGGGATGATTCCGTCATAGTCAATGGAATAGTCTCTTGTAATTCCGAGCGTTTTTGAGGCTATTGAAAACCGTTCACTTCCACCGTACAAGATTACGTCCAATGCTGGCTTAGGAATCTTCTTTATGGGATCCAAAAGATCAAAATTATGACGCTTGGCAATGGTTTCCAATTGCTTAAAGGTCCAATTGCTTTTATATTCTCCAATAGGAAGGATTCCACCATTGCGAATAGACTTTGAATCGTCAGGAATGATTTTTTCTAAATTTACTTGATGCAAGACACCTAGACCGTTACAAGTAGGGCACATGCCTTTTGGAGAGTTGAAAGAAAATGTATTTGGTTCTGGTTTTGGATAAGCAATTCCCGAAGTGGGACACATAAGATTTCTACTAAAATAACGAACTTCCTCATGATCACGATCCAAAACCATGATGGTGTCATTGCCATGATACATCGCTGTTTGAATGCTTTCTTCTAAGCGTTTGACATTCGAGGAATCCTTGGAAATTTTCAATCGATCAATCACAATTTCAATATCGTGTGTTTTGTACCGATCGACTTTCATTTGGGGCGTTAATTCTTTGATTTCGCCATCCACACGTACTCGTACAAACCCTTGCTTGGCAATCGAGTGAAACAATTCACGATAATGCCCTTTGCGCGATTGAACAACAGGAGCTAAAATATAAATACCTTTAGAGTCAAATTCTGTTTGAATCAAATGAGAAATTTCGGAGTCGCTATAACTCACCATTTTTTCATTGGTTTTGTAACTATAGGCCTCAGAAACTCTGGCAAATAAAAGTCTTAAAAAATCATAGATTTCTGTAATAGTTCCAACGGTTGATCTTGGACTTTTGGAAGTTGTTTTTTGTTCAATGGCTATTACAGGGGATAAGCCATCAATTTTGTCAACTTCAGGTCGTTCCAATCCTCCCAAGAATTGACGTGCATAGGCTGAAAATGTTTCTATGTAGCGTCGCTGTCCCTCGGCATAAATTGTATCAAAAGCCAAAGAAGACTTTCCGCTTCCAGATAGCCCTGTGATGACTACAAGTTCATTTCTAGGGATATCAATATCGATATTTTTAAGATTATGAACTCGGGCTCCTTTAACCGAAATGACTTCTTTCATAGATGATTTGATAATCGCGCAAATTACAATATTTAACCCTAAAAAGGAAGTGTCTATTCAAATTAAAAACCAGAAACACTGTCGTCTCCTCGGGGATCGGCTCCGCCCGAAAACGAACCGTCTTTGTGAATTTTGATAGCATCAACGCGACCTATTATATTGGGGTTTTGATGGAAGTAAAACCCTTTATTTTCTAGGTTATTTTTTGTTTTTACATCAAAAGTAGTTGCCTCATACTTTATGGAATCGGGGAGCCATTGATGATGAAATCGAGGGGCTTGTACAGCAGCCTGAATATTTTTTTTAAAATCATACACGTTTAGTATGGTTTGTAGCACCGAAGTAATGATCGTTGAGCCGCCAGGGCTTCCAAGAATCATGGAAAGTTGCCCGTTTTGTTCAACTATGGTAGGTGTCATGGAACTTAGCATTCTTTTTTCAGGGGCAATTGCATTGGCTTCTCCACCAATTACACCGTACAGATTGGGAACCCCTGGCTTGCTGCTAAAATCGTCCATTTCGTTATTCAGAAAAAATCCCAGTGAGGGAACCAACAATTTGGAACCGTAATTCGCATTCAATGTAGTTGTTACAGCAACAGCATTTCCTTTTGAATCGATAATTGAGTAGTGGGTGGTTTCTGGACTTTCTTGGAGTGTTAGTTTGCCTGACGCAACTGAAGAAGAAGCGGTAGCTTGGCTCCAATCAAATGAAATCATTCTTTTTTTGAGGTACTCCGAGTCCAATAGACCTTCTACAGGAATAGCTACAAAATCAGGATCACCCAAATATTCACTTCTATCGGCATAAGCTCTTCTGGAAGCCTCAACGATGGGTTGAATGCTGGACGGTGATAAGAAATCGTTTTGTGTTAGCGCAAAAGGCTCTATCATTTTAAGAATTTGACCCAAAACAATTCCGCCACTGGATGGTGGCCCCATTGAAATAATTGACAAATCTTTATACTGAAAGCGAATCGGATCTTTCCAAACAGCTTTGTAATTTTTTAGATCATCCAAACTGAGAATTCCTCCTTTTTTGGATACATAATTCACCATTTCTTGTGCAATAGTTCCTTGATAAAATGCATTTTTCCCTTTCGATTGAATCGCTTGTAATGTGTTTGCTAATGTATGGTACTGTAAAGTGTCTTCTACAGCAAATGATTGATTGTAAAAACAGTCTGGTGCATTCAGTTCAATGATTTTGTCTTTGTAAATATTCAGCCTTTGGAATTGCTTGGGAGTCATAACAACCCCCATTTTGGCTAAGTCAATTGCAGGTTGAATCAACTCACGCATCGGCAATGACCCAAATTTTTCATGAACTTCAAACAATCCTGCAACAGTTCCAGGAACTCCAACCGCCAAGCCACCTTCGGTGCTTTTATTGGGAACCACATTTCCTAAAGAATCCAAATACATGTTGGATGAAGATTGAGCAGGGGCTTTTTCTCTGTAATCCAATGAACCAACTTGACCGTCAGCCAAACGATATACCATAAATCCGCCACCACCTATATTTCCCGCATTTGGGTAAGAAACCGCTAAAGCCAAATCAGTAGCAATCATAGCGTCAAACGCATTTCCTCCTTTTTTTAAAATGGATAAGCCAATAGCGGATGCTTCCGCTCTAGCAGAAACTACCATCCCTTGGGTAAAGCGTCTGGGCTCTTCGATTGGTTTTTGACAAGCCGTAAATGCCAAAAAAATAACAACAATTGTATAAAACAG
>JAURCF010000019.1 GCA_030828565.1 Flavobacteriaceae bacterium
GATAGCTTTTCCAAACCGACTTACTTGGTTATATCCTCTTTTTCGTAGCCGTTTGGGGTGCAACGGAACAGGAATGACACCTTCTATTGTATCAAATTTTTTGCTTTTGATCATCTCATTTCCTAACCACTGACCAAAAAAATGACCAACTTGCTGTTGTCCTCTGTACTTGAGATTGTGAATGAGCTGTTGGACAATTCCTCCTTTTTTAAAATAGCACAAAGCAATGGAAGATTCAAAAGGAACTCTTCCGTAAAAAACGCTATCCATTGGATGGTTGGATTGCAAGTAGAAGCGTGTTAATGGTAGTTGATGTCGGCAATAAACGCAAAGCGGGGAATGATTTTGTGAAATTGGACTTTCACATCCCAGGCAATGTATTGGAAAAAAGAGTTCCCAAAGACCTAAATAATAAGATTTCAATTTGTATAACATAAGCATAAAATTGGGGTTCCAATTTACAAAAGAAACCCTATTTTTGCAGCATGGCAGCAGAAGATCAATTTAAAAAAGTCATATCTCATGCAAAAGAGTATGGATATGTATTTCCGTCGAGTGAAATTTATGACGGACTTAGTGCCGTTTATGACTACGGCCAAAACGGAGTAGCACTCAAAAACAACATCCGAGCGTATTGGTGGAAAGCTATGGTTCAAATGCATGAAAATATTGTGGGTATTGACGCAGCAATCTTTATGCATCCTACTACGTGGAAAGCTTCGGGTCATGTGGATGCGTTTAACGATCCGTTGATTGATAATAAAGATTCTAAAAAAAGATACCGAGCAGATGTTTTGATTGAAGATTATGTGGGTAAACTCGACACCAAAATTGAAAAAGAGGTAGCCAAAGCCGCGAAGCGTTTTGGAGATCAATTTGATAAAGAACAGTTTTTATCGACCAATCTGCGAGTGTTAAAATACAAAGAACGGGGTTCTGAAATATTAGCGCGCATGGGAAAATCGTTGGGAAATGAAGATTTGGCCGATGTCAAAGCCTTGATCGAAGAACTTGAAATTACTTGCCCGCTTTCTGGATCTCGCAATTGGACAGATGTCAAACAATTTAACTTGATGTTTGGGACCAAATTAGGGGCTTCTGCAGAATCGGCCACCGATTTGTTTTTACGTCCAGAAACTGCTCAGGGAATTTTTGTCAACTTTTCCAACGTTCAAAAAACAGGACGCATGAAAATCCCATTTGGAATTGCACAAACAGGAAAAGCTTTTCGAAATGAAATTGTAGCGCGTCAGTTTATTTTTAGAATGAGAGAGTTCGAGCAAATGGAAATGCAGTTTTTTATTCAGCCTGGAACTCAAAAAGAATGGTACGATCACTGGAAGAAAACACGTCTTAACTGGCATTTATCTCTGGGGATGGGTCCGGACAATTATCGTTTTCATGATCATGATAAATTAGCGCATTATGCCGATGCTGCTTGCGATATCGAGTTTCGTTTTCCATTTGGGTTCAAAGAATTGGAAGGGATTCATTCCCGCACCGATTTTGATTTGAGTAGCCATGAAAAATTCTCCAGCAAAAAACTACAATATTTTGACCACGAACGCAGTGAAAGCTATGTTCCTTATGTGCTTGAAACTTCCGTTGGACTGGATCGTATGTTTTTAGCAGTTTTCTCCAATGCTTTGCAAGAAGAAACATTGGAAGACGGTTCGCAGCGAACGGTTTTAAAACTTCCAGCTGTATTAGCTCCTACAAAAGTAGCGGTTTTTCCATTGGTTAAGAAAGACGGTTTGCCAGAAATAGCCCAATCTATTGTCAACGAATTGAAATGGGACATGGAAATCGCATACGACGAAAAAGATGCTGTGGGAAGACGTTACCGCCGACAAGACGCACTTGGAACCCCTTTTTGTATTACGGTTGATCACCAAACTGCCGAAGACCAAACGGTTACACTACGTCATCGGGATACTATGAAACAGCAAAGGGTAGCAATTTCTGAGTTGAGTGAGGTTCTTAAAAAAGAAGTATCCATGCGAACTTGGTTGGAACGCATCTAGAAGCGTTTTCCAATACTGACATTCAAATTTGCATGTGCATCAGTAGCGCTGTTATCCAAAAGATAACGGCCTACGCCAATTCCTAATTCAAAGGTAAACCCATTGTTGTTTACCCATTTTTTTCCAACGGCTAATCCTAAAGAGATATCAAAGAATTTATCATCATTGGTGCTGCCAATAAAATTATCATTTCTCCCAGAAGCAAAGTGTGAAAACACTTCAGCAAAAAGCCCCGTAGCTCCAAAATCTTTTCGATTTAAAAAATAAAAACGATAGTAGGGGCTTACATAAAAATCTTCATCAAAAACGTCATCTCCAAAATCCACAAACACTCTAGCTCCAAAACCAGAGGATGGGTTAAGAATACGTTCATAACTAAGATTGATGGCGGGAGAAATCAATAAATCCAATCCGTTCAAGCGAATTTCGTGGTTTCCATTGGTTTTTGCTTCTTCGTAGGAAGAGTCTTTTACGATTTCAACCTGATAGGGTTCGTCTTGTGCAAAGACGCTGATTGAAAGCAAAGACATAACTAAATAAAGAAAATATTTCATGGAGTCTATTTTTAGATGTTTCGTAAAATTACTTTTTTTTTAATAAATATATGTTAAAAAAAGGCTTTTAACTGAATGCTTCCTGTGTGAATACTTTTCACACCAGGAGATTTTCTTCCTTGATAGCTTAGATTGAGATCTAAAAATTTTGAAATTTGTTTTTGAATCGCTAGTTCCCAAGTTTGGTTTTCTCCTGGCTGAAGTCCTTCGAGAAGTTGGTAGCCAACTGCCGAAAAAGCATTGCCATGGTAGTTATTTTGTATCCAAGAAAAAGATCCTGAAAGCGCATATTTTTGCTGTTTGGATAGTGAAAAAGAGCTTTTAAGTGTTTGTTGAAGCAAAGACTCTTTGGCGTTTACTGTGTTTTCTTTTTGTTGCCATTGATAACTTAGGTTGCATCGGGCGTTGTTGGAAATGATGTAAGAAACGGTGGGCGATACCATACGGTTGTTGAGACTGTAATCGCGATTGGAATAATTTTCAGACTGATTTTCGGATTTTGAATGAATTCCTTTAAGGGAAAGTATCCAAAAAGATTGCATTGTATGGGTCCATAAAACTTCATGTGATGCTATTTTTTGTTGCTGTTTTCCAAACCAAAAAAGGCGTTGTGCACTCGTTTTTTGATAGGTATAGACAGTTGTATGATGTTGTTTTCCTCGATTGAACCAAAGACTATTTCGTATATTTTTTTGCAATTCGAGTAGGTTTTCCTCAGAGCTTTCAAACGGATTGAGTTCAAACGAGCTGGGATTGCGTTCCACATCGCGCTCAATCAAATAGGTTGTTTGGTTGTAAAATTTTGAAAAGAACTTTTTAATTCCTGTTGCCGTTCTCCAGTTTGTGAGGTTCAAGGTAAGCGATTGACTTAGGTTGGTGCGGTGCGTTCGAATATAGCGTTGATTGGGAAGAATGATTCGCAAATAATTGCCCTCATCCACAAACAAAGCACGTTCGAATTCGTCCAAGGTTTGAACTCCATCTTCGTTATAATCGTTCCAGGTGTGGGTTCCCTGTCCAGGCTCCACTTTGATAAAAGCCCATTCTTGCTGTGAATTGTTCCCCGAGGTAGTTTCATAAGCAGTGTTTAGAACGACTCCATTTGCCCAAAGTTTTTGATGGTAGGTTATTCTTGAATTCAATGATTTTAATTTTTCGGAACCGTTTTCGGGACGTAAAACACGATAGTTTGCATAGAAAGCGAGCGAGGCATTTTTGTTTTGAATCCATTTAGAATCCAACGAAAAAGTGTTTGATTGATTGACCCTTTGCAGTCGGTTGTCAACTACACTATCATTGGACTGAGTGGAAAATCCCAATTCAGCAAACTGCTTTTCTTTGTTTCCAATCCCTACAAAAACAGATTGATTTCTCATCGCTTGACTTCTTAAGCTTAGCAATTGGGTTTCGGATTGCTTTTCTTTGTTTTTTTCAGCATCCAACTCTATTGCTGCCCAGCCTTTGGAAAATTCATATTTCAAAATCGAATGGAATCGAATAAAATTACCGCTATTTTGAATAGCATTGTTTTGAAGCGCACTGACAGTTGATTCTAAATAGAGGTTTTCAAACCGTAAGTCGGTAGCCAATAAATGTCGATTTCCATTATATTTTCCTTGATAGTTTAAATGTTCAAAACCGTATTGTAAGCTTCCTGTTTTGGGATGGTCTAAAGAAAAACCGGAATGTATCAATTGCTGATTTCCAAATATATTTTCTTCCAAGTTCCAGTCTCTTAAAAATTCTACTTGATACAAACCTTCCAGATTGTTGTAATTTTGTTCCACATAATCGTAGGATCCAAAGAGCGTTGTATTCCAACTTTTGAAAGATATGTTTTGATTGAAATTAAAGTGTCCAGCCAATCCTTTATTGTCCTGACTGTCTTTTTGTGAAAACAAATTTTGGTCGTAATTGCTCGAAGACAATTCCAATTCCACAGAGGTTTTGTCAGTAGGATGAAAAGCGGCTTTTACACCCAGAATTTCAATCAATTTTGGAGTAGCTAAGGGAATGTTTGGCGAAAAATCTCCTTGAGGAATTCCGTTAATAGGAGCTACATATTCAAAAATACGTCCAGCTGCGGTATCAGTTCGTTGTTGATAATTCCCTTGCTGCGCACCAACCCACTGGAATCGCACTTCAAACAAGTTCTGATTCGAATCGGTTGTATAAACATAAACGGTCTTACCGTTTATCATTGTTTTGGAATACAATACGCGTTCGCTACTGTATGGAGTTGGAACAGCAGAGTCAACAGTTTGTAAGTTCAAATTATCGCCGGCTTCGGCTAATGTTGTCTTTTGACTATCCGTTAATGGCTGCTGAAGCGACTGGTTTTTGGCATCTTTTTCTGAATATGCATAGGCCGATATACTAAATTTTTCCTCAACATGAGCCCCTGTGCCGTAAACAATAAATCGAGTGTAATTGTTCTCTGTATATTGAAATTCAGCAACAATTCTTGTGTTTGAAGTTATGGGAAACTTGGAAGAGAATAAAAGTTCCCCTGCATTATAATCCAAGATATAATCTTTGTCTTCTCCACGTTCAAGAAGTCGTCCATTGGCATAAATTCGTTCGCTTCCCGACACAATAAGAAGAAACAACTCGTTTGACGGTCCGGTAAGCTTATAAGGCCCTTGATTTCCCTCTTGTGGAACAATATTGTTGGAATGAAATTGCCCCCGAACCAATGCGCCTGCAATTTCAAAAGATGACTTCTCATTGGGAAGAGTAGCTTTTAGATCAATTCCTTGAATTTTTTTTTGAAAGTTCAAAAAGTAGGAAGTCGTATTGATAAGATTTACATCTCCAGCTCGAAGTTTCCATCGATCGCTTTCAAGTTCTATAAAAACATTGTCAAAAGCGTCCAATTGCTGAGAATATCCATTGTCTTGAACAGGAATATTGGCGTCGTTAATCGAAGCTCGGAGTGTTACTTTGTCTGAGATTTTCCCAGAAATTTGTAGATCCAACTCAGAATTTAACACGGCGTTTTGAGAGTTTCCGATTTGGAGGCCGCGCGACAAACTCCCCGATGTTAGAAGTCCCGAAAAAGGTTTTTTGGGCGGTAGTGAAACCAAAGATTGATACTGTTTTCTGTAACCGTACTGCGGCTGAATCAACGAAGCGTCGAGATTGCGATAGGATTTGGTTAAAAAATCAGGATATTTTCGATAGTTAATTTGCACCGAATCTGTTGGAATGGTTTTTAAAAAAAAAAGAGTCGCTTTGCCATAATCTATGACATAGTGTTTAGGATCGATAGGAACTCCTGAAAGATTGGTTACAGAAAATTGAGCAGGATTGATACTGACCGTTTCTAATTGAAGACTGTCCAAAACAGCTGTTGTTTTGGATACATCAAGGTTTTGACTCCAAACCACTCCTTGGATTCCCATTAAAAACAAACAGAACCAACTTCTCATATCAAATTACAAAAGTACTATTATAAATAAAAACCATTTACATAACGAAAATAATAAGGGGTTTATTTATTTTAGCAGAAATGAAATTATCTAGATGCATTTTGAATCACAACAAAAGGCGCATTGGGATGTTTTTGGACCGAATAAAAAAACTACATTGCATTCAATGAACATCATATCTTACAACGTTAATGGAATTCGAGCGGCGATTAAAAAAGGATTTTTGGACTGGTTACAAGCCGCCAATCCTGATGTGATTTGTTTGCAAGAAACAAAAGCTCAAAAAGATCAACTGGATCTTACATTGTTTGAGAAAGCAGGATATCCCTACCACTATTGGTTTTCAGCCCAAAAAAAAGGATACAGTGGAGTGGCTATACTTTGCAAAGAAAAGCCTACTCATATCGAATACGGAACAGGAATCGATCACATGGATTTTGAAGGAAGG
Source organism: Flavobacteriaceae bacterium (assembly GCA_030828565.1). Lineage (GTDB taxonomy): Bacteria > Bacteroidota > Bacteroidia > Flavobacteriales > Flavobacteriaceae > JAQWSC01. Next base: position 6,458 of record JAURCF010000019.1, read on the forward strand.
AATTTAAGGGTAGATTTTGACAACATTTCTGTGATGAGTTTGTATTTACCTTCGGGAACAAACAGTGCTCGTTTGGATTACAAATTTGCCTATATGGATGAGTTTCAAGAGTATATTCTTCAGCTAAAAAAAACACTTCCCAATTTGGTGATTTGTGGCGACTATAATATTTGTCACGAAGCAATTGATATTCATGATCCGGTTCGTAATAAAAACGTATCTGGTTTTTTACCCGAAGAAAGAGCGTGGTTAGACGGTTTTTTAAAACAAGGATTTATCGACTCGTTTCGACATCTCAACAAGGAACCTCATCAATACAGTTGGTGGAGTTATCGCGCAAACTCCCGAGCCAATAATAAAGGGTGGAGAATAGACTATAACTTGGTCAGTAAGCCCCTAAAAAACGCCATTAGCAGATCGTATATTTTGCCTCAAGCGATGCATTCAGATCATTGTCCCATTGGAGTTGAATTAACAATATAAATAATTATATGAATTATGTAAAATTACCCAATAGCGATATTGAGGTTAGTGAAATTTGTCTGGGGACCATGACTTTTGGCAACCAAAACACCCAGCAAGAAGGGTTCGATCAAATGGACGTTGCGCTAGATCGAGGAGTGAATTTTTTTGATACAGCCGAGTTGTATCCGGTTCCCGCCAATGGCGAAACATACGCCGATACAGAGCGTATTATTGGCAATTGGTTTCAAAAAACAGGGAAAAGAGATCGGGTAGTGTTAGCAACCAAAATTGCAGGACCTGGCGATTACACCAAACACATTCGAACTTCTGGATTTCATACTGATGCAATTCGCCATGCAGTTGATCAAAGTCTCGAGCGTTTGAAAACAGATTATATTGATTTGTATCAACTCCACTGGCCCGAACGAGTGACCAATATGTTCGGTGTTCGAGGATTCAAACACCAACCCAACGATGTATGGGAAAACAATTTTGAGGCGATACTGAACACCTTGTCCGACTTGATTTCGGAGGGAAAAATCAGACAGATTGGTTTGTCCAATGAAACTCCTTGGGGTGTTATGAAGTATTTGGAGCTTTCCCACAAAGGACTGCCTCGAATGGCTACTATTCAAAATCCCTATTCGTTGCTGAATCGAACTTTTGAAGTTGGAAATGCTGAGGTTTCTTTACGCGAAAATATTGGTTTGTTGGCCTATTCTCCATTAGCCTTTGGAGTTTTAAGCGGCAAATACCTTCATGGAAAACAAGCGGCTAACAGCCGTTTGGAATTGTTTCCTAGAATGAGTCGATACAGCAGTGAGGCGAGTACAGAGGCAACCCGCCGCTACGAGAAGTTGGCTCTTCAACACGGACTAACACTTACCGAAATGGCACTGGCTTTTGTAACCTCAAGACCCTTTGTGACAAGTAATATTATTGGCGCTACTACATTGAAGCAACTGCATGAAAATATTGATTCTGCATCTGTAGTATTGACGGATGAAATTATGGAAGGAATTGAAGCGATTCAAAAAGAAATTCCCGATCCAGCGCCTTAAAAAAGCGCATTGACCACATCCTCTATTTGAGCAACTTGAACGAGTTGAATATTTTTGGGTTGGACAGCTATTTTGGCATTTTTAGCTAAAAATAGTTTTGCAAACCCAAGTTTTTCGGCTTCTTGAATACGCTGATCAAGCTTAGGCACCGGTCGAATTTCTCCAGACAACCCAACTTCGGCGGCAAAACAAATATCTTTGGATAGCGTAATATCTTCGTTGCTTGATAAAATAGCAGCTACAACAGCTAGGTCAATTGCAGGATCTTCAATGCGAATTCCTCCTGTAATATTCAAAAATACGTCTTTGGCTCCCAAACGAAATCCGGCTCTTTTCTCCAATACGGCCAAAAGCATATTCAGTCGTTTGGCATTAAAACCTGTGGTGCTTCGTTGTGGAGTTCCATATACGGCAGAACTTACCAAAGCTTGAATTTCAATCATCAGAGGGCGCATTCCTTCAACAGTAGCGGCAATAGAACTTCCACTCACGGAAGAATGTTGGGAGATTAATAGTTCACTAGGGTTGCTTACGGCGCGCAATCCAAATTGTTGCATTTCATAAATTCCCAATTCTGCAGTCGAGCCAAATCGATTTTTTTGAACACGTAGAATTCGATACAAGTGATTGCGGTCTCCTTCGAAATGAAGAACCGTATCGACCATATGTTCCAAAATTTTTGGACCTGCAATGTTGCCGTCTTTGGTAATATGACCTACTAACAAAACGGGAGTATGCGTTTCTTTGGCAAATTTTAAAAATTCAGAGGTGCATTCTCGAATTTGCGAAACACTTCCTGGACTACTTTCTATATAATCGGTGTGCAGTGTTTGAACCGAATCGATAATCACCAAATCGGGATTTAATTCATTGATTTGAACAAAAATAGATTGGGTATTGGTTTCGTTTAAAATAAAACAATTCTTAGAATCCGCTCCCATTCGATCGGCGCGCATTTTGATTTGTTGCTGACTTTCTTCTCCCGAAACGTATAAAACTTTTATCGAAGTTTGAATTGAAATTTGAAGTAGCAAGGTTGACTTTCCAATTCCAGGTTCTCCTCCTAATAATACAATTGATCCTGGAACAATTCCGCCTCCTAAAACTCGATTGAGTTCATCGTCGTGGGTATTTATTCGGGAGGATGTGTCAAATTTTATTTGATCTATTGGAAGCGGTTTGGGGCGTGATTTTTTTTTGGGGGCTGTGGTTTCCCAGCCTGGTTTGGATGATTTTTGAACAACTTCTTCTATCAACGTGTTCCATTCTTTACACCCATTGCATTGCCCTTGCCACTTGGCGTGTTGTGTTCCACAATTTTGACAAAAAAATGAAGTTTTAACCGTTGCCATATTTTTCAAATCCTTTCGCTCGAAGATACTTAATTATTTCGATTCAACACAGGAAGCAAAAGAAAGGAAATGGAACCAAAAACAACGATCATAAGCGTTTGTGAAGTCCACATAATCCATCCAAAAGCCAAGGAAGCTTCGAGTGAAATGCCAAATCCCATAAGAATTGCACTGACCGCTACGGGATATACTCCAACTCCTCCGTTGGTTGCAGAAATTGAGAATGCACCAGCAATAAAAGCAGGAATGATTTGAATGAATGATAAATCAGTTGTCTCTGGAAGCGAATATTTTATAACATAAAACATTAGGATGTAAAGCACCCAAATTAAAACAGAGTGGGTAATGAACGATTGTTTTTTAGGAATTTTTCGAATCGAAAGAATTCCTTCCAAAAGCCCTCTGAAAAATGCAACCATCTTTTTTATCCAAGGATTGGAGGACGACCGTCCAATACTCCTTATGCCCAAAAAGAAAACAATAACGAAGGCTAAAATAAGAACTAGTATTCCTATTACGGATGAAGTTGGAAAATAGGCGGAAAGCAATTCTGTATTGAGAAGTCCGCCAATTATCAGTACGATAAACAGTAGTAGCACATCAATCATTCGTTCCGTAACAATGGTTCCAAATCCTTTTTCAAAAGGGACGTTCTCATAGGTTTTAAGCGCAGTAGCTCGTAAAAATTCCCCCGAGCGAGGAATCCCTAGGTTTGACAAATAGGTTATTAAAACAATGAGAACACTGTTTGTAAACGAAATGTGATGCCCCATAGGGGCTAACATGAGTCGCCACCGGTAGGCTCTGGAAAGGTGGCTTACAATACCAATAAAAACAGAAAGTATTACAAATCGGAAATCTGCATTTTGAATGGCTTCAAGAATATTTTGTCGATCTTCAGGAGTAGTGTTTGAAAAAGAATATGCAATAAAAAAAGCGCCCAATAATATAGGGGCAATAATTTTAAGAAAGCTCCACCCTTTTTTATTCAAAACCAATAAATTAGGTTAAAGAGTTGTTGGATTCGTTTGGAAAAATAAGGTGAGGGCGAAAAGTTTTGGCCTCTTCAAAGCTCATTTGTGCGTAGCTAATAATGATAATAACATCGCCTTTTTGCACCTTTCGAGCAGCTGGGCCGTTGAGAGTAATTTCTCCTGAGTTTCTAACGCCTTGAATAACATAAGTCTCGAGGCGTTTTCCGTTGTTGATGTTTACAATCTGTACTTTTTCGCCAGCAATGATATTGGCGGCTTCCATCAAAGCCTGATCGATGGTAATGCTGCCTATATAATTTAGGTCAGCACCCGAAACGGTAACACGGTGAATCTTTGATTTTAAAACTTCAATTTGCATCCTACAAATATACTTAATTTAGTCTGATATTGTCGATCAAACGAACCTCATTCACCTTTACGGCTATAAATGCTCGAAGCACACTATCATTAGACTGGCTTTTGGCTGGTTGGAGTGTTTCTTCTTCTACAATTTCAAAATATTCCAATTCAAAATCGGGATGCCTCGAACAAGCATCATGCATTTTCTTTATGTACTGATCAATGGAGTCGTGACGAAAATTTTTTTGAATTTCAAGAAGGGTTTGAAAAATAAAACCTGCTTCTTTTCGCAATGCGTCATTCATGCGAATATTTCTAGAGCTCATTGCCAATCCAGAAGACTCTCTTTCGATAGCACAGGCGATAATCTCTGAGGGAAGCGAAAATTGACTTGATAGTTTTCGAATAATTTGCAATTGTTGAAAATCTTTTTCTCCAAAATAGGCCCGATTGGCTTTGAACAACGAGAGGAGTTCGAGGACAATCGTACCCACCCCGTTAAAATGTCCTTTTCGAAAAGCACCTTCCATTACGGTGTCTAGCCCATCAAATTGAAAAGATTGAGATACCACTTTCTTGGGATACATTTCTTTTACAGAGGGGGCAAAGACCAAAATAGTATCGGAAATGGACTGCAATTTTTTGACATCCTCTTGAAGTGTAAGGGGGTAGTTTAGCAAATCTGTTGGGTTGTCAAACTGAGTAGGATTTACAAAAATACTTACCCAAACCACGTCATTTTCATCACAAGCTTTTTGGACAAGTGAAAGATGTCCTTGATGCAATGCTCCCATAGTGGGAACAACGCCCACCGTCTTTTTTTCAGCCCTAGATTGAGAGACTATCTCAACAATATCGCGCTTTTGATGATAAATATGCATTTTAGTAAAAGTTTAACAACCTGTAAACATACTATTTTATAAGAAACCGGCATAATTTTCGTAATTTTGTATCCACTAAAAAAAAGAAGCGAAAAAGGGAGCTAATATATGACAGGAAAAAACATTTTATACGTATCATCAGAAGTAGTGCCCTACCTCCCTGAAACAGAATCAGCGTCGATGGCGTTTGAAGTTCCAAAAATGGTTAATGAAAAAGGCGGACAAACCCGAATTTTTATCCCAAAATATGGAGTTATCAACGAACGAAGACACCAACTTCATGAAGTAATTCGACTTTCTGGAATGAATTTGGTGATTAATGATATCGATATGCCTTTGATTATTAAGGTAGCTTCGATTCCTAAGGTTAGAATGCAGGTCTATTTTATTGATAATGACGAATATTTTAAGAAAAAATCATTACTAACTGATAAGGAAAACAACTTATACCCTGATAATGATGAGCGTGCGATCTTTTTTTCCAAAGGAGTTGTTGAAACGGTAAAAAAATTAAATTGGTCTCCTGATATAATTCACGTTCAAGGTTGGATTGCCTCATTGCTGCCGTTGTATTTAAAAAATTACTTCAAAGACGAACCTCTTTTTAAGGAAACCAAAATTGTCACTTCCCTATTCAAGCCAAGTTTTGATGGGTCTTTGGATGCTTCCTTGGCCGAAAAGATTCGCTTTGACGGTATTGAAGATGATAGCTTAATGATTGTTAAAGATCCAACTCATTCAAACCTAATGAAACTCTCCATTGCACACTCTGATGCGTTAATTATTGCTTCAAAGGATATCGAAAAATCAGTAAAAGCAACTGCTTTACAATCTGGAAAACCCTTGCTAAATTTTGTTCAACAAGAACATTTTCAAGACGCATACGAAGAATTTTATTTGACCCAAGTTTTAAAATAATGAAAGTATTTTCTCAAAGCCTTTTAAAAAATAGTTTAGGCGTATTTTTTAGCATAGCTATTTTAGTTGGATGTAACAAAGAGTTTAACGACGTAGGAGTTGACGTTATTAATAGCAACCCTTTTACTACAGGAGCGACAAAAGTCTCTGTGGACGTTACTCACAAAAAACATCTTGCAACACAATCTAATAATCTTCCGGTTTATAGATTGGGAACCTACAACGACCCAATTTTTGGAAAGACAGAAGCAAGTATTTTGACTACCTTATCTATTCCACAGCCGTCAAATCTTAATGACACCCTTAATTTTGGTTTAAAGACGCTTTTTGTTGAGTCAAAGGACGGATCAAAATTTCCTGAAGATGAAACCGTCACCGAAGTGTATCTTGAAATTCCTTTTTTCACTAACAGAAACGATCAAGACAATGACGGTGTAATTGATGCATACGATGTTGACAAAACATCCCCAGACAGTGATTCCGATGGAGATACGATTAGTGATGTTTTGGAGACTCAAAACGGCACAGATCCCCTCAACAAAGACACCGATGGTGATGGTATTGACGACAATGAAGATGATTCAACGGTGAACCCCAATAAAGATATTCAGCTCTATGAATTGGATTCAATTTTAGGCAATCAAAATGCCACCTTTACACTGAAAGTACAAGAATTGAATTATTATTTAAGAGATTTAGATCCCAGTCAAAATTTTGAGACCAATCAAATTTACTATACTAACAATTCTATTTTGCAAAATTATGGGGGAACGGTTTTGTTTGAAGACACCTATTCGATTGATGATAAGGAGATTATTTTTTATGAGGAAGATAATTCTGAAACTGCCGATGTTGATGAGTCACTTGAAGTTTCTTCTAGGTTGACTCCTCGGATTCGAGTGCCTTTAGACACTGCTTTTTTCCAACAAAAAATTATCGATAAGGAAGGAACGCCTGAGCTCGAGAATTCACTTAATTCTGAAGAATATTTTAAAGGCATTGCACTTTCAACGAGTGATTTTTCAGACCCCGTGATGATGCTATTGAATTTTGCGGGCTCACAAATCAAAATAAATTATACGTACAAAACGTATGACAACAACGGTACTTCAACCACTACTGATGACACATTAAACGACACACTAGGAGAGGCCACGTTTTCTATAAATCTATCGGAAACTATAGTCAATTCTGTATCACAAGAGGCTTACTCGTCATCTATTGTAACGGCAATCAGTCAATCAAACCCTGCTCAAATATATTTAAAAGGAGGTGCAGGAATAGCCGCCGAAATTGATCTTTTTGAAGGGCAAGAAGGGCAAGCTTTATTGGATGAGCTAAAGGCTTCGGATAAGCTCATTAATGAGGCCAATCTTACCTTTTATGTTGACCAACAAACACTTGCTTCTGCAGGAGGACCCTCAGAGCCCGAGCGTTTGTATCTTTTCAATGCGGAAACCAATCAGCCCATTATTGATTATTACATCGATATGACAACCCTTTCTAATAGCGGTGCAGATAAATTCATTCATGGTGGATTTTTGGAATATGACGACAACACCAAAGGACTGCTTTATAAAATAAGAATTACCGAACACTTGAATAATATTATTAGAAAAGATTCTACCAATGTTCGACTAGGACTAGCGCTAACGTCCAACATTCAAATCAGCGGTTCTGCTCGTGTACTTTCTGACCCACAAGAATACACGCCATTAGGAAGCGTAATAAATCCTCTTGGAACCGTGCTAATCGGCCCCAATCCAACGCCTGAAAATACCGACAAAAAGTTACAATTAGAAATTTTTTATACAGATCCTAACTAACTCTTAAATTATGTGCGGAATCGTCGGATATATTGGACATCGAGAGGCTTATGAAGTTATTATTAAAGGTCTCAAGCGTCTGGAATATCGCGGCTATGATAGCGCAGGGATTGCATTGTTAAATGATAAAGTCGAACTTGCCAAAACCAAAGGGAAAGTGGCGGATTTGGAAGCTCTGTGCGCAACAAAGATTTCCAACAAAGGAACCTTGGGATTGGGTCATACCCGATGGGCAACGCACGGAATACCAAACGATACCAACTCTCACCCGCATGTTTCTAACTCTGGAAACTTGGTTCTTGTTCACAATGGAATTATTGAAAACTACGGCGCAATAAAACAAACCCTTCTTAAGCGGGGTTATGTTTTTCATTCGGATACCGATACGGAGATTTTGGTCAACCTTATTGAAGACGTACAAACCAAAGAAAATGTAAAGCTGGGAAAGGCCGTTCAAATTGCCTTAAATCAGGTAGTAGGGGCATACGCTATTGCCGTTTTTGATGTTCAAAAACCCGACGAAATTGTCGCAGCCAAATTGGGAAGTCCTTTGGCTATTGGAATTGGAGAAAATGAATATTTTATAGCTTCCGATGCTTCTCCTTTTATAGAACATACCAATAAGACCGTTTACCTTGAAGATGGAGAAATGGCGATCATTCGTCTTCATAAATCGTTAAAGATACGTTCTATTATGAGCGATAATTTGATTGACCCTTATATTCAAGAGCTTCAAATGAGTATTGAAACCATTGAAAAGGGAGGCTATGATCATTTTATGCTAAAAGAAATTTACGAGCAACCACAAGCTATTATCGACACCTTTAGAGGACGTATGAAAGTCGATGAGGGAATTGTAAAGCTTTCGGGACTGGAAGATCATATTGAGAAGTTTACCCAAGCCAGACGTATTATCGTCATTGCCTGTGGTACCTCATGGCACGCAGGGCTTGTTGCAGAATATATTTTTGAAGATTTAGCACGCATTCCGGTAGAAGTAGAATACGCTTCGGAATTTCGGTATAGAAACCCCGTTATTTTTAAAGACGATGTGGTAATAGCTATCTCACAGTCAGGAGAAACTGCCGATACCTTGGCAGCCATTAAATTGGCCAAACAACAAGGCGCTTTTGTTTTTGGAATTTGTAATGTAGTTGGATCGTCCATTGCTCGTGAAACTCATACAGGTGCTTATACTCATGCTGGACCTGAAATTGGAGTGGCTTCGACGAAGGCATTTACTACACAAATCACTTTGCTAACTTTAATGGCACTTCGTTTGGGTAAAAAATTAGGGGCGCTATCCAATACACGCTTCCAAAACTTACTACAAGAACTGCAATTAATTCCTAATAAAATTGAAAAAGTACTTGCGGTAAGCGGTCAAATTGAAAAAATTGCTAGTTTGTATAACGACGCTACCAATTGTCTTTATTTGGGAAGAGGGTACAATTTTCCGGTTGCTTTGGAAGGTGCCTTAAAACTCAAAGAAATATCCTATATCCATGCCGAAGGATACCCTGCGGCAGAAATGAAACACGGCCCTATTGCGTTGATTGATGAAAATATGCCGGTGTTTGTTATAGCCACCAAAAAAGGGCATTACGACAAAATTGTCAGTAACATTCAAGAAATAAAATCGCGGAATGCGAAAATTATAGCCATTGTCACTGAAGGCGATGAGGCGGTAAAAGACCTTGCAGATCATGTGATTGAAATTCCAGAAACCGAAGAGTGCATGACTCCATTATTGGCATCGGTTCCCTTACAAATTCTTTCCTACTATATTGCACTACAACGCGGATGCAATGTAGATCAGCCTAGAAACTTGGCTAAGTCGGTTACGGTGGAGTAGGATTAAGTGCTCGTTATTCTTAACCAACTTTTAAGGAATATTTTTTTTATAAATCAGAAAAATGGACAATTCATTTTTAAAGTCGTCAATATTACAGTTTAAATATTACAAAGAATTAGGCGAGAAGACCATTGAACAAATTCCCGAAACTCAACTTTCATTTGCATTAAATTCAGAAGTTAATTCTATCAACACAATAGTTAAACACTTAAGCGGAAATATGATTTCCAGATGGAGTGATTTTTTACACTCAGACGGAGAAAAGGATTGGAGAAATAGGGATGATGAATTCATAGACACTATTAAAACCAAACAAGAACTAATCAATGTTTGGAATAAAGGGTGGAAAGTATTGTTTGATACTCTTGAAAACCTTTCAAACGATGATTTAGCTAAAATTAGCTATATAAGAAATGAAGGTCATACAGTGATAGAGTTTATTAATAGACAACTCTGCCATTATTCATATCATATTGGACAAATTGTAATGATTGGTAAAACAATCTGTGATAAAAAATGGAAAACACTATCAATTCCAAAAGGAGAAAGCGAACATTTCAATGCATTAAAATTTTCCAAAGAGAAAAAACCAAAAAATTTTCTTGAAAAGTACTTTTAATTTTTGAGTTAGAATTAGAATATCTATACATTAGAATAGATAAATTAGAGTATATATATGAAGAAAGAGCAGGTTACAATTTTCAGAAAATCAAAAGGACAAATTGTTGTTCAAGGACCGGTAATACTCACAGACGAAAGCGGTAATGAAATCAAGCACCGACCTCGTTTTACCCTTTGTGGATGTACAAAATCCAAAGAGTTGCCATTTTGTGACGGCTCACACAAAGAATAAATCAAATTTCTTTTCGCAGACGCGCTACCGAGAATCCCAAGAGTTCTCTGTATTTGGCTACCGTTCTTCGAGCAATTGGGTAGCCTTGTTTTTTGAGCAATACGGTCAATTGTTCATCGGTAAATGGTTTTTTCTTGTCTTCTTCCTCAAGAATTCGGGTCAATGAGTCTTTGATTTGAATGGTAGAGACATCAACTCCTTCCTCTGTGGTCATTCTTTCTGAGAAAAACGACTTGATGAGCTTGGTTCCGTATGGAGTATCAACATATTTGCTGTTAGCCACGCGTGAGATGGTTGAAATATCCATTTCAATTATATCGGCGATGTCTTTTAAAATCATGGGTCGAATTAGGCGATCATCACCCGTTAGGAAATATTCTTCTTGATACTTCATAATGGCATTCATAGTAATCATCAAGGTATGATTTCGCTGCTTAATGGCATCTATAAACCATTTGGCAGCATCGAGTTTTTGCTTAATAAACAATACGGCTTCGGCTTGACTTTTGCTTTTTTCTTTGGTGTTTTTATAACCCAATAGCATATTGTTGTAATCGGGAGAAACATGAAGTTCAGGAGCATTTCTTCCATTGAGCGTCAACACCAATTCTCCCTCTACAATTTGGATGGTAAAGTCGGGAACTACATGAGAATTGATTCGGGAGTTTCCAGAAAAGGAAGCTCCGGGCTTGGGATTTAATTTTTCGATTTCAAGAATGGCCTCTTTCAACAATGCTTCTTCCACATCTAATTTAAGTTGTAGCTTGTCAAAGTGTTTTTTTGAAAAAGCATCAAATTCCAATTCTAGAATTTGGATAGCCAACTTAATAGGAACCGAGATTTCTTTTCTTTTGAGTTGAATCAACAAGCATTCTTGAAGATCTCTCGCTCCGACTCCTGCAGGGTCTAAATGATGAATTTTTTTGAGTATCGAAACGACTTCTTTTTCATCGGTTGTAATGTTTTGGATAAATGCCAAATCATCCACAATGTCAAGCATATCTCTTCGGATATACCCAATATCATCAATACTTCCCAATAAAAACGAGGCGATTTCTTTGTGATGATCGGAAAAAGAAAACGTATCTAATTGACTGGCCAGATATTGGTGAAAGGAAATACCTCCCGCATAAGGAATTTGTTTTTCCTCATCATCTCGACTATAATTGTTGGCTTGAAGGCGGTATTGCGGTATTTCATCATCGCTGAGGTAATCATCAATATTGATATCTTCCGTATTGATTACTTCATTGTCTGAAACGTCGTCATAATCTTCGGTTTCTTTTTCGGTAGTTTCGGCCTCTTTTCCGTTTTCTAATGCAGGATTTTCTTCAATTTCTTGTTGGAGACGCTCTTCAAATTCTTGTGTAGGCAACTGTATCAGTTTCATCAACTGAATTTGCTGGGGCGACAGCTTTTGAGAAAGCTTAAATTGAAGTTGTTGTTTTAGCATCGTTCATCCTTGGGCTTGTTAAAAATACAAAAAAAACAGCTTATGAATTGATGAAGAATGGTTTTAGTAGAATCTACATTCATTAAAAAATCAAAAATCGGCATTTTGCGGTGTTCTTGGAAACGGAATGACGTCTCGGATATTCCCCATTCCTGTGGTAAATTGAACCAATCGTTCAAATCCAAGTCCAAATCCACTGTGCGGAGCGGTTCCAAATTTGCGCAATTCCAAATACCACCAAAGCTCTTTTTCTTCAATGTTCATTTCAGCCATACGCTTTTTCAAAACGTCCAAACGTTCTTCTCGTTGAGAACCCCCCACCATTTCCCCAATTCCTGGAAACAAAATATCCATAGCACGCACGGTTTTTCCGTCCTCATTGAGACGCATATAAAACGCTTTGATTTTTGCAGGATAGTCAAACAATATGACGGGACATTTGAAGTGTTTTTCTACCAAATACCGTTCGTGTTCGCTTTGAAGGTCTGCTCCCCATTCGTCGATTATGTATTTGAATTTTTTCTTTTTATTGGGTTTGCAATTTTTGAGAATTTCAATGGCTTCTGTATACGAAACGCGTTTGAATTGATTTTCAATTATAAATTGCAAACGTTCCAACAGCCCTAATTCAGCACGTTGATCTTGCGGTTTTGTTTTTTCTTCTTGCTCCAGTCGTTGATCTAAAAACTTCAAATCATCCCTACAGTAATCCATTACATAGCTTAAAACCGACTTGATAAAGGCTTCTGCCAAATCCATATTATCGTCCAATTTATTAAAAGCTACTTCCGGCTCAATCATCCAAAATTCGGCTAGATGCCTCGACGTATTGGAGTTTTCTGCCCGAAAAGTAGGACCAAAAGTATATACTTTTCCCATTCCCATGGCATAGGTTTCGGCTTCTAATTGACCCGAAACAGTCAGGTTGGTTTCTTTTCCAAAAAAGTCGTCCTCTGGATTTTTCTCTCCTTCTGTCAAGGTAGTCACCCGAAACATTTCTCCAGCTCCTTCGGCGTCACTACCTGTAATAATGGGCGTATGGACATGATAAAAGCCTTCGCTGTGAAAATATTGATGAACGGCAAAAGACAATGCAGAACGCACACGCATCACAGCAGAAAACGTGTTGGTTCGAACGCGTAAATGAGCTTTTTCTCTTAAAAATTCAAACGAATGTTTTTTCGGTTGAATAGGATATTCATCAGGGTCTGAGTCGCCTAGGATTTCTATATGCGAAACTTGAATTTCGACAGTTTGTCCTTTCCCCTGACTTTCTACCAATATTCCTGAAACGGAAATCGCGGCGCCAGTGGTAATTCTTTTGAGTTGGTCTTCATCAAATTTTTCAAAATCCACAACACATTGAATGTTTTGAAGGGTAGATCCATCATTGAGTGCTATAAAGCGATTGGCACGAAAAGTACGCACCCACCCTTTTACGTGCACATCGTGCATTTGATGAGTGTCGGATAATAGAGCCTTTACGGTCTGGAAGTTCATTTGTTCTATGCTTTTGACGTTGGTAAATATAACGGTTTTTAGGGAGTGTTTCCAGTAGTTATCTCCTCATCTTCATTTGGAATAAGATTGAACTTGGGTTCTTTCAACACTTTTTTATTTGAAATACTTTTTTCAAGAGAAATTAGCAAGCTGGGTAATAAAATCAAATTGGCAAGCATTGCAAACAAAAGGGTTGCAGATACTAGCCCTCCCAAAGCTACGGTTCCTCCAAAGCTCGAAATCATAAACACCGAAAATCCAAAAAACAAAACAATCGATGTATAAAACATACTAATACCAGTCTCGTAAAGAGCAGCATAAACCGATTTAACGATTTTCCATTTGTTGGCTTTGAGTTCTTGACGATATTTCACCAAAAAATGAATGGTATCATCTACCGAAATTCCAAAGGCAATACTAAAAACTAGTATGGTAGAGGGTTTGATGGGAATTCCTAAAAATCCCATCATTCCGGCAGTAACAAGCAACGGAAGTAAATTGGGGATCAATGAAATTAAAATCATACGCCAAGAGCGAAACATATAAGCCATAAACAAAGAAATCAATAAAATTGCCAACGATAGGGAAAGCACCAAATTTTTAATTAAATAGCGTGTTCCTTTTAAGTAACCCAGTGCTTTTCCGGTAACGGTAACGGTGTATCTGTCATCGGGAAAGTGTTTCTGGATATTAGCCATTAAATGGGCTTCAACAGCCTCCATTTTTTCGGTGCTAATGTCGCGAATTCTTGTTGTCATTCGTGCAATTTGCCCGGTAGAATCTATAATTGAATTGAGCAAACCAAGCTCCGAACTGCTTTTTTTGGCGTAGGAAAAAATAAAATTATTTTCTTGAGCTGATGGCAGCTGAAAATAGTTGGGATTTCCATTATAATAAGCCTGTTTGATGTATTTCACTACATTCACTACAGAAAAAGGAGCTGATAATTCCGGGGTTTCTTGAATGTGCTGATCCAATGCGTTCATCCTTCGTAAGGTGGCTAGCTTCATTACTCCGTTTTTTCTTCGCGTATCAATCATGATTTCAATAGGCATGATTCCATCAAATTCTTTATCAAAAAAACGAATGTCATCTACAAACTCCGTTTTTTTAGGCATGTCTTCAATCATACTTCCAGAAAGCTTGATTTGATAAATTCCTATCACGCTCAAAACCAGTGCAATAATAGAAACCGTATAGACTTGAATTCTGTAATGCCTCACCATTCTCTCCATCCAGTGAACCAAATCAACCATCCAACGGCTGCTTAGGTGTTTTAAGTGTTTTTCGTTGGGCAAAGGCAAAATGCTGTAAATGATAGGAATCATTAATAAAGACAAAACAAAAATCAGCATAATGTTGATAGAAGCGACTTGTCCGAATTCTTTTAGTAGTTGACTGTTGGTAAGCATAAATGTGGCAAATCCTGACGCAGTTGTCAGGTTTGTCATTAGTGTAGCATTTCCAATTTTTGAAATCACACGCTGAAGCGATCGAGCCTGATTCCCATGCTTTTTGACTTCGTGTTGGTATTTGTTGATTAAGAAAATACAATTAGGCACTCCGATAACAATAATTAATGGCGGAATCAATGCAGTGAGCACCGTAATCTCATAATTTAGCAATCCCAACACTCCAAATGCCCACATTACCCCTATTATGACTACAAACATAGAGATGAATGTTGCGCGAAACGAGCGAAAAAAGAAAAAGAATATTAAGGTGGTAACCAGCATGGCTACAACAACGAACATACCAATTTCGTCAACAATATTTTGTGCGTTTAGTGTTCGTACATAAGGCATTCCAGACGCCCGAATGTTTAGGTTGTTGTCTTTTTCAAATTGCTTAATTGCTGGAATTAGAACGTCATAAACAAAAAGCTTGCGTTCAAGCTTATTCACAATTTTCTTATCAAGATAGATAGCCGTTTGAACGGTTCCTGTTTTTTTATTGAACAATAGGCTTTCGTAAAAAGGAAGTTCCTGAAAAAGGGTGCTTTTTAGCTGATCGGCTTGCTTTTGATTTTTAGGATTGCTAATGGACAAAGGAGCCAATTCAAACCTTTTTTCCCGAAGATTTTTCTGTAGTGTCTTTAAATTTCCAATAGACACAACATGGGCTACTTCGGGGTAACTGGCAAGTGTATCGGTAAGTCGGTTCCATGCACCGATATTTTTAGATTCAAAAAAAGCACTGTCTTTTATTGCTAAAACAATCAGATTCCCTTCTTCCCCAAAGATGCTTAAAAACTCTTCGTATTGAAGATTGTATTCATGGTCATCGGGAAGTAAATTGGCTTCTGTGAAACTAAACTGCATGTGTTTCCATTGCATGGACATAAATACAGTAATTCCAGCTACAATAAGAAGAAGTATGACTCGATTTCGAAGAATGAGACGAGATATCAATACCCAAAAATTAGCATTTATCCATCGAATCATAAGCAATCGGGTCTGTAAAAATTAGAGAAAAAAGAGCTGTCAATCATTGATTAAACAGTCATAATTTCTTTTTCTTTAGCAACGTAGATTGCATCGACCTTTGCAATAAATTGATCGGTCAATTTTTGAATATCAATTTCTACATTGTTTTTGAGGTCCTCCGAAATATCTGTTTTCTTGATCTCATTGTTGGCATCTTTTCGAGCCGCTCGAATGCTTACTTTGGAGTGTTCAATTTCTGATTTAGCAATTTTCACTAACTCACGTCGCCGTTCTTCTGTTAGTGGGGGAATATTGATAATGATAGATTCTCCGTTGTTTGAAGGGTTAAAACCAAGATTTGCAGCCATAATAGCACGCTCAATTTCTTGTAAAAAACTTTTTTCCCAAGGCTGAACAGAAAGCGTTTGAGCATCGGGAGTATTAACGTTTGCTACCTGACTGAGGGGTGTTTGTGCACCGTAGTAATCAACTTTAACGCTTGAAAGCATAGTGGGATTGGCTTTTCCAGCTCGGATGTTGAGCAATTCCTTTTCCAAATGAATTACTGCATTTTTCATCGCTTCTTCAGCACTTTCTAGGATAAATTCTACTTCTTCCATATCCAAAAATTTAGATGTTTACTTTCGTTCCAATTTTTTCTCCAGAAACCACTTTCATTAGATTTCCTCGAGTATTCATGTCAAATACAATGATTGGCAACTCGTTTTCTTGGCTCAAAGTAAACGCAGTTGAGTCCATTACTTTCAAGCCTTTGGTCAACACATCCTTGAAAGAGATGTTGTCAAATTTGATAGCGTCGGTATTTTTTTCGGGGTCTGCCGTATAAATACCGTCCACGCGAGTTCCTTTTAAAATCACATCAGCATTAATCTCAATCGCTCGAAGCACGGCAGCAGAGTCGGTCGTAAAAAAAGGATTCCCTGTTCCGGATCCAAAAATGACGACTCGTCCTTTTTCGAGATGCCGTACCGCTTTTCGTTTGATATAAGGTTCTGCAATGGCTTCAATTTTAATGGCCGTTTGGAGTCGGGTAGGGACATCCGCATCTTCCAAAGCACTTTGAAGCGCCAATCCGTTGATGACGGTCGCCAACATGCCCATATAATCTCCTTGCACCCGATCCATGCCATTGCTAGCTCCAGAAACGCCCCTAAAAATATTTCCACCTCCAATGACAATAGCAAGTTCTACACCCTGATCAACAACCGATTTAATGTCTTGTGCATATTCTGAAAGCCGAACCGGATCGATTCCGTAGGCTCGATCTCCCAAGAGGGCTTCACCACTGAGTTTTAAGAGAATTCTTTTATAATGCATGGAATTGTTTTGAGCTACAAATATAATCAAAGCGATTGATATGGAGACGCTCATTCAATATTCCCATACATTTTCTTTTTAGACCAAGCTATTTTCTCATCTATAACATCCATACGGGCCAGTGTGTTGTGATGTTTCCAAAACGTATTTGAGAATGCTATGGATTTGCTTACGTATGCGAGGCTAAATGGGTTTTCATAAAAAAACCCGCTAGCGGGTTTTTAAATTTGTATAAAGAAAGTCGATTTAGCCCAACGCAACGCGTTTGAATCCAGTAACCACGAGGCTACTGTCAATAGATTTTACATAATCAGCAACACTTTGTTTGCTGTCTTTGATAAAATCTTGATTTACAAGCGTATTGTCTTTAAAAAATCGTTTGATTTTTCCTTTAGCGATATTGTCTAACATAGCCTCAGGCTTTCCTTCTTGACGAAGTTGGTCTTTAGCAATTTCAATTTCTTTTTCAATGACAGAAGCATCGACTTGGTCTTCGTTCAAAGCAATCGGATTCATCGCAGCTGCTTGCATGGCAACATCTTTTGCGGCCTCTTGAACTCCTTCCACGTTTGCAGAAAGCCCCGAAAGGGTAGCAATTTTGTTACCTGCATGAATATAGGCTCCTACATAATTGGCTTCCAAATATTCGAATCCACCGATTTCAATTTTTTCACCAATAACACCTGTTTGCTGGGTTAATTTTTCCGAAACGGTCATTCCGTCAAAGGGAGCGTTTAAGAAAGATTCAAGATCTTTATAGTTAGCAGCTAAATCGGCCAAGTTGTTCGCCAATTCTAAATAAGTATCGTTTTTAGCAACAAAATCAGTTTCACAATTGATAGAGACAATGACTCCAGCAGTTGCATCGGCATTAACTCGGGCTAAAACAGCACCTTCCGACGAATCGCGATCGGCACGATTGGCAGCCACTTTTTGACCTTTTTTACGCAGTATTTCTATAGCAGAATCAAAATTTCCTTCAGCCTCGACCAACGCTTTTTTACAATCCATCATTCCAGCACCTGTGGCTTTTCGTAATTGATTGACTTCTGCGGCAGTAATTTTTACCATGATATAAATTTTAAAAAATTTCCTTTTTCAA
>JAURCF010000060.1 GCA_030828565.1 Flavobacteriaceae bacterium
AGCTTTGTGAATTCCTTTTACATTTTCTTTTAAGTACTTTATTTTAGCTCCGTATTCATCTGGCAAACAGTAGCCTGTTGTATCAGGAATATTCAAAACGGTTGCACCTGCCTTAATCATAGCTTCACAAACTTGTGCCAAATATTCGTTCTCAGTACGCCCAGCATCTTCCGCATAAAATTCTACATCTTCTACATAAGACTTTGCATGTTTGACAGCGGCAACTCCACGTTCGATGATTTTTTCACGAGTGGTATTGAATTTGTGAATGATGTGTGAGTCTGAAGTACCTATTCCAGTATGAATTCGAGGTCGAACAGCGTATTTCAAGGCTTCTGCCGCAACATCAATGTCTTTTTGTACAGATCGAGTAAGCCCACAAACAATGGCATTTTTCACAATTTTAGAAATCTCCTCCACAGACTTAAAATCTCCAGGACTGGAAATTGGAAATCCCGCTTCGATAATATCAACTCCTAAATCATCAAGACGTTGTGCGATAATAAGTTTTTGATTAGCGTTAAGTTTGCAACCAGGAACTTGCTCTCCATCTCTTAAAGTAGTGTCAAAAATCTGAACTTTTTCAGTATTCATTATTTATTTCCGTAATTTGCTAAACGGTTATACGAATATAGGCTATTAGAGAAAAACAACGCCTATTTTGTTTGTTTTTTTTTACAATGTACATCAATACATTGTTTTATTTAAAGTACTTATTATCAATTGTTTAAATCAATAATTATACAATGACTAACATACAGAAAGATTCGCTATTTATTTTGATCAAGTCGCTTTCAAAATCAGAAAAGCGACAATTTAAATTGTATGTAGGTCGATTGGGAGTCAATACCGATTCTAAATTTCTGTCGCTTTTTAATTTGTTAGAAAAAATGAAGGCTTATGATGAGCCAACCATATTGGATAGCAAAATCGTTAAAAAACAACAATTATCCAACTTAAAAGCGCATTTGTACAAGCAAATTTTGGTAAGCTTACGACTGAATCCAATTCATCATAACAGTCGCTTTCAAATCCGTGAACAACTCGATTTTGCCACCATTCTTTATCATAAGGGCCTTTACAAACAAAGCCTAAAGCTTTTGGACAAAGCGAAATCATTGGCTTTTGAATCGCAAGAAAATATGATTGCCAATGAAATTGTTGAATTCGAAAAAATCATAGAAAGTCAATACATCACCCGAAGCGTACAATCTCGATCGGATCAATTGGTTGATGAAGCGCGTTTACTCAATGATAAAAACACACTTACGAGTCAGTTGTCCAATTTATCTCTTCAATTGTACAATATGATTTTGAGAACGGGTTATGTTAGGAACGATGATGAATATCGAAAAATTACCCAATACTTTTTTGAACGCCTTCCCAAGTATACCCTTGCCGACTTAAACTTTAGAGAAAAATTGTGGGTTTACAAAGCCCATCTGTGGTATAGTATTTTGGTGCAAGATTTTATAAGTTCGTTCAAATATTCCCAAAAATGGGTCGAGTTGTTTCATGATCACCCAGTCATGATTGCGCAAAATCCTGTTTTTTATTTAAAAGGGAACCAATATTTATTAGAGTCGCTTTATTTTTTGAAATACAAAACAAAATTTAAGACTACGCTAAAGCGCTTGGAGGAAGAAGTAAATCGAGAATCCTTCCCTAAGAATGACAATGTAAAAGTTTTGGTGTTCATGTGCTTGCATCAACACCGATTGAATCTTTGCTTTTTAGACGGAGTATTTGACAAAGGTTTGGAGTATGTTCCTCAAATCCTAAAAGGATTGAAAGAATATTCGCATCAAATTGACGACCATCATGTTATGGTATTTTACTACAAAATTGCTTGTATTTATTTTGGGTTGGGGGATTTTAAAAACTGCATTACATACCTCAAAAAAATCATTGAAAACAAAAAGTTAACCATGCGGGAGGATCTTATGTGTTTTGCTCGAGTACTCAGTTTGGTAGCTCATTACGAGGCAGGTATGGATTATCATCTGGATGTTCAATTACGAAGTACATACAAGTTTCTAATCAAGATGAATGAATTGCAAAACGTACAGCGAGAAATGATTCGGTTTTTAAAGAGTTTAGGATCTTTGTATCCAAGCGAATTGAAAGGTGCTTTTAAGAAGTTATACAAGGAATTCAAAAAGTATGAGAACGACCCATACGAAAAACGAGCATTTTTATATTTGGACGTTTTAGCGTGGCTTGAAAGTAAAATCAACAACGAACCGATTTCGGAATCCATTCGAAAAAAATCCCTCGAGCTAAACCGATAAACAAGCGTCCCAAATGGGATCTTTTGGGGGAGCTGCATCAATGCTTATTAGTTGTTGGGTAACAGGATGTATAAAAGTTAAATTTCGCGCATGCAAATGAATGCTGCCGTCCGAGTTGCTTCTATCAAAGCCGTATTTTAAATCTCCTTTTATGGGACATCCGATATGTGAAAGTTGTGAACGAATTTGATGGTGCCTGCCTGTCATTAATTCAACTTCCAACATAAAATAGCGTTGAAGAGAAACCGCAATTTTATAGGATAGGATGGCTTCTTTGCTATTTGGAACTGTTTTTTTATAAGCGTAGGATTTGTTTTGTTTGGGATTTCGCACCAAATAATGGGTGAGGAGTTGCTGATCTTCTGGGGGTTTGTTTTTGACAACTGCCCAATAGGTCTTTTGTGTCTTTTTTTCTGAAAACAACAAATTCATTCGTGTTAGCGCCTTGGAAGTTTTAGCAAATATAACAACCCCACTTGTGGGTCGATCCAATCGGTGAATGACACCCAAATACACCTTTCCAGGTTTTGAGTAGGCAATTTTGATGTATTCTTTGACCAACTCGCTCAAAGGATCGTCTCCGGTTTTGTCTCCTTGAACCAATTGTCCCGGCTGCTTGTTGATGGCAATCAGATGATTGTCTTCAAACAAAATAGCGTTTTGAATTAGGGATTTAGATGACACTATTAATACTGCTCCTCGCTGTTTGGAAAATCATTACTCTTAACATCCAAAACGTATTTTGTAATGGCTGTTGTCATGGTTTCAAACAGATTTAGGTAGCGTCTTAAAAAACGAGGACTAAATTCAGTAGTCATACCAATCATATCGTGAATGACCAATACCTGTCCGTCTACTTGGTCTCCCGCACCAATCCCAATAATTGGAATTTGAACACTTCTAGCCACTTTTGCGGCCAATTGAGCGGGTATTTTTTCAAGAACAATCCCAAAGCAGCCTAATTTTTCAAGCATTTGAGCATCATTTAAAAGTTGTTCGGCTTCTTGTTCTTCTTTAGCTCGAACCGTATACGTTCCAAATTTATAGATCGATTGAGGAGTAAGTCCCAAATGCCCCATCACTGGAATTCCAGCATTGAGAATACGCTTTACGGAATCTTTGATTTGATAACCTCCTTCAACTTTAATAGCATGTGCTCCTGATTCTTTCATAATTCGAATGGCAGAACGCAATGCTTCTTTTGGGTCGGACTGATAACTTCCAAAAGGAAGATCAACAACAACCAGTGCACGTTGTACAGCTCGAACAACAGAAGAGGCATGATAAATCATTTGATCCAATGTAATGGGCAAAGTGGTTTCGTGACCCGCCATAACGTTCGAAGCGGAGTCTCCAACCAGTATCACATCCATTCCTGCTTGATCTACAATTTTTGCCATAGAAAAATCATAGGCAGTAAGCATTGATATTTTCTCACCCCTTGACTTCATTTCAATCAAAGAGTTTGTGGTAACTCGTTTGTATTCTTTCTTTGAAATTGACATACATTGTGCTTTTGATTCAGTAAAAATACATTATTAATCTAAAACCCTCGACATCTTAATTTCTTTTCGCCCAATGCCTTGTAATGTGTTCAATGACCTGGTATGCTCGAGACTATGACATCCTGTCAGTTGTTTAGAATTGGCACAATGATTGACTAAATGAGTTCAAATCATTGAAAAATATCATTTAAAACTATATTATGAGTAAAATTATAGGAATTGACTTAGGAACTACCAACTCGTGTGTTTCTGTCATGGAAGGTAACGAACCAGTTGTTATTCCCAATGCCGAAGGAAAAAGAACCACACCTTCTGTAATTGCCTTTGTGGAAGGTGGAGAAATTAAGGTGGGTGACCCCGCAAAACGACAGGCGGTTACCAACCCTACCAAAACAATTTCGTCTATCAAACGTTTTATGGGCAACAAATTTTCGGAATCCAAAACTGAAGCCGAACGCGTCCCTTACAAAGTAGTTAAAGGAGACAACAATACCCCTAGAGTCGATATTGACGGTCGTTTTTACACACCGCAAGAGTTATCTGCTATGGTTCTTCAGAAAATGAAGAAAACAGCCGAAGATTACTTAGGTCAAGACGTGTCCGATGCTGTTATTACTGTTCCTGCTTATTTTAATGACGCTCAGCGTCAAGCCACAAAAGAAGCAGGTGAAATATCCGGTCTTAAAGTACATCGTATTATCAACGAGCCTACTGCGGCTGCATTGGCTTACGGATTGGACAAAGGAGGAAAAGAACAAAAAATTGCGGTTTATGACCTTGGAGGAGGAACTTTTGATATCTCCATCCTTGAATTGGGAGACGGAGTCTTTGAAGTACTTTCTACTAACGGAGATACCCATTTGGGTGGTGACGATTTTGACCAAGTAATTATCGATTGGTTGGCAGAAACTTTCCAGAAAGATGAAAAAATGGATCTTCGTAAAGACCCTATGGCTTTACAACGTTTGAAAGAAGCTGCTGAAAAAGCCAAAATTGAATTATCATCTTCTACGCAAACCGAAATCAACCTTCCCTATGTAACTGCAACCGATTCTGGTCCCAAGCACTTGGTGGTAACACTTACCCGTGCTAAGTTCGAGCAACTAGCAGATTCGTTGGTTAAGCGTTCAATGGAACCTGTCAAAAAAGCCTTGAAAGATGCAAGTTTGTCTACTGGCGATATCGATGAAATAATTTTGGTTGGAGGTTCTACTCGAATTCCGGTTATTCAGGAACAAGTTGAAAAATATTTCGGAAAAAAACCTTCCAAAGGAGTCAATCCTGATGAAGTAGTGGCTATTGGAGCGGCTATTCAAGGAGGTGTTCTTACGGGAGATGTTAAAGATATATTGTTGTTAGACGTTACCCCTTTATCCCTTGGAATTGAAACGATGGGAGGCGTTATGACCAAACTTATCGACGCCAACACCACGATTCCAACCAAGAAGTCTCAAGTGTTTTCGACGGCAGCAGACAATCAGCCATCAGTAGAAATTCACGTACTTCAAGGAGAACGTTCGATGGCAACGGATAACAAAACCATTGGTCGTTTTCATTTGGATGGAATTCCACCCGCTCAGCGAGGTGTACCCCAAATTGAGGTAACTTTTGATATTGATGCAAACGGAATTATAAAGGTAAAGGCAGCTGATAAGGCTACTGGAAAATCACAGGATATTCGAATTGAAGCTTCCTCTGGATTGACTGAAGAGGAAATTGAAAAAATGAAGCAGGAAGCCGAAGCCAATGCCGATGCTGACAAAAAAGCCAAAGAACAAGTAGATATATTGAACAATGCCGACGCGATGATTTTTCAAACTGAAAAACAACTTAAGGAATTTGGTGATAAACTATCGGATGACAAGAAAAAACCGATTGAAGAAGCGTTGGAAGCTTTGAAAAAAGCACACGAATCCAAAGATGCTGAAACCATCAAACCTGCATTGGAGCAAATTGATGAAGCCTGGAAAAATGCTTCTGAAGAGCTTTACAAGGCACAAGCGGAACAAGCACCTCAAGAAGGAGAAGCTGCTTCCGCCGAACCAGCTAAAGAAGGTGATGATGTACAAGATGTTGACTTTGAAGAAGTTAAATAATTGATTATCATTATTTTATACAGAAAACGCGCTAATTTTTTAGCGCGTTTTTTATTTCTTATTTTTACAAAAAAAGAACCATGAAACCGGAAGAAATTTTACAACGGCTCAACGAACGAAATACCCGAACCTTTATGCGGGTTTTGAATATTGAATATATTGAAGTTGGAGATGATTATTTGGTAGCCAAAATGCCTGTAACTCCCGATACGCATCAGCCCGATGGCGTGCTTCACGGAGGAGTGACTGCGGCTCTTGCTGAAAGTGTAGGAAGTGCTGCCTCGTCCATTCGTGCCAATCTCGATACTCATTTTGTTAGAGGAATTGAAATTTCTGCGAATCATCTCAAAAGTGTTAGCGACGGATTTGTTATTGCTACTGCCAAAGCCATTCATTTGGGAAGAACACTACAACTTTGGGACATCCGTGTCTGTGATGAAAACGATCAACTGGTTTCCTCCTGCAAGCTAACCACTATTATGCTTCCCAAAAAACAGTAATTTGAATTCTACGGATTTTTTCAACCGAATTGAAGACCATTGGGAAAAACAACAACCCTTGGTTGTGTTTAGAAAGCCTCACACTAATCGAGTAACGGCTTTTCTTCAAAAGGATACGGTGCTTCATACCGCATCTCAATCATCCGCTTCGGGGTTTGTGATGGGCGAATTCGACACCAACAAATCGCCATTTATAATCTTTGATGATGAGGTCGTAGAAACAGAAATGGATTCGCAATCGAATATCCAGTCCTCTACAGCAATTGATGTACCTCACAATACAAACGAACACCAACGATACATAGGACTGTTGACTCAGTGTATTCAAGAAATTCAAGATACTGACTTGCAAAAAGTGGTTCTTTCCCGAGCGATTGAACTTTCTTTAGACCCTGCTAATCCTTGGAAGCTTTTTCAAAAAGCATTGTCGCTTTACCCTTCGGCTTTTTGTTATGTTTGGTACCATCCAAAAAAAGGGCTGTGGTTGGGGGCAACTCCGGAATCGCTATTTCATCTAAAAAACCAACAACTCACAACTATGGCTTTGGCAGGAACCGCTGCAACAACCGATATCAAAGCAGTGAGCTGGGGGCAGAAAGAAATACACGAACAAGAATTGGTAACGCATAGCATCGAGAAAGCCTTGCGCTCATTAGTAGGGAACGAATCCATATTTTGTGCTGCCCCTGAAACCGTTCAAGCGGGAAGTCTTTTTCATCTAAAAACTCAAATTACAGCCACTGTAACCAAAGCTTCGGTTTGGGAGTTGATAGCCGCTTTGCATCCCACTCCGGCCGTTGGAGGTGTTCCTCGGAAAAAAGCATTTGATTTTATTCAAAAAAACGAAGGCTATGATCGATCGTTTTATAGTGGTTATTTAGGACCTATCTCTGATCAAGAGACCCATTTGTTTGTCAATTTACGTTGCTTGCAATGGCAACCGCAGCAGGTAACATTGTATGTGGGCAGTGGCATCACTGCAGCGAGTAACCCACAATTGGAGTGGGAGGAAACCCAACAAAAAGCTCAAACCATGCTTCGGTTGATTTCTGCTACTATTTGACGGGTGTTTTTTGTATTTTTGTGATCTAAGATGAAGTATTCAGAAATCCCTGTTGCACAAACCGTTTTGCTATCGTGTCTTGATAAAGGAATTCGGCATGTGGTGATTTCTCCTGGGTCGCGAAACGCCCCTTTGACTTTGAGTTTTACTGCGCATCCTGACATTACTGCTTATAGCATTGTTGACGAACGTTGTGCTGCTTTTTTTGCTTTGGGAATTGCTCAGCAAATTCAACAACCAGTTGCGGTTATTTGCTCTTCTGGATCGGCTTTGCTCAACTATTATCCTGCCATCGCAGAAGCGTTTTATAGTAATATTCCTTTGGTCGTTTTATCGGCCGATCGCCCCGTTTATCGCATTGATATTGGAGACGGTCAAACCATTCGACAAGATCACGTTTTTGACAGACATTTGGTATATTCAGCACCTTTGCAACAAGATGTAATTCATCATACAGATGCAATTCTTCAGAGCAATCAGCAACAGCTAATTCCCGTTCCATATCAACCTGAACAATTGGCTGAAATGCAACAAGCAGTTCAGACGAACAATGCTTCGGAAATTCATCAAGCACTTTCGGCTGCTATTGAACACCAAAAACCGGTTCATATCAATATTCCTATGGAAGAGCCACTTTACAATACCATCGATAAGCCTACGGTTGTATTGCCAGTATTTTCTCAGAACTCCAAAAAGAAAACGGTTTCTTTTCCCTCTAAAGCTTTTTCGAGCCTTTGGAATCGGGCTTCGAAAAAAATGATTTTGGCAGGCTGTCTTTCGCCCAATACACTTTCCAAAGAAATTCTTGATCAATGGGCAGCAGATCCTTCGATAATTGTTTTGACAGAAACCACTTCCAATCTGCATCATGCTCATTTTATTTCAAGCATTGATACGCTGATTGCTCCCATTGAATTCCAATCGCAACCGCCAGAAAGTTGGAGCCAATTGCGCCCCGATATGTTGATTACAGTTGGAGGGATGATTGTTTCTAAAAAAATAAAAACCGCATTGAGAAATTATCCGCCTCAACAGCATTTTCATGTTGGTGAGAGGGAGGCTTATGACACTTTTTATCAAGGCGTTTTGCACGAAGAAGTGAATCCCACA
>JAURCF010000066.1 GCA_030828565.1 Flavobacteriaceae bacterium
ACACTTCTGTTGATGTACCAAATTTAAATTCCGGAGTTTATATATTAAAATACTCTTCTGATGATAAAACAGGAACACTTAAATTTTTAAAAAAATAGGATAGGCAAAAATCACAGACATAAAAAACATCCAAAAATTAATTTTTGGATGTTTTTTTATGCAATTCTTTTTATAAATTATAACATAAAGTTATTCAATAATTTCCGTTTTAATCACCACATTGTCAATAGGCCATTCTCTACTATCGGCGGGTAAATACGCGATTTTGTCAACAACGCCCATGCCTGATATCACCTTACCAAAAGCGGTATAATTGCCATCGAGATGATAGGCACCGTCCTTTTTTTGAACGATAAAAAACTCATACGGGGAGGCCAATTTGTGCGGGTTGTCAATTTCACTGCTTGGCATGGAAATGACACCTCGATGGTGCCGATTTCCTTTTTTGGTATCGGGTGGTAACAGGTATTTGCCAATACGCCTTCGTTTTTGCGAAGTGCTTTTCCGATCCGAGTTGCCTCCTTGAATAATAAAATCTTTAACGATTCGATGAAAAAAAGTACCGTCAAAATAGTCTTGTTTGGTCAGATAAATAAAATTGGCTCGGTGGTAAGGAGTGTTATTATACAGCAATATATCAATGTTTCCATAGGATGTAATGATTCGAACTTTGTTTTCGGGATTTTCTTTTGCGTATTTGCTAAAAAATGGAATCGCATTTTTATCTGTCAATTGAAAGTCGGTTTCGGTTTTTTCTTTTTCCTTTGTTAAGGAAATTGACTTCGTGGGTTCTTTTTTTGTAATTTGCAATTTCTTGGAAGGATTGGGCTGTCGGTTGCACCCCGTCCAACTTAACATTACGATACTTCCCATTAAAAGGATTTTGATACAATGCATTTTGAGTTTTTTATAGAAAACATCACGAAAATAACAAATATTCCATTACCAGGATTGGACGAACAGTTGCGAATGGCTCCTCCGGGTCGTTCTAAAATGATTCATCATTACAAAAAGCAAATGCAATCTTCCAAAAAAGCCTCTGTTTTGGCTTTGATGTATCCCGACAGCCAACATCAAATGCAATTGGTTTTTATATTACGTCAAAAGTACCCTGGAGTTCACTCGCAGCAAGTTAGTTTTCCTGGGGGGCAAAATGACGCTACCGATCCCGATTTGCTTTATACAGCCCTGCGCGAAACGCATGAAGAAGTTGGAGTTCCACCAACAAGTATTGATGTTTTAAGACCGCTTTCGGAGATATTTATTCCGCCTAGTAATTTTTATGTGCATCCATTTTTGGGGGTAAGTAAGCAAATGCTGTACTTTACAAAAGAAGAAAAGGAAGTATCCGAAATCATTGAAGTACCACTCAAAGATATTTTGTCGGACGACTCAGAAGGGGTCTTTGCAGTGAGGACTTCCTTGGATCAAACTAAAGAAGTTCCTGCCTTTTATTTAAAAAACCATATTGTGTGGGGGGCAACAGCCATGATTTTAGCAGAAATAAAAGCTCTTATCAAAACGTTGTAATCTATTCTTTTTTTATCTTTGACTAAAATTTATCAGAAAATTGAATCTTTTTAAAAGAAATCCTTTCGGTCATAATTTATATGTCAAAAAAACCATTATTCGCGTTTTGGGAGTGATGTCTCATCGTCGTTACAAAGGATTTAATCAGTTGAAGATTGAAGGCTCTGAAATCATCCAAAATCTTCCCGAAAAAAATGTGTTGTTTGTTTCGAACCATCAAACCTATTTTGCCGATGTTATGGCCATGTTTCATGTGTTCAATGCCAGTTTGAGCGGTCGTAAAGATTCCTTAAAAAATGTAGGTTATTTGTGGCATCCAAAACTTAATATTTATTTCATTGCTGCTCGAGAAACCATGAGAGCTGGTCTTTTGCCGCGTATTATGGCGTATGCGGGTTCTGTGTCTATTGATAGAACTTGGCGAGCCAATGGCGAAGAAATCAATAGACAGGTGAAAATGAGTGATATTTCCAGCATTGGAAAGGCTCTTAATGACGGTTGGGTCATTACATTTCCGCAAGGCACAACAACACCATTTAAACCGATTCGCAAAGGAACTGCTCATATTATTCAGCGCTATAAGCCCATCGTTGTTCCTATAGTTATTGATGGTTTTCGCCGTTCGTTTGATAAAAGAGGTCTTTTTATCAAAAAAAGAGGTATCCTGCAAAGTATGGAAATCAAAAAACCGTTGGATATTGATTACGATAACGACTCGGTTGATGTTATCATTGAAAAAATTGAATATGCAATAGAACAACACCCTTCGTTTCTGAAAGTAATCCCCACCGAAGAGCTAAAAGCTTACGAGAATAAAAATAAAGAGCGTAAATGGAGCTAACTATGGCGTTGAGTTTGTTATTCAATAATAGCGGCGCAGCTTATTCTAGCACCTGCAGCTCCCGAAGGTTGCGATTCAAGATCGTCTTCCCCTTGATGAACAATAACAGCTTTTCCAACTATGTTTTTGATCGGATCATCGCATCCAATACACCATTGATTTGTTGAAAAGCGAACAGTACCTTTTCCTGTTGAATCAACTTTAAAATTTCCAATATCACCTCTGTGGTATCCTTCTGCATCGCCCCAAGCACCGTGTTTTGAAAAAGTAGGATTCCAATGCCCTCCTGTTGATTTGCCATCATCCGAAGAACAATCTGCTTTTTCATGAAGATGAATAGCGTGTATTCCTTCACTAAGCCCGATCAAGTCGGCTTTCATTGTGACTACCTCATCTTTTTGACTAAAAACTACAGTTCCAGTTGCTGGACTATTACTTTTTGCTTCCAAAGTAATTGACAATTCTTTGCTTACATTTGTACATCCCGAAGCAATTATTAAAAAAATGTATAAAAAATAAAATTGAATTTTCATGTTTTTGACTAATTTACAGCCAATTTAATTAAAAAAAAGTTCTTTCAGAATGAAAAGCAAATATTTTCTAATCTTATGGGTGGTTTTTTTCAATTCGTGCGCAACATCTTATATGACTCAACAATTTAAATTACAAAATTCGCCCAAAGCTCCCGATTATTATTCAGAGCATTCTTGGGCTGAGCTTCCAACGGTTGCTAGTGAGCTTAAGAGCATTCATTTGCCTGATTCATTAAAACCTTTAGCAGTAGATGTTTTTTATGTGTATCCTACGCTATTAACCAGTCGAAAAGATCGTTCTTGGAATGCCGATATTTACAATGAAAGCATTCGAACCGATGTCATTGAAAAACCCGTAAAGTTTCAAGCCTCTGCATGGTCTTCTGTTGGCAATTTATACGTACCCTTTTATCGCCAAGCGCATCTCCGGGTTTATTACGATCCTTACACAAAAAATGGAGGAGAAGAAGCCTACGAACTTGCTTATCAAGATGTAAAGCGTGCTTTTGAAGTATATTTAAATCAATACAATCAAGGCAAACCGATCATTATTGCTTCTCACAGTCAAGGAACGGGTCATTGCAAACGGTTGGTTCAAGAATTTTTTGATGGGAAACCACTGCAAAATCAATTGGTTGCTGCCTATTTAATAGGAGGGAAAATCAATGCAGATGAATTCAAATCAATTAAGCCTATGACCAGTCCTGAGGAAATAGGAGGGTTTGTAACATGGAATTCGTATAAGAAAGGAAAACTTCCAAAACGCTATGATTCGTGGTTTAAAGGTGGCGTGACTTCCAATCCAATTACTTGGAATGATCAAATAAAAACCAATTTTGAAGATCACAAAGGAGTGTACAATGGAGATGGAAAACTCTACCCAAAGAGTCTTTATATCGAAAAAATTGATGGAATGATTTGGGTAAGCTTACCCAAAATACCCAAGCGCTTTTGGTTGTCTTTTGTGAAAGACTATCATTTTGGAGACATCAATCTTTTTTGGGAGGATATTCGCCAAAACGCACAGCTTCGAGTAGCTACCTTTCTTAAAAAATAGTTGTTATTCGCTCTCTGGAGCAAGTTCAACAGTTAAGCCGTCTAAATCTTCCGTCATATTGATTTGACATCCAAGTCGGGAATTATCGTTTACATAAAAAGCCTCTGACAGCATGGCTTCTTCATCGTCGTTGCGTTCGCCAAAATGTTGCTCTGAGTGAACATATACTTGACAAGACGCACACATAGCCATTCCTCCGCAAGTTCCTTCAACGGGAAGTTCGTAGCTTTTGCAAACTTCCATTAGGTTCATATTCATATCGGTAGGAGCTATCAATTCATGATTTTTTCCTTCTCGGTCGATTAGAGTAATCGTAATATCTTTCATGGATGCGTATTATTTTACAATAATATTAATTAAATCAATACTGGCGATCCTTTTTCTTCAAAACCTTGAATTCCTTGAACTGTTGTGTATTTCATGGTGAATTTTTTCTCAGGATGAATGATTTTGTAAGCGGTTTGGACGGCCAACGTGGCCTCGTGAAAGCCACAAAGAATCAATTTTAATTTTCCAGGATAGGTGTTGACATCTCCAATGGCAAATATTCCAGGCACATTGGTTTGGTAGTCAAAAGTATCTACTACTATTGCATTTTTTTCGATTTCAAGCCCCCAGTTTCCAATAGGACCCAGTTTGGGTGATAAACCAAATAGCGGAAGCCAATACGCTGTTTCAATAGTTTTTATTTCGTTTTTATTAATGGTAATTTCAATTTCAGACAATCGATTATCCCCCTTCAAACCTGTAACTTCTCCGTCGGTGATAAGCTGTAATTTTCCTAGTTCTTGAAGTTCGTATGCTTTTTGCACTGAATCTTTATGCGCTCTAAAACGATCGCTCCTATGAACTAGTGTTACGGGATGAGTACCTTCGTTTGCAAAATATATGGCCCAGTCCAAAGCAGAATCACCACCACCCGATATAACAAGGTTGTTTCCTAAAAAAGAGAGTGGATCTTTTACAATGTATTCAATTCCTTTTCCTTCAAAGTCTTTAAGATTTTCAATGAGCGGTCTTCTTGGCTCAAAACTTCCCAATCCCCCTGCAATCATAACAACAGGAGCCTGATGTTGTGTTCCTTTGGAAGTGGTAACAATAAAATTTCCATCGTCTAGCTTGGTAATGGTGTCAGCTCGCTCTCCCAAAGTGTATCCTGGATTGAAAGGTGCAGCTTGTTCTACCAAATTATCAACCAAATCTCCTGCCAATACAGAAGGAAACCCTGGGATGTCATAGATGGGCTTTTTGGGATATATTTCGGAAAGTTGACCCCCCGGTTGTGCAATCGCATCAATCAAATGGCAGTGAAGTTTCATCAATCCCGCCTCAAAAACGGTGAATAACCCCACAGGTCCTGCTCCGATAATTAGTATGTCTGTTTTTATCATTTTTTCTTTTTTAAAAGTACTAGGGGAATGTTAACTACACCCATATAGTTTCTTGATTTCGCAAGTTTTCGTATTGAGTTACTGCGTCATTGGCTGCGTTTCCAATAAAAATAACAGCAGGATTTGAAATTCGGTGAACACCAACCAGTTCTTCAATAGATTCAAGAGTTCCCGAAATCGATTTGCTATTTTTTAGGGTTCCATTTTGAACGATACTTATTGGAAAATCGACAGGTTTGAATTTTTTAAATTCTTCTACAATGTTTGACAAACGGCTCATTCCCATCAAAATGATGACGGTAGCTGACGATTGAGCTGCCAACGAAATATCGGGGGAAATTATTCCTTCACAGGTATAACCTGTTGTTACCCAAAAACTTTCGTTTTCACATCGTTTGGTAATCGGAATTTTGTTTTGTGCTGCTATTCCTGAATAACAAGAAATCCCGGGTACTACAGTAGTTTCAATGTTGAAAAACTGAGCGTATTGAATTTCCTCCGTTGCTCTAGCAAAAACAGAAACATCTCCACCCTTAAGCCGAACAACTTGTTTTCCTTTCAAGGCGTAATCGATAAGTTCTTGGTTGATTTCTGATTGTTTTTTGGAATGTTTTCCCAGTCGTTTTCCAACAAATACTTTTTCTGCAGTTGGATTGTGACTCAAGAGTTCTGTGTTGACCAATGCGTCGTACAATATCACTTCCGCATTTTGAATGGCCTTTAGGCCCTTTAGGGTTAATAATTCGGGGTCTCCGGGTCCAGCTCCTACTAGCGTAATTCTCCCTTTTTTTCTACTGTTCATTTCGCTTGTTTTTAATCCAATTGATTAGTTGATGCGCTTGCTTTAGGTAAGTGTTTGCAAAAGATTCAGTTGGAGCTTCTTGATTCATTTTTCCAACACATTCATGAAATGTCATACCTTCGTTTTCGCCATATTCTTTAAAATGCTCGTCAAAAGCGATTTTTATCGAATGCTGCGAATTGGTTTTGGCTTTTACAGTGGTTAAAAGTGCTTTAGCAGCTTTAATTTGACCTGAATAGGCATGATATATACTATCACTCCACTGTTTGGCGGAACTACTTTCTTGAGCGAGTTCGAGGCTTTCTTCGGCTTCAAACAATAAAGTTTGTACCAAGTCGATCGTAACACCGGCGCATTCGCCAATACCGATAGCTTTTTCGTATTTTTCTTTTGCACCCCAATCTACAAAATCATCGGATTGTAATTCAGTAGTGTCTGAAAAATGCTTTAGATTTTGGTAAAAATAATCTGTTGTTTTTCGATCGTAATAAGCATTGAACGTTTCGTTGTTCTGATTTTTTTCAAAATCATTCAAAATCCAACGCAATACATCGGGTGTTTTTTTGGAAGGAGTTTTAAGGACCTTGTCGGCAAACCTTCCTTTTCCATTGCCCAATACACCTCCACCCAAAAGCAATTGAGTAGCAGGAGCAATCAGATTATTTACTTTCATTGTCATCCCTTGAAAACCGATATTGGCTAAGGTATGCTGCCCACAGGCATTCATGCAACCACTAATTTTAATATCAAGCTTGTGATCCGTAATGACGTTTTCGTATTCATCTTCAATGATTTCTTGTAATTTGTTTGCCAATCCCATACTGCTTGAAATTCCCAAATTACAGGTGTCTGTCCCTGGACAAGCCACAATGTCATTGATTTTATGAAAGCCAATTCGAGTCATGTTGAGTAGCCGTAAACTTTCATAAAGTGCCGGAAGATTTTCCTTTCTAACGTGCCTCAAAAGAATACTTTGCGAAACCGATAAGCGCGTATCGTCTCCACTAAACGCTTCTATAATATCGGCTAGTTTACGGGCGGTATTTGAAGAAAAGTCACCTGTTTTTACAGCTATTCCAACCGAAACATACCCTGCTTGTTTTTGAGCAATGACGTTGGTTTTTATCCATTGTTGATAGTCAGGGGATTCTGTATTTGTTTTGGAGTCATACAAATCAGTAGTTATCCATTGTTCAGATTCTATTTGAATGGGGTAGGAATTGTGAGGTACTGCGGAACGTTCTTCGGCAACCCACGTTAAAAACTGATCGATTCCAACTTCTTTGACCAAGAATTTCATTCGCGCCTTGTTTCTTCGATTTCTTTCCCCGTATTTATCAAACACACGAATGACCGCTTCGCTAAACGGAATGAATTGATCCTCCTCTAAAAAGTCAAATATTACGTCAGCCTCTCTAGGTTGAGAGCCAATTCCACCCCCAAGAAGTACTCTAAAGC
>JAURCF010000021.1 GCA_030828565.1 Flavobacteriaceae bacterium
CATATTCCAGATAATGTTACTGAATTTCAATAAAAAACCTGTGCCTAACAAAGAGGTTGGAGTATCAAGAACTGTGGCTACTACATTTTTTACAATATAATCCCCGATTTTAATCTCTTCCAAAACTACGAGATCTCCGAAAACCTCTCCGCCTATTCCGAAGGATTTGACTGTTTTATTTAAATCTTTGTATTTGACCCCATTTGCAATAAGCCTTTCAAACATAATATTACCAATCGTAAAACCCATTGCGCCGCTATCCAAAAGCCATTCCCCTTTAACGCCGTTAATTTCTAACTCTACGTCATATGCCAACCTAGAGTCAATAATTGTGCCTCGTTGTAATAAGCTAACCTCAGTAAACTCCACATCTCCAACGATATCCTCCACTTTGTAATTATTAATGTCATTTCGATTCACAACCGTTGAAATTCCTTTCACATATTCACTAATAATTTCAACGCCAGAATTCGTGAACAAGACTGTTTCAGTACCCTGATATAGTTTGTCTGAAAAAAAATCGCCTTCTTTTATTATGATTTGATTATTAACCTCTCTTCTTTCAATTCCTAAGCCTTGAAAATAATTTCCGTTAAACTCCCCTTCATAGGTCCATAAATCGCAATTGGAATTTGATGAAAACATTCCCTTTGTCAATTTACCACTTTCATAAACACCTTCATATTTTTGACCATTTGTATAGACCGTTTTTCCATCACCGTGTAGCTGATCATTTTTCCAAATACCCTCTTCATAAAATATATCGTAATTAATATACTCTAAACGTCCTTGACCGTGGCGCTGTCCCCTATCATTTACAATTCCACAATATGAAGTTTCAACTTCTGAACCATCCGTAAATGAAATGATTTTCAAAATTGGTTGATTGCATTGTGCATGAACTAGAGAATGTAAAAAACAAAAACTAGATATTAAACTAAGTATAATTCTATTCATAACCCAAAAATTAACAAAGCAGCTAATTTAGTTATATTTGGTTAAAAAAATAATTGAAATGAGTAAATCAAATTAGATTTTTAAAAAACGCTTTTATTGGGACATTAAATTAAATAAATCCAAATCATCATTGGGTTGCAATATAAAGCTACTAACAAAATTGGAGCGAGTTTTGCTTTTCAAAACCCACCCCAAAATAGTTTGAGCTTACTCCCCAAATGTAATGTTGTCGAAGTAAGTTACGTTATCCGTTGATCTAGACTTAAAGTCTGGAAAAACAACAATTTGATCGATAATTCTAGAAGCTCCTTTTCCGATGCTTCCTGATAGGTCAAATGTCAATTCTTCCCACTCATTGATTTTGGTGTTTGCAACCTTCACTTCGGGTTGCGCATCGCTTGATGCTTCAACAAATTTAAGACCTACATCACTAATAACTGTCTTGTAAACCATAATTTTTACAGTTTTGTTTGTCGCATCAAATTCAAAACTACCAATGTCTGTACCGTGTTTTGATTCGCAGCCTGCATGAGGCTCACCATTGGCACGCGTGGTTATTTTAGCCACCTTTGATGAGGTGTTAATACCACTTTTGGATGGGTTATCTACAATTTCCAAAGAGGGATTGTCGTCATTCTCAAAAACAGTCCATGTCCATGAGGCGCCAAATCCTTCGGATTCAAAGTCAATGGGATAGAAAGGCGGAACTTCTGAGTACTCTACCTGGCCGGTTGAGTCGTTAACTCCATCTGATGAATCGTTGGAGTCAGAACAAGAAACTGCAATACTAAAAAGTAGTAATAAAAAAAGTGATTTAAATGATTTCATTGATTATTTGTTTAGTTAATTGAGGTCGTAAGCTAGTTAATTGTATTGATTTTTTTTAAAAAAAAACACGTTTTTAAAAAAATTATTTAATTTTGGGGAATTCTGTGTATTTTATTTTATGAACCACAAAAAGCAAATTGGTCGTCAAATAATAGCATTATTGCTATTTACTATACTTGTGCTTCCAATTGGTGTTCAATCTTTGCACGTTCTCGAAGAACATGAACACCCTTCTTGTAACGATAAAACTACACATATCCATGAATCCATTTCTGAATGTGAGTTGTGTGCTGTTCATTTTAGCTCTGTCAGATACTATATTGCTAAGTACCCCTCGCTGTTATTGCCTACAATTTTTGTAAAAGTCAGCACAGTCTTTGACTCTTTACGACTTCATTCGTTTACAATAACCAATACCCAATTACGCGCACCTCCTGTTTTTTCTTAACAAATAAAAAGAGTTATTTGGTTAAGTTAAATCAGAATTTATATGCGCCACTATACATTTTTGATACTGCTATTTTGCAGTATTTCTGCAATTTCACAAGATTGCAACAACACACTTTCGGGTAGGGTAACTGACTTTCATGACGGTTCATTAATGGTCGATGCAACCCTCATTATCGCTGGGACTGAACAAGCTGTACAGACCGATTCTAATGGTAAATTCATCATTGGAAACCTTTGCAATGATACCTATCAAATTCAGGTATCACACCCCTATTGCTTAACAAAAGGGTTTTCAGTTAAAGTTTTTGGTAATACGACCAAAAACTTTATGCTGGAACACCATTTGGAAGAACTTAATCAAATAATTATTGATGGGAAAGCCTATAATGACAAATCCAAAACGATTCTTCAAAGCAGTATTTCAAAAGAAGCCTTGGAACGTTTTGGCAGTGGTTCACTAGGCGATGCCCTAAACAGTCTGAGTGGTGTGTCTTCCCTAAATACAGGCAACACTGTTATAAAACCATTAATTCATGGTCTTCACAGCAGTCGCGTATTGATTATAAACAATGGGGTTCGAATGGAAGACCAAGAATGGGGAGCCGAACACGCTCCCAATCTAGATATCCATTCTGTTGGAAATTTAACACTCGTCAAAGGTGCAGGAGCTTTGCAATATGGTGGAAATGCCGTGGGTGGTGTCATCGTTGCTGAAGCTGCAAAAGTACCCATTAAAGACAGTTTGTACGGTAGTACCCTGCAAACATTATCATCAAATGGGCGTGGCGCATTACTAACTACCGAATTGACTAAAAGTTACCTAAACGGCTGGCATGCTAAGATTCAAGGAACAATGAAGCGATTTGGTGACTTTAAAGCGCCTGATTATATACTGAGCAATACAGGTATTTTTGAGCGAAACTTTGCTGTAGACATTGGTCTAAATCAATTTGAACAGGGATTTGAAGGTTATTATTCTTTTTATAAAAATGAAATTGGAATACTAAGGGCTTCGCATTTGGGAGGTGCAAGAGATCAAATTCGGGCCATAAACAGTCCCAAGCCCTTGATCATAAACGATTTCTCATACCAAATCAATGAGCCTAAACAAGACGTAACGCATCATTTAGCACGTGTAAAAGGATATAAAAGATGGAGTGGTTTTGGAAAATTGAGCATTCAATACGACTTTCAACGGAACAATCGTTTGGAGTTTGACATCAGGCGGGGCGACGATAAAGGGGATGCCTCATTGGATCTAGAATTGGACACTCATACGATTTTACTGGATGTAGATACTCATTTTACCGAGCAAATTGACTTAAAAACTGGGATAATGGCAAGGTATCAAAGTAATTTTGCAGCCAATACTGGAGTGCGCAGACTGATTCCTGATTACGACAAATATGATTTGGGAATATACACCATCGCAGAATATCAGTTGAATGACCAGTGGTTTTTGGAAGTAGGAGGACGATTTGACCGCACCCAAATGGATGTTTATAAATTTTACCGAACCTCTTTTTGGGAATCCCAAAATTACGATCAACTATTCCCAGAAATGGTCGTCGAAGAAACAAACAATCAGGTTTTGACAAACCCACAATTGAAGTTCAATAATTTTTCGGCAACTCTAGGAGCTACGGTTATTTTAAATGATGAATCCAAATTGTTTGTGAATTATTCCCTTGCGTCAAGAGCGCCCAATCCGTCTGAACTTTTTAGCGAAGGATTGCACCACTCAGCATCGCGAATTGAACTCGGGGATTTGCGTTTCCATTCGGAAGTTGGGCAGAAAATTTCGTTAGCATTTCAAAAAAAGAATGCTGTCTTTGGTTATTCAATCAATCCCTATATCCATAGAATTTCAGACTTTATTCTTATTGAACCCACCAAAGTAGAGCAGACAATTCGAGGTTATTTTCAGGTATGGGAGTATCGTCAAACCCATGCACAATTATTGGGTGTGGATTTAGAAGCCTCTTATGTTTTTGCCACAAACTTTCAGTACAACCATCAGTTTTCTTTGGTGAAAGGATATGATAAAACTCAAAACAAACCCCTAATAAGTATGCCGCCTGTTAGTACTAAAAATGAAATCGTTTATCAAAATACAGCGTTCAACAATATCCGGTTGGCACTGGAAAGCGAGTACAATTTTCGACAAAATGAGTACCCTAATACTAATTTTGAAGTTTACATTCCAGAAACAGAAACCTATGAAACCGTAGATGTAAGCACAACACCCAATGCTTATCATCTACTAAATTTCAATTCCAGCATCGACCTTAAAGTGACTCATAAATCAACACTTACGATAGGACTCACAGTCACAAACTTATTGAATACATCCTATCGAAACTATCTAAATCGTTTGCGCTATTATGCAGATGATTTGGGTAGGAATTTTTTAATCAATCTTAAAATCAATTATTAATTTTTAAACACATACAAAATGAAACCTATAAAATTTATAAGCACCTTATTATTTGCATTTTTATTAGTAACCGCTTGCTCAAAAGATAACGATACCCCTGAACAAGCTCACGAAGAAGAGTTGATAACTACTCTAAAAGTAACACTTACTCCTAGCGGTGGTGGAGCCCCTATTTCTTTAGAGTATAGGGACTTAGACGGTGATGGAAACGAACCCGCTGTGATTACCGTTTCGGATAATTTAGCTGCTGGAGTTACTTACAATGGAGTAATCGTTGTTTCAAATGATGCTGAAAATCCTGCCGAGGACATTACAAAGGAGGTTAAAGAAGAAAATTTAGAACATCAATTTTTTTACACTCCGGGAGGTGATTTGGACGTAACAACATCTTACAGCGATTCTGATGATGATGGAAACGATTTGGGAATCGAATTTACATTAACTGCTGGGGCAGCAAGCTCTGGAACGTTAACATTTACCTTGCGTCATGAGCCAACCAAACCCAATACAGGTTTGAGCGATGCAGGTGGAGAAACCGATATAGCCGCTTCTTTTAATCTAACGGTAGAATAACTATTGTTTGCAAGTATTACATAGTATGAGGATAAAAAGCAATCAAAGAAGTAAAATTCTCGGATTAACTAGAATCATTATCAAAGTATTTTTTTCTAAATTGACCTGGAGTCATGTTGTGTAATTTTTTAAATGCTCGAAAAAATGACTGGTGGGAGTTGAAGCCAGATTCTTTTCCTAAAGCAACAATAGAATGGGTGTTTAAGTAATTACTTTTGATCAAATGTTCAGAATATAAAACTCTAAATTTGTTTAGATAACTTCGGAAATTCATGGAGTGATTAGCCATGATGGCATTTCTTATTTGAGAATTTGAAAACTGCGAAATAAAAACCAATTCCGTCAAAGAAAAATCAGGATTTAAATACAATTTCTGAGTAGTAATAATAAAGTCAATTTTTTTGTTGATTTCATTACTATGAGTGTCAACGTTATAAACGTTAATTTTTGATATCAATGGAAGGTAGGATAAAATTCTAGGGTTTAGAATGAAAATTACAATGGATACCGCAGATAAAATTTTTAAATAGACATTAAATTGTTGATTGTTTAAAAGTAAAGAGGATGAAAAATAATAATAATTGATCAAGACGATAAAAATTAACCAAATAAAAGTGTACAAAAGAACCCAATTTAAGTAGGGCATTTTAAGTACTTTCTTGTTGGTTTTTATGAAATTAGATTTTATTAAGTAAAAAATATAGAAAACATAAAATAATTGACTCAGAAATGAGATCAAAACTATATCGGACACAAAAAACAGATCAGTAATTGGAGTGTTTAAAATAAAATTTTTATTACTACGAAAGTCAAGCAAATAAATGTTGAAATAATTTAAAACGAGGAAAAATACAAAAACAACTAACAAAAAATAAAAACGAAAAGTAATTTTAGATTTTACTCCAGCGATAGCAGATTTGACATGAAGTGCAATGGTTTCTTCGACCCTCACCGAAGAGATAGCTCCTGTCAAGTCACTTTTTCGTTGCGTTCCGTAACCGACTACAACAACTTCGTCTAACTCAGAAACGTCTGGACTTAATGTAACGCTTACAAAATTTTGATTGGCAATGTCAACTTCCTCCGATAGAAAACCTATAAAAGACACTACAAGTACTTTAGCATCTTTAGAATCTAACAAAATTGAAAAGTTACCGTCAAAGTCTGTAATAGCTCCCAAAGAGGTTGAACCCTTAATTTGAACCGTAGCTCCAGGCATCGGTTGGTTTGTGTTATCAACAACAAGTCCTTTTACTATTTTACCTTGGGAAAGCAATATATAAGGAGTTAATAATAATAATAATATTATTTTTTTCATATAAAATGTTTTTTGGTAGTAGGTAAAATTAGAATATGTAGAAAACCCTTAGTAAAACATTTGAGGAAAATTATAAGACAATTGAAGCAAAAGGAGAGGCAATGCGTTGTTGCAGGAAAAAATAATCTGCTTACTGTCAATTAATAATAAAATTTGTTTTATGAAAAGGAATGAATTTTTCTTTTATTAAATCAAAAGCTAAAAAAACTTTTTAATCATTTCACGAGCAACCATACAACCGATAGCAACTCCCATTCCTCCCAGTCGAATTCCTACCACAACACGATCAGAAACTTTTTGTATTAGGGGGTTTTTTTGGTTACCAAAAGCCATAATACCCGACCACACATAATCCAATTCTACCTTCTGGTTTGGAACAATCAAATGGTTGGCATCCTGTAAAAGTTGTTTTCTTAATTTTTCATTAACTCCAAACTCGGTGGTTGTCTCGCCTTCTTTATCAAGATGGCGCCCACCACCCAACAACAATCGTCCGTTGATGAATCGAAAATAATTATATCCGCTGTTGTAATGAAAAGATCCCTTAATACAACTCCCCGTAATGGGCTTACTAATCATCACCAATCCTCGTCCAGGATTTAATTCAATATCGGGACAAAACTGCTTCGAAAAAGCATTGGTACACAAAGCTACTTGCTGGGCTTTGAGTATGTACTCAGGGTTGTTTTTTCCTATGGCAACCTTTACATAATTTCTATTTTCTTCAACACAAAGCACATTTGCAAGCGTTAGCGTTTGTACTCCAAGAGAAGCTGCTTTTTTATGTAAGCTCACCATGAGTTTACCGGTATTAACAGTTCCTTCCAAATTGTTTTTAATCAGTCCTTTTATTTGATTAGAAAAGCCAAAATCTTTTAATTTTTCATTGGATTCTTCAAAAGGTCTGGATTGCAAAGCCTTCTCAAGAAGGTCGTTGAAATAAGTAATTTTATCTATGTCAGGAGATTCAAAAAAAAGTTCATACCCACCTACTTCTTGATAATCAATATTTTTAGCACCCAATACAGCTTGTAATTCTTGCAGCCCTTCATAGCGTTTAAGAACCAAATCTACCAATGCATCAGGGGTCATTTGAGAGAGGTCGTCTTCTAATTCCGAAAGGGATCCAATACACGAAAATCCAGCATTCTTAGTGCTAGCCCCTGAAGAAAATAAGCCTCTTTCGACAATAACTATTCGTGCATTGGGATGACGTTGCGCATAATAAATCGCAGTAAAGTAACCAACAATTCCACCGCCTACAACAACCAAATCGTAGTCAAGCATTTCGGTTCGTTCCCAATAACTTAGATTCATGCTGTAATATAGCACTATTTCGTTATAGTGTTTTTAATGCACAGTGTCTAATTCAAATAAAACAGGAATTAACAATACCCCCTCAATTAGTCGAGGTAAGCTTCTATCTCGGATAAACGTTGATAGGTGTGCGCTT
Source organism: Flavobacteriaceae bacterium (assembly GCA_030828565.1). GTDB lineage: Bacteria > Bacteroidota > Bacteroidia > Flavobacteriales > Flavobacteriaceae > JAQWSC01. Next base: position 8,017 of record JAURCF010000021.1, read on the forward strand.
TTAAAGCAACAAATTCCGATTCCAACGCAGAAATTCCTCCATCAATATGAGAATAATTAGAGGATTCATTGGTTGAGGATGGAGTTACAAATTGTTGGTATTTGTTATAAAGCTTGTCCATTTTAGTAGCCGTAAAAATAGTATTGGAAAAACTAGAGAGGTATCCTTTGTAAGAAGACTCGTATTCCGGAATTCGAATCAGATAATTAATAAGAGGCCAATCCGTAGTTACTTCCAACATGGACAATGAAACAGGTGCTTCATTACCCTCCGACTTAAAGGCTTCATTGGCAGCTCGCACAACCCATTTCAATAAACCATCGGCGGGATCATGGTACAAATAGTAATTTCCTCTCTTATTGCCATAAGTATCCCAATTTTGAATCGAATTGTTAACTGCTAAATATTTTAAAAATCCTTCAACATCAAAAACACTTTCTAAAGACTGTTTCCATTGCTCTGGATCGGTGGTTCGTAGCGAGGAGTTTACCACATCAAACAACTCTTGAATATCTTCATTCAATGTAGTCGTTTGGTTTGTTTTGGGAATAAAATCACTCAACTCAAATTGGTCTTGATAAAATTTAGATCCTCCATTTTGAGCTTCGTAACTATTGCCCGAATTGGTCAAAAATTGACGTTCTAAAAGATCGGGAGTAAAATCCTCTACAAGGGTATACAACCCAAAATAAACGGGAGTTCCATTGCCTTTATCAACATATACTTCATAAAAAGAAGTCATAGAAGCAGGAACACCAAAATCTCGATAGAGATCCAATGCTAGCTTTTCTCTAAGTTGAGAATTATCATTAAAATTGGGATGAAGTGAAAGTTGACCAAACCCAAAAAATCGCTGATCTTCAATATCAGTATTAGTGTCTTCAAATTCGTCAAAATCCAGTTTGAAGGGTAATTTTCCATTACCTGTCTTGAATGATTCGAAAGAACTGCTATTCCCTTTATAGCGAACGCCTACGTCATACCATTGAATGCCATTAAAAAAGAAATCGCAAGAAAAATATTCCGGATTGGTCTGCGTATCATTGCTAGATGCCAAAGCGCCAAAATTGGCTTGCATATCCGAAAATTCGGATTCGGTTAATACAATGTCAATCCGATTGACTCGCGTTTGGTCAAATACTTTTTCATAATTGCGTTCAACCAAATTAGAATGCGTGTTTTCTCTCCAATCCTTGGTCGGGCTGACCAATTCCTCTTTTTGGCAAGCAGTTATAAAGAGAAATAAAATTCCAACTAAAGCGGTATTTTTGATTTGTAATATCACGATTTTAAAAATTTAATTTGTGAATAAAAGATAGTCCTACAATACTTGTTGACTTGGGGTTGGATTGGTTCAATTCTTTGATAAACCTATAAAAAACTTTGATTTTTCCAATGTTTTTAATTCTGTAATCTGTTGCAAGTGTCATTCGAAAATTTCTGAATTCGCCTCCAATTTCACGAAACAATTCTGCAGAAGCAATGGGATCTAATTTCCAGTTTTTTATATTGTACTTAACTCGAGTTTTAAACCGCACAAACTGTTTGTTAGAGGAATCAGAGTCCGAAAAAGATTTGTTTTGATATCGCAATCGATAGGCAAAAGTGGCTCTTTTAATGTCATGCTTGTATACAACACCCAAATGATATCGATTAGCGCTTTCATTGACAGAAACCCCATCTTCTTTTTTACTCATTGTAATCCAACGATAGGCCCCAGAAAGTTCAAAGTGGTTTGATAATTCATATGACAGGCTTAGCTGAGTGAAATACTCATCCAATGTCTGGCTGTTGTTTTTCAACCGAACTTGCTCTTCAAGTTCAATGTTCAATCGATCAATGGGCTTGTATTGAAGCCCTACCGAAGACCAAGTTTCAAAATCTTGCACGGTTTTGATTTCTTGAGCTAAAATATTTGAAGCAAACAAAAGCCCCAAGACTAAACAATAGTATCCTGGGCAACAAAAAAACTTATACTTTGTCATTATAATAAATTATAACATTAACAGTATCTCTTAAAAAATCAACCGATCCTATTTCAATTTTTTTAATATGAAGACCTGTTCTATTTTCCAAATCCTCAATTAACAAATGTCTGTTTTCGGGTTTTATATTTTCGATGACTTCGTAGGTAATCTTTTTAGAAACCTGATGGTTTAAGGACCAAAACCACTCTGCAGCATACAAAGTAAAAACAATAATTGCATTGGCAGCAAAAAGCTCTGCAAGGCTCATTTTTTTGTTGGCCAACGCATTAATCACAGATACTCCTATTACAACAAACAAATAGGTCATTTCCTTAATTTGGATAGGATTGGTTCGATATCTAATAATTCCAAAAATGGCAAATAAACCCAAAGCCATTCCCAGATCGAGCTCAAACTTTTTTAATGTAAAACATATAAAAAACACAATTATACTAATCATGTAGTATGTAAAAAAATATTCCTTGCTCTTGGAATTTTTATAATACAAAAAAAGGATAATGATCGTTAGGAAAAAGATGTTGATTCCAAAACGAAAAATCATTTTGAAAAAATCTTCATCAAACAAAGGAATTCCATAAAAGTCCATCAAGCTGATATTTTTTTAATTGTTAAAAGTTTTTTTTTGAATCGATTGTATTTGACATCTTGAAAATGTTGTAATACTCCTATGCAGTATTTACTAATACTGAAAGGGTATTCTCTGTTGTTTCGCAAAGCCTGGATAATTGGAGAATTTCTATTGACACCCTCTTGTTTTACTTCTACTATGATAATTTTATCAAGAGACTTTACTTCCTGGTCTTTGGTAAACGAAAGATTAAAATCAATGGTAACTCTTTCATTCAAATCATTATTTACTAAGGTAATTCGACTAAAATCATTGAATATCGAATGCTCTAAAGTTAGTACTTTTGAAGTTGCTTTTTCAATAAAAGCATTGGATTTCAATGATAGGATGTGCTCAAAATCTTCAATTCTAGTTCTGTATTTTGTTGTATATCCTTTCCCGTCCTTCTTTTTTATTTCCAAGAAAGCTAAATTAGAATCCATATACTTTCGGATGCGCACCTTCATTCGGTTAATTTTTCCATTATGATGATCGTGATAAAAGTCTTTAACCGATGTGTCAAAATATTGAGAAGAATAGGACATGATTCTTTTGTTGTCTATCTCCAAAACTCGATAGTGGTCAAAAACTGCATTCAAAATTGAAGAAAGTTTATCTGTAGGGATCATAAACTTTGTGTCAATTCGCTTCATTAAAGCTACCGAGTCCATTTCCTTCAAACCTATTGAAGGCATATTTTGAATAATGGGTTTAATAGATGCTATCATGAACTGTATCGTTGTTTACAAATCAGAATCTAGCCAGTTCACTCTTTCAGTGATCCACTGTTTTAGATGATCCACTTCTTCTTGATAGGTGTCAAACCATATTGGATTTGGCCAAAACCATTGCCCAAGTGTTCCCCACAACTCATAGTTTTTTTGTTGGGATACATCGAGATGTTCACCGTATTCATCAATCTTTGCTAAAATCTCAGGCATACGGCTTTTAAAATATTGAAATCTATTTTTTACTAAACTCTCAAAGTATGGATCTTCAAAAAGTCTAATCCACCATGGATTTTTTTTGATGTGATACCCTTCAATCTCGTAGGAATCATAAAAATTCCACTCAGGATATGCGCAATTTCCAAATGACAAATCAAAATCCCAAAGGGGACCCATTTTAATTTTTTTACCGGGAACGTAGTTAAAAAATATACTCGAATACCATTTAGCATCAACACTTTTGGCGATTTCTTGAATTATATACCAGTCCACAAAGCTAGCTACATCTATAAAAGATCTATACCCGACTTCGGGGTCTTTAAAATCAGGACCAAACAAAGCAGTTTCAAAAGCATCCAAGTGATTTTTTAATTCTTGATATTCTGTTCCACCACTTTGAATTAAAGGGTGTTTGACAGTAAAGACAAGGTCATAAGCTGCGCCACCTATCAAGTCCTTCATTATTGAGCTTTCGTACCTAACATCAGTTTCCTTAAGTCTGCCTCCTTGAGTCATCTCAAGCAAATAGCCTGTTGGACCAATATCCAGTCGATTGTTAGTAACCTCTGCCTTTTGCGCCAACAAGTAAGTCCCCATAGGCGAACCGTTGAAATACAAATCAATATATTTTCCTTTGGGCGTATATTCTAGATGACTCAAACTACTCATGTAAAAAGCAATATTATTTCGAATCAGTGATTTATCAGAATTTTCGGCCAACAGCACCCATCTTCGATCGCTGGGCATACCCAAAACTTCTTGTTGTTCTAAAAACTCAATTTGATACGGTTTTTTGCCCAAGCCACTTCCAAAATACCAAGTAGAATTCCCTCGACCCCTGATTTTTACTTCAGTTGACTCAATTTCATCAAAATTCAATCCTCCGTAGAGCGATAGATTGGCGTTGTAATAAAATTTATCTTTTTCATCGGAATAAAAAATCTCCTGACCACCTTCAACATGAATATGAAGAATTGGAAGTCCGGTATCAAAAGCCAAACGAATCAGGTAAACCGAAGAAGATCTTTCGTCTGAACCGGTTGTTTTCACAACAACCTCCTTGCTAAAATCTTTGACTGTTACTCCACTTTCTACAGCTTCATTATCCATAAAAACAACGCCTTCAGGATCCTCCAAAACAAAAGTTGGAATCAAATTATCAATACTAGCCTCTTTGGGAGCCAATCCTCTAAAAGTATTTTTACCATCAAATTCTAAAAAAATATCTTCTTCCAAACTACTGTTTTTAGAAGATTCAAAAGTGATTTGCTGGATTGCTAATGAACTCAAATCAACAATTTCAACCGGGTCGGGGACGTTAGTTTCTAAAATGGTGTCCAAAATTGGTTCATCTTCGCATGAAAGAAGGAGTAAAAAAATTGAAAATAATGTTAATTTTTTCATGTATTATTAATATTTAAATAATTTTTAAAATGTCGGGAAAAAATTAGACCCATCAAAAAAGTTAACTAACTGATTATGTTGAATTAGCATAATCACATTTAAATCAATCAGTCGAAAAACTGAAATTTCAAATATCTCCATCAAAAAAACAGCTGTTTTCATTAACCCACTGTTTGAAAAATGAATCACACAAACAAAACAATTATTTCAGAAGTTTTATGACACTAATCTTTTAAAACAAACAATTTTTGAAAAACACTGAAAACACACACAGATTTCATAAATTTACACCTTAAATTCTTAACAACATCCGTTTTAGTCCCCACATGATGATTGTAGGAATTTTGAAGTTTTATAAAAATGTACACTTATAAAAATCAATTTTTTAGGAATCGAAACAATAAGATTAACTTTGAGAATTGACCTGAAAAATATTTTGAAAAAGCAGAAGCAGAAATTTTATGAAGGCATTGAAATCTAATATTGACCCAAAAAGCAGCTCATTTAAAGACAATGCCAAACAAATGAAATTGTTTGTTGAGCAATTACACAACCATCTCCAAGCCAGTAGGGAACAAGGAAATGAAATACAGATTGAACGTGCCCGAAAAAGAAATAAACTATTAGCAAGAGAACGAATCGAGTTGGTTTTGGACAAAGACAGTCCTTTCATGGAATTGCTTCCATTAATAGGCCTCGAAAACAAAGAAGGCTTTGGGGCTGGAGGAACCAATGTGTCTGGAATTGGGCTAGTGGCTGGAAAACTATGTATGATCAACTCCAACGTAGGATCTCGAAAAGGAGGTGCTATTGACTTCGCTACCAGTGAAAAAGGAATTCGAATAGCAGAAATCACTATCAAAAACAAACTTCCCACTATCAATTTGGTTGAAAGTGGAGGTGTAAATCTTCCCGATCAAGATCGCGTTTTCAATAATGCTGGAGCGTCTTTTCGAGAAATTTCTCGAAGATCCAAAGCCGGGCTCCCTACCCTATCGGTTGTGTTCGGAAATGCTACCGCAGGAGGCGCTTATGTGCCTGGAATGTCTGACTTTTCTATTTTCCAAAAACAAGCCGCTAAAGTATTTTTGGCGGGACCGCCTCTAGTAAAAATGGCAACTAATGAAGTGTCAAGTGCTGAAGAATTGGGAGGAGCTGAAATGCACAGTCGCGTGTCTGGCGTTTCCGATTATTTGGCAGAAGATGAACGCGATGGAATACGAATTGTTCGTGACATCATGGAAGTTATCAACACCTCTCAACCGCATTTAATTCCTGATAGCCCCATTCAATCGCCCAAATTTTCTCAAGAAGAAATCATGGGCATAGTTCCCGCAAACCCCAAAACACCTTTTGATGTTAGAGAATTGATTGCTCGTATTACTGACGGTTCTGAATTTTCCGAATTCAAACCCGAATACGGAACTACACTGGTAACTGGTTGGGCAAAAATTCACGGGTATCCAATAGGCATTGTCGCTAACAATGGAGTGATTTTTTCTGAGTCCGCCAACAAAGGAGCTCAATTCATACAACTATCCAACAAAAACAACATTCCTCTTATTTTTATTCATAACACTACCGGATTTATGGTAGGCAAAAACTATGAAGAGGGCGGCATTATTAAAAACGGTGCCAAACTCATTCATGCCGTTTCGGGAAGTGAAGTTCCCCACATCAGTCTCATGGTTGGCTCTTCCTACGGCGCTGGAAATTACGGAATGAGCGGAAGATCTTTCGAACCTCGATTTTTATTTACTTATCCGAATGCCAAGGTTAGTGTTATGGGTGCGGAGCAATTAGCAGGTGTTATGGAAATCGTCAAAAAACAATCTGCCAAATCAATGGGCAAATCACTTGATGAGAAAAAACTAAAAGCCGAAAAGCTAGCAATGATTGATGATGCTTCTAAAAAATCAACCGCTTGGTATTCCTCCTCGGAAGGCTGGGACGACGGAGTAATTGACCCCAGAGAAACTAGGAATTACCTTGGGTTTTCCCTCGCAATTGTTTACAACCAGCCCATCAAAGGTGCTAACACCTATGGGGTTTTTAGAATGTAAAATACTATGAAAAAAACACTGTTTACGTCCATACTCATCGCCAATAGAGGTGAAATTGCTTCCCGAATCATTCGAACTTGTAAAAAAATGGGAATACGAAGTATTGCCCTATATTCTGAAGTTGATCGAGAAGCCTTGTTTGTAAAACAGGCAGATGTAGCAGTTTTTGTTGGTGGAAATAGCCCCTCTGAGTCGTATTTGAATCAGGGTAAAATCATTGAAATCGCCAAAAACCATAAGGCCGATGCCATTCATCCGGGTTATGGTTTTTTATCTGAAAATGCGTCTTTTGCCAAAAAATGTCGCAAAGAAAATATGGTATTCATTGGGCCACACCAAGACGCAATTCAAGCCATGGCACTTAAGTCCCATGCAAAATCATTGATGCAACAAAATGGAGTTCCTGTAATACCGGGGTACTCTGGAGACGATCAAACCCTGAAGACCTTAACCAAAGAGGCTCTACAAATTGGGTTTCCGCTTATTGTAAAAGCGGTTGCTGGTGGCGGAGGAAAGGGCATGCGAATCGTTTATAAAAAACAAGAACTAAACGCCGCAATTGAAGCTGCTAAAAGCGAATCGCTAAATGCGTTTTCAAACGATGAGTTGCTTATCGAAAAATACATTCCCTCTGGAAAACACATTGAATTTCAAATCTTTGGGGATCATTACGGGAACGTTGTTCATATCCTAGAACGCGAATGTTCCCTCCAAAGACGCTATCAAAAAGTAATCGAGGAAAGTCCTTCGCCAGCACTTTCCAATAGTCTCAGAGATAAAATGGGAGCTGCGGCTGTCAAGGCTGCAAAGGCCATTGCATATGACAATGCCGGTACGGTTGAATTTATTTTAGACACCAAAACTCAAGAATTTTTCTTTCTAGAGGTCAACACAAGACTGCAAGTTGAGCATCCTGTTACCGAAGAAATTACTGGTTTGGATTTGGTACAACTCCAAATTGAAGTTGCTCAAGGAATGCCACTTTCTGTCAATCAAAACGATATCGTTGCGGATGGATACGCGATCGAATGCCGACTCTACGCCGAAGATCCCGCTGCTAACTATCAACCCGGAACAGGAATTGTTCATCAATTTAGCATTCCAAAAGTTGAAGGATTGCGCTTGGAAACAGCCGTCGAAAGCGGGTCCTCCATTTCCGTTTTTTACGATCCAATGATCGCAAAAATCATCGTCAAAGACAAAACACGAGAAAGTGCCATTCAAAAAATGATTTACACACTTTCTCAAATGGTTTGTTTGGGTATCAAAACCAATCAGGGGTTTTTAAAAAATTTGTTAGAGCATCCTGATTTTATGAAAGGAGCCTACGACACGCACTTTTTGGACACCCATCACCAAATGCTTGTTTCCAATAAAAATCGGCAGCAATCCAACGCATTTGCAAGTATTGCAAGCACCCTATTTGATTGGAACAAGCGGGAAAGCCAACGAATGCTTCTAAAACACCTTCCATCGGGATGGAGAAACAGTTTTTACGAGCCGCAAAAAGAAGCCTATACAACCGAACAAGGTCAGAAGATTACTTGCCAATATCGTTTTGAAAACGGCATTTTTTCTTTTTGGATAGAAGATCAATCATTTATTGTAACCATCGTATCCGTTACTAATTCCAATATTCATTTGGAAATTAATGGGATACTGACATCGTTTGAAATCGTTAAAAACGAAGCCGTATATTTCGTTCATAATGAATCTATCGGAACTATTGAACTGCATCAACAAAGTCGTTTTCCTGAAATTGAACAAGAAAAAAAACCGGGAAACTACGAAGCCTCTATGCCCTCTCAAATCATTTCAATCAAAGTGCAAAAAGGTGATTTGGTGAATGAAAATGAACCGTTGCTTGTTGTTTCATCCATGAAAATGGAAAGCACTATTGTTGCCAACCAACAAGGTGTGGTAAAAAATATTGCTGTAAGCGAAGGTCAAAACGTAGAAGCAGGTTTTTTACTTCTTCAAATTGAAGAAAAGTAAGCATCTCACATCTCCAACGAGTATAAATTTTGGGAAATATTGAATTTTTTATGATTTCTTTGTGTAAGCAAGCCCAATGAACTCAACTACACAGGCGGGTTTTTTTTCTCCTTCAAGTTCAAAAACGATTTCTAGTTTGTATTTCGCACCTGCTGGAATGGGCGTAAATTCCATCAATGAAACTTTGGCTCTTATGAGTGAGTTTACTTGGGTAGCATTTATAAAACGGACTTTGTCCAGCCCATAATTGATTCCCATCGTAACGTCTGAAAAAGCAAAAGTTTCGTTGCAAAATTTGGGAATAAGAGACAAAATAAAAAACCCATGGACGACAGTTGTTTTATAGGGAGAATGCGTTGCGGCCATTTCAGGATCTGTGTGAATCCATTGGTTGTCATCCGTTACTTTACCAAAAGCATTGATTTGTTCTTGAGAAATCGAATGCCAATTAGAAATTCCCAACTCCTTTCCGACATAATTATTCATTTCAGAAAGGTGATTAAATTCAGTTTTGTAAGGAAGGTGATTTTCAGAGTTCATAGGGTAAGTATATTAGATTTAGGGAGGATAAACATTTTATTTATTAGGTTCATTTAATTTTGCGTTATTTAAATACATCTTGTTCAAACCGTTAAAGAACCACCATTGGCGTGTAAGGTAATTCCACTTACAAATCCAGCTTCTTTTGATGCTAAAAAAAGATATACATGCCCCATATCTTCGGGAGTTCCTATTCGTCCCACTGGAATGGTTGCAATGTTTGCTTTGATCACTGCTTCAGGCATGGAATCGGTCATTTCTGACTTTACAAACCCAGGAGCCACAGCATTGACAGTGATATTATATTTACCGACTTCTTGAGACAATGCGCGCGTAAATCCAGCAATTGCCGCTTTGGAAGCCGCATAATTGGTCTGTCCAAATGCTCCTTGAAAAGCGTTGACCGAGGAAGCTGAAATGATTCTTCCATAACCCGCTTCTTTCATGTGAGGAAGTACGGCCTTGGTGGTAACATACAACGAATTAACGTTAACATTCATCACCTGATTCCATTCATGGGGTTCCATTTTAAGAAACGAACGGTCTCTAATTAAGCCCGCATTATTGATCAGAATGTCTATTTTTTTATGTTTGGAAATAAGTGTTGAGACTGCATCAGAAACCGCTTTAGGATCGGTTACATCGACTTTTTGAAAAAATACGTTTCCGCCCTCTTTTGAGAGTGCATTGGCGGTTTCTTGCCCCAAATCCAAAACATCCCAAAGAGCCACCGTAGCACCTTCATTGCAAAAAACTTTGCAAATTCCAGCTCCTATACCGCGAGCTCCACCAGTAACAATGGCAATTTGTCCTTCTAATTTTTTCATGGCATAAATTCAGTGTGTAAATTACAAATTATTTTATTCTTCAGATACAACTCTTCCATTGGATTTGATTACACCTCCCGCTTTTTGATCTTTTTTACATAGATTTACATTTTAACACGCATTCAGAACAATCGTTTATGATCAATCGACAATATCTTTTAGCCAAACGCCCCAAAGGACTTCCTGAAAAAAACACATGGAAATACACAGAATCCCCAGTTACAGAACTGCAAGATGGAGAGATGCTCATAGAAAATCATTATGTTTCACTCGATCCTGCCATGCGAGGCTGGATAAATGAAACGCGTTCTTACATTGCGCCTGTTGGAATTGGAGAAGTTATGCGTGCGGGAACTGTGGGACAAGTCATTCAAACAAAAGGAAATACAAAATTTGAACAAGGAGCTTTTGTGACTGGATGGGGAGGCGTTCAAGACTACACCCTTTCATCAGGAGATGGGTTTTATCAAATTGACGCTTCCAAAGTCGGTCTTCCTACTTTTATTGGAACACTGGGAATCCCTGGAATGACTGCCTATTTTGGGATTTTAGAAGTCGGTGAAATTAAAAAAGGAGACGTAGTTTTGGTGTCTGGTGCTGCGGGGGCTGTGGGCAGTGTTGTGGGGCAAATTGCTAAAATAAAAGGCTGCAAAGTCATCGGAATTGCTGGAGGAAAGCACAAGTGCGATTACCTTATCAACGAATTGGGATTTGATGCAGCAATCGATTATAAAAACGAATCGGTACGAAAAGCTATCAAAAGAGAATGCCCTACCGGAATCGATGTGTACTTCGACAATGTGGGAGGCGAAATTCTTGATACGGCGCTTATGTTTTTGCGAATGCATGCTCGGGTTGTGATTTGCGGAGCGATTTCTCAGTACAACGAAATGACTGCCAAAGGTCCAAACAATTATTTATCCCTGCTTGTAAATAGAGCTTCCATGAAAGGAATGGTGGTGCTGGATTATGCCAAAGATTATCATAAGGCAATGCTTCAAATGTCAGAATGGATGGGAGAAGGAAAACTGAAAGGTAAAGAAGACGTGTACCATGGCATGGATCAGTTTTATGAAACTTTTTTAAGACTTTTTAGTGGGGAAAAAATTGGTAAACTTGTGTTGAAAATCAAACAATGAGCAAAGCCTATTTATTTGATTTAGACGGTGTGTTTTATATTTCCAACCGACTCATTGAAGGAGGAAATCAAACCCTAGCACACTTACGATCCAAGCAAATTCCATTTCGTTTTGTGACCAATACCACAACACTTTCTCGAAGAAAATTGTGGGAGAAACTCTCTGGTCTGGGACTGGAATTGATGGAATCGGAAATTGTTAGTGCTAATTATTCTGGAGTGTTGTATTTAAAACAACAGAAAGCGCGTTCCTGCAAATTGATTTTACATGATAACGCAAAAGAAGACTATCAAGAATTCGAATCCATCGACAATTATCCGGAATACATTGTCATTGGAGACATTGGAAATCGATGGAACTACGAATTGATGAACGAATTGATGAACGATGTTCTTAAGGGCTCCAAAATCATAGCACTCCACAAGGGACGTTATTTTCAAACAGATGAAGGACTAAAAATCGATACGGGAGCATTTGTGGCAGGAATTGAATACGTAACCCAACAACAAGCTTTCGTGATTGGAAAACCAACCCCTTCTTTTTTTGAGTTAGCTGCTTCTGAATTTGAATGTCTTCCTCATGAAATCACAATGGTCGGTGACGACCTCATCAACGATATTTATGGAGCACAACAAATGGGGTATCGATCGATATTGGTGAAAACAGGGAAATATCGCGAGGAACTCTATAATGCTTCCTCTATTCGTCCCGACTCATTGATTCCATCCATTGCAGAACTTGTTCAATAATGCAAGTGTATTGGGATAGTTATAAGCACTTTGAAATAGACTTTTAAGGGGCTACTGAACTTCGCGAAGCAAATACACATAAACCGGAAAATGATCGCTGTAACCGCCTAAATAACTTCCTGCAAAACTTCGATAGGGATACCCTTTGTAACGTCCTTTTGAGTTTATTAGATACGAAGGATTGTAAATCCCTGCTTTCCAAAAATACCAAGAAGAAGAATTTTTTTGGAGCAACGAACCCGACACAAAAATTTGATCCAACAAAAACCAACTATCGCGATAAGCACTGGTTCCAAGTCCTTTCTTTTCCATGGCTTCCATAGGATTGTAAAGTTGTTTGCGTTTGGTTTTTTTTCGATCAGCAGCCGTTTGTAATGTCTTTTTGATACTTGCATCGGAGGGTGTATCGTTAAAATCACCCATATCAATGATTTTTGCCTTGCGATTTTGCTTCAATAATGAGTCAATAATTTTTTTGTTTAACTCAGCAGCTTTAATGCGCTTGGGTTCGCTTCGTGCTTGCCCGCCGCTTCGAGAAGGCCAATGGTTAACAATGATATGAATTTCTTCTCCATCCAAAAACCCTGTAACTAACAATTGATCGCGGGTATAATCGCGCTTTCCATTGTCGTTGTACAAATACAACGGGTGGTTGTAAAAGCTCGTTGGAACAAAATGATTTTTTTTAAAAAGTAAGGCAACATCAATTCCACGCTCATCTGGAGAATCAAAATGAACAATCCCATAATTAGACGCCCTTAGTTGCGGGTCCGCAATTAAATCCTCAACTACTTTACGGTTTTCAACTTCACTAAGTCCCACTAAAGTTGGCGAGGATTGGGTTGCTTCTTTACCAATACCCGCAATGACTTTCGCCATGCTTGAGACTTTTTTATTGTAAATTTTGGTAGTCCACCGATCCCGTCCCTTGGGAGTTCTATCGTCATCGAAGGTGGTGGGATCATTGATAGTGTCAAACAAATTTTCAACATTGTAAAATGCAACCGTATGAATATTGAACGACTTTTTAGCAGGGGGCTGCGCAATTAATAAGCCCGTAAAAAACAAAAAAGGAAGGAAGCGGTAAAAATGTTTCATAGCTAGTAAATCTCTGATTTTTCAAATGTAGATAAAAAAGATATTAAAAAAGAAAAAACACGTTCATGAAAATTACAAATAATATATTTGTTATTTAAATTTTAACAATGAATAATTTTTTAATTAGCATTTCCATCGGATTTTTAACTTTCAGTCAATTTGTATGGGCACAAATTCCTTCAGGATATTACAACAATGCGGAAAACACCACGGGAGCTCAACTCAAAACTGCGCTCAATTCGATTATACAAGGGCATACAGTTTACCCCTATTCTGCTTCCAGTACCGATGTTTGGGATATTTTAAGGGACACCGATGAAGACCCAAACAATTCCAACAATGTACTATTACTCTATACGGGACGCTCCCAAAACAAGTATTATGTTGATGCTGGGTCTAATTTTGATTACAGTCAATTCGATGATGGAAATGGCACCTACGGAAACTCATGGAATCGAGAACATGTCTGGGCAAAATCGCATGGCTTTCCCGACGAAGAGGATCACGCTTACACAGACGTACATCATCTTCGACCTACAGATCGATCTGTTAACTCAAGTCGGGGCAACAAAGATTTTGACAACGGCGGAAGTCCTCATAACGAAGCTACTCTGTGCAAAACGGACACCGACAGCTGGGAGCCTCGCGATGCCGTAAAAGGCGATATTGCTCGTATGATGTTGTATATGGTAGTTCGTTATGAAAATACTAGTGAGTACGATTTGGAATTAGTAGATTATACAGGAACCAACTCCGAGCCAATTTTCGGGAAACTTTCCACTCTATTGGCTTGGCATAGTGCAGATCCTGTGGACGACTTTGAACGCAATCGGAACGAAGTTATTTACGGATATCAGGGCAATCGAAATCCCTTTATTGATTATCCCAACTTAGCCGAACATATTTGGGGAACGCGACAAGGCACTCCGTGGAACAGCTCGCTTTCTTTGAATTCAAATACGACCTTAAAACCGTTTCTTTTTCCCAACCCATCTAAAAACGGTTTGATTTATATCAACAGTTCTTCCTCATTTTCAAAGGTCCGAATTGCGTCCATTTCGGGTAAAATTTTATCGGAACAACCTTTAAAAATTAATCAAAAAAAATTACACTTACCCGAAAAATTAGGAGTTTATTTTGTGATACTTACTGATGTTTACCAAAACCAAGTTGCTTATAAAGTGGTGGTTGATCAAAAATAAAATCACATGTTATCAACAGTTGTTTATAAAAATTATTTGCTCTAATAAATTTTAGCTGATGTAATTTTGTAATTTTAACTTCGAAACAAACTTTGAAAGTAACTGTTCCTATGTATAAAACCATCGCTATCCTTTTCTGCTGCATGCTGAGTTCAGTAGCATTGGCTCAATCGCATTCCGTTCAAGGTACTCTGCTTGACGAATCCTCAACTGAACCTATTGACCAAGCTGTCGTTTCTATTGGTTCGTCCACAACCACTCAAAGTGACGCTAATGGACGTTTTTTGATAGAAAATATTAATCCAGGAAACTACAACATCAAAATTCAACATCCTAAATACACGGACTTTGTTATGGTTTTTGAAATCAAACAAGAAGATATTGATTTAGGGGTTTTGTTAATGGAAAGCAATTTCAATCGAAACAACCTTGGAAATTTGATTAGTTTGAGTGATTCCGAATTGGGCGATGATGAAAATGATTCATATACCTCTGCCGGACTTTTGCAAGCCTCTCGAGATTTGTTCCTAAATCGAGCTGCGTTTGATTTTGGTCAAGTGTTTTTTAGAGTTCGTGGTTACGACTCCGGCAATGGAGACCTCCTTATTAATGGGGTGCGAATGAATAAATTAGCAACAGGTCGTCCGCAATGGAACAACTGGGGCGGTTTGAACGATGCAACTCGTAATCAAGTTTTTACAAACGGATTGGAACTTTCCGATTACGGATTTGGAGGGATTTCTGGAACTACAAATATCAACACCCTTGCGACTCAATACAGATCAGGTACGCGGGTAACAAGTTCTACTTCCAACAGATCCTATACTGGACGCTTGATGGCAACATACAATACAGGGCTTTTGCCATCGGGATGGGCGGCTTCATTGTCTGCTTCCCGAAGATGGGCCGAAGAAGGTTTTGTGGACGGAACACTTTATGATGCGTATTCGATTTTTGGATCGCTTTCGTATCAGCCGAACGATTCTCACCAAATCAATGCAACTTTTATTTATGCATCCAATCGTAGAGGAAGTAGCAGCGCCATTACCGAAGAGGTTTACAATTTAGTGGGAAGAACTTACAACCCCTATTGGGGAAAACAAGACGGAAAAATTCGAAATTCAAGAGAACGGAAAATTGCCGAGCCAATTGTCATGCTCACTCACCAATACAGCAAAGAAAAGGTAGAATTGACGACCAGTATTGCCTATCAGACTGGGCAATTTGGAAGAATGCGACTGCAATACCAGAACGCACCCCACCCCGCCCCCGATTACTACCGCTATTTACCTTCCTACAAGCTAAACGAAGGCTCTTTGGACTACAATATTGAAAATGCAGAATTAACCAAACA
>JAURCF010000046.1 GCA_030828565.1 Flavobacteriaceae bacterium
AAGGAAGCTCGAAAAAAAGAACTCGAACAAAAGAAAGCAGAACGTACTCGAATTATTGAAGAGAAAAAAGCAGAACGTGCTCGTGTTTTAGAAGAGAAAAAAGCAGAACGTGCTCGTGTTTTAGAAGAAAAAAGAAAGGCATACGAAGCTGAAAAACTGAAGAAAGAAAAAGAGAAGGAAGAAAAAAGAAAGGCATACGAAGCTGAAAAACTGAAGAAAGAAAAAGAGAAGGAAGAAAAAAGAAAGGCATACGAAGCCAAAAAAAATGGAGAAAGTGAAGCTAATGTAAATGATTCACAAACCGAAGAGTATTATATAACAACAATTTTAAATTTAAATTCATAATGAAACTTTTACTTAAATCAACCCTAGCAATTTTAGTATTTTTAATCACTGTAACTGTAACTGCTCAAAGTAAAGTAGCTCATATCGATTCTCAACAATTGATTAGCGAAATGCCTGAGGTAGTGAATGCCCAAAAAGAATTGGAGCGCATTCAAAAAACATACACTACAGAAATTGAATCTTCTATTAAAGAATTTCAAACTAAATTTCAAACCTACAACGCTGATGCTGAAAATCAAACGGAAGTAACCAACGCAGCGCGGCAAAAAGAATTGGCAGGAATGGAGCAAAACATCAACCAGTTTAGAGAAACTGCTGGACAAGATATCCAAAAAAAGCAAGCAGAACTTATGCGCCCTTTGATTGATAAAGCGCGTGCTGCAATTCAAAAAATCGCAAAACAACAAGGTTTTGACTACGTTCTAGACGCTACTCCTGGAGGAGGCGTTATTATGGCTGAAGGAAAAGACCTTATGGCAGATGTTAAGAAGGAACTAGGATTCTAAAAACAACTTTTTGAAAGACTTTTAACAAAAACTGCTTAATCACTTAAGCAGTTTTTTTATTTTTGTTATCTATGAACAACGCGTCTATTGGTGTTTTTGATTCTGGGGTTGGAGGGATTTCCATTTTGAAAGCACTTCAAAATGAAATGCCAAACGAGCAATTTATTTATTTGGCGGACAGTCACAACGCGCCTTATGGATCTAAGGACGCAGCATCAATTACTGCACTTTGTCAAAACAATACCGAATGGCTGTTGAGCAAAGGAGCAAAATTGATTGTAGTAGCATGCAATACGGCTACCACCAATGCTATTGAGGCGCTTCGTGATCAATACTCGTGTCCTTTTATTGGAATTGAACCTGCCATTAAACCGGCTGCTCTATCTACAAAATCTGGAGTTGTAGGGGTTTTGGCAACCGAAGGAACCCTTAGTAGTTCCTTATTTCACAACACGGCTTCAATGCACACTCAAAACATTAAAGTGATTGAAAAAATAGGAAAAGGACTTGTGCCTCTTATCGAGAAAGGCATTACTTCGGGATTGGAAATTGAAAATCTTTTACACCTCTTTATTGACCCCATGTTAGATGCTCAAATTGACACCCTAGTTTTGGGATGCACTCACTACACATTTCTAATTCCTGCCTTGAAAAAGATGCTCCCCAATTCAATTCAAATTATAGATGGCAGAGATGCGGTTGCTAGACAAACCCAATTTATTTTAGAAAAAAATAAAATTTTAGCCTCCAAAGAACAACAACAGTCAACAGTATATTATACAACAGGCAACCCCAAAGAACTTCAAAAATTTGTTTCGGAAGATGGTTGTATTGAAAAAGTTTCAATTACTCTTTGAACCAGCTCGCATATTGGATGTAGTTGTTGGCAATTCGATTGATTTCACCCTCCAAAAGTTCTTTGGAAACTTCTTTTATTTTTTTGGCAGGCATTCCTCCAAAAACAGTTCCTGATGGAACTACCGTATTTTTAGTGACTACTGCACCTGCAGCAATTATGGAGTTACTTTCAATCACGCAGTCGTCCATGATAATGGATCCCATTCCTATCAATACATTGTCGTGAATCGTACAACCATGAACAATGGCATTGTGCCCAATTGAAACATTGTTTCCAATTTGAGTAGGAGATTTTTCAAAAGTAGCATGAATAACTGCTCCGTCTTGAATGTTTACCTTATTACCGATTCGGATGTAATGAACATCGCCTCTTACAACAGCATTGAACCAAATGCTGCATTGATTTCCCATTTCAACCTCACCAACTATAGTTGCGTTTTCCGCAATGAAGCAGTCATTTCCGAATTTAGGTGAGTGTCCTCTAACTTCTCGTAAAATCATTTTTATAAAATGCCTTTAATATAATAATATCCGTTATTACCTCTTAAAAAATTAAATCCAAGAGTAATTTGGTGAAAACCGCCATTTCCAAATGAAATATCACCAATGGGTTTGGAATAATTGTATGCAAACACAAAATTTTTGATATCGATTCCAACAATGGATGTAATCATTTGAAGTTTTTGAGAGGCAACAACATCCGCTTTATAGTATTGAGCTCCTTCGAAACTTCTTCTGTACGAAAGCCCTGCCCAAAGTCGACCTTCACGGATAGGATAATATCCTTTAAGATTTATATCCATTAATTTTTCTTTTGTGAATTCACTCAGCTGAAATAAGAAAGAAGGCTCGAGTGAAACTTTGCGTTTAAGATCAAAAATATAGCCCGCAGATGCTAAATATTTTCGTTGATTGTTAGATTCAAACTCGTTGTACAAATTACGATTTTGAAACAGTAAGTTTTTTATAGTAAAATGAGCATAAAAATTAAGAAGATTGTATGAAACACCTGTATCAATATTAAGATAGCCGGTACTCTGTTTAATTCCACTAATAATAGGGTCGTAATCAGAAACATCGAAAGAAGACTCGTCCAAAGAATTTTGAATACCGCCAATGCTAATTCCAAAAGAAAGTTGATTCAACTCAGCACTGCTTCTAAAGAAATTAATGTGATGAGCGTAAGTTAGGTATAGCCCTGTTTGAGCATGATAACCGTTTTGATCATTAAAAATAATGGCTCCTACTCCCGAACGGTTTCCCAATCGGATATGAGCGCTTAGGGTTTGTAAGTTGGGAGCTTCTTCCTGACCAAACCATTGCTTTCTGAGAGTCATTCGTGCCTTTCCACCTTCAAAGCTCGACCCTGCCATGGAAGGATGAACCAAGTAATAATTATCGGTCAAATAGTCGGTATATAAGGGAATGCCCTCTTGAGAAAAACCAATCATTGAAAACAAAAACAGGAAGATAATTGATAAAGGTTTCATTCTGTTAAATTACAGATCAATTGTTCTTTAAAAGGCTAATTTAAGGTTTTATACAAACTCTTTTCCTTATTTTTGTCAAAAATATCTCGAAAATGCAGAACATGAAGCTTACAATTGAAAAAACAAGCAATCCAGCGATTATAAAGTTCAATTCCCTTGAATCTTTAGCTAGTGGTAAGTTTGAATGTAATAACATTGAAGAAGCAAAAGATTTTCCAGTAGCCCAACAGCTTTTTTACTTGCCCTTTGTCAAAAAAGTTTTTATTTCAGAGTATTTTATCGCCGTAGAGCGGTTCAATATTTTGGAGTGGAGCGAGGTGCAAGATGAAGTAAAAAAACAACTGGAAGATTATTTGAACAATGGCGGATTGGTTCAAAACGAAGATGTTGAAATCAAAAAAGTTCCTGTAACTGTTTATGCCGAAAGCACTCCAAATCCAATAGTAATGAAGTTTGTAGCCAACAAGCCTTTGGTAGAAAACGGAATGGAATTCAAAAATATTGACGACGCAAAAAACGCTCCATTAGCGCAAAACTTATTTCATTTTCCATTTGTAAAAGAAGTCTTTATGGACAAAAATTTTGTTTCTATTACAAAATTTGACGTAGCTACTTGGGAAGATGTGACAATGGAAATTCGAGAGTTTATTCGATCCTATATAGAAGACGGAAAGCCCATTGTAGACAAGTCTTCCAAACTTTTAAATAACATAAGCACAACGGATTTGCCTATTGAAGAATTGGATGAAATTTCTTCTGAAATTGTTGCTATTTTGGACGAATATGTAAAACCTGCCGTAGCATCGGATGGAGGGAATATTCTTTTTAAATCCTATGATACCGAAAAAAAATCAGTACATGTAGTTTTACAAGGTGCTTGTAGTGGCTGCCCGTCCTCTACCTTTACTCTTAAAAATGGAATTGAAAATATGCTCAAGGAAATGCTCCCAGGAAAAGTCGCTACTGTAGAGGCTATTAACGGATAGGTTTTTTTTGAGAAGGAGTTCCTAAAAAATCCTTGAGATAAAACGGCTCGAAATAGGCCACATCTTCAAATTCTTTTCTTTCAAATTTACTTTGTGCAATTTCAGCCATTTGTTGAGCGGAAGGCAATGATATTTTTGGTTCAAAATTTAAATTTGGATGCTCATCTATCAAAAGCTTGCATTTCTCCGCTCCAGGACCCATGACATAAACTGTGCCTTTGGCTAGGTAGCTTAAAAACGAATCGTTTGTAATAATTTCTGCCTGAATATTTCTAATTTCTTGATGATTTTTGTCATAAACAGCTGAATACACTTCATCCCTTCGAGCGTCCAATAAGGGAATGATAACACCTGAATGAACCGTTGCCTGATGCGACAAACTCAAAAGCGTAGAAACAGAAATAAGGGGAATGTCTAGTGCAAAGCAAATTCCTTTAGCGGCAGAAACTCCAATACGAAGACCTGTGTAGGAACCTGGGCCTTTGCTTACAGCTACAGCATCCAAATCCTTGAGAGTAATAGAGGCTTGTTGTAGGCATTCTTGTGTATATAGATGCAACTTTTCAGAATGAGAATACTGCTCGTCATTGTGTTCTGAAAGAGCAATGATTTTTCCATCCTTGCTCAATCCCACAGAACATTGTGTTGTTGTGGTTTCAATATGCAGTATGTACGCCATTTTTGAAATTATACGCACAAAAGTAACAAAAAGTAGCGCTATTTATACCTCATCAAACAAAATAAGTGAGTTGTTGATCAGTCAATTTTGACAGGAATTCCAAAATAAAATTCAAGAACTTTTAATTTAAAAATATAATCGTACTTGGTGCGAATGACTTCAGACTGAGCCAACTCAAAACGTTGTTTGGCCTGACTGTACTCAAAGGAATTAACCACTCCGAGATCAAAACGCTCTGAAGTGTAGGAAAAAGCTCTTTCACGAGCTTGCAGTGTTTTTTGTGCGGCATCGTACGCTTTGAAAGCGCCTTGCACATCGTTATAAGCCTGATTGATTGTGTTTTCTAAGTTTAGCTTTTGCTGTTCAAAAGTGTACTTGGATCGTTCAACATTAATTTTGTTGCGCGCAACGTTATTTCGTACCGAAAATCCATTCAAAATTGGAATGGAAAGTTGAAGGCCAAAATTTTGTCCAGCATTATTATTGAATTGATCCTCAAACGAAGCCGGTCCAATAACTCGCGTAATTTCTGAAAATCGCAATACTTCATTGAGCGAACCCTCAACAAAAAGACCTGTTGGAAGAATTTCGTACTTACCTATTCCCTCCAAACGATCACTGTATGAAATACGAGAACTGTACCCATAAAACGCTGATAAACGCGGCTGAAATGCTCCTTTGGCAATTTGCAAATCTTTTTCTGCTATCAATACGTTGGTTTCTGCCAATTTTATATCGTTTCGAAGCGATAATGATTTGTTGAAAATATCTTTAGGCGATTGCAAGAGGATGTCCGAAAGGGGCAACTCGTAGTTTTCATTGGCAATTTCAAAATTTTCATAATCGGTAATCAAGAGCAATTGTGCCAATGATATTTTGGTTAAACGCAAACTGTTTTCCGCCAAAATGGTTCGTTGTTCTTGAGCTGCCAAATTTGCCTCCAATTCATAAAGATCCCCCGCAGGAATAACACCAGAATTTACCAATTCTTGGCTTCTAGAAAGTTGCTCTTTACTTATTTCAAGTTGTAGCTGTTGGGAGGTTAACGACTCTCTATTGAACAACACTTGCAAATAGGAATTGGCCACCAAAAGCGAAACATCTTCAGCCATATCAGACAATTGGTATTGATTGGCCAAAAGCGCAAGATTGGCTCGATGAAGTCGATTGATATTTTGCAATCCATTATAAATATCAAGTCCAACATTCAGCCCTACAGATGTAAACTGAGTCGTCAAGTTTTCGAGCAGTCCCGTAGTGATGTTTTGATTCAATCCAATGTTCCAAGAGTGAGAAGATGAAATGTTGAAGCTAGGTAAAAAATTACCAATTGCAGCTTTTTTACCCAACTGGGTATCGGCATAATTCAATTCAGCTTGTTTGATGGAAATGTTTTTTTCCAAAGCACGCTCAACACACGCTTCGAGAGTCCAAGGGGTTTCTTGACCCCAAGAGACACCCAAACAAAAAATAGCAAGTAATAGAGAAATGGTGCGTTTCATAAATAGCAGTCTTTTAAGATTCATCTTCTTGGTCATCGCCCTTTTTCAAAGGCTCGGTTTTGTTCCACACCTTGATTTTATCTTCTTTAGAAATTCCCGAAAGAATTTCAACATTAATTCCATCTGAAATTCCAATTTCTACGTCGCGTTTTTCAAATTTATGATCATCTATTTGAACTTCCACATACGGTTCTTCTGTTTCTTTATTAAATTGCAAAAGAGCTTCTCGAATGGCTGGAATACTGTCTTTTTTTTCTAAAACAATGGAGGCATTTGCGCTGTAACCGGCTCTTATAAAAAAATCGGAATCAAGAAAAACCACTCCTTCGATTCGAAATTGAACGGTTCCCTGTTCTTCGTTTCCTTTGGGAGCAATAAATTTAAGTTTTGCATCATACTCTTTGTCTTGAATGGCGCCCAACGATATTTTTAGGGGCATATCCTGATACAATTTACCTACTTCGGCCTCGTCAATTTTTCCTTCAAAAATCATTTTCTTTAAATCGGCAATGGTGGCAATGGTGGTTCCTGCATTGAACGTATTGGATTGAATTACTTGATCTCCTTCTTTGATAGGAATTTCCAAAACAGTTCCAGAAACGGTAGCTCGTATGTTGGTGTTGGCAGAAGCAGATCCTCCAGAAGATCCCAGACGAATAATTTGTAAATCGCTTTCTGCGTTGGACACTTCTTGCAATGCTTGGTTGTATCGCAATTCAATATTGTTAAAATCTTGACTGGAAATGATCCCTTTGTCAAACAATGCTTTGTTTCTTTTGTATTCGACATTGGCGTTTTTCAATATAATCTGTGCGTTTTTTACCCGACCACGAGCACTATTGAGGGATTGTTCATTGGGAACTACTTTAATTCTTGCCAGTAGATCTCCTGCGCGGACTACGTCTCCTTCTTCAACAAGAATGGCATCTATAATTCCTGAAATTTGAGGCTTAATGGCAACCTCGTCTTCAGGAACTACTTTTCCTGTGGCGACAGTTTTTTGCTCAATGGAAGTAATAAAAATGGTTTCTGTTTCAAACTGAATTGCGGGTTTGCTGTTGGATTTTATAAAAAAAGCGGCCGCAAATAAAACTCCCAAAACGGCAGTTCCAATGGCTAAGTATTTTAAAATTTTCATGGTATCATTCTTTTTTAATTTATTCTTCTCTTAATGCGTCAATGGGTTTTATGCTTACAGCTCGTTGTGCTGGAATCAGCCCAATAAGGGTTCCTAACACAACCATAATTACTAAGGCTCCGATGACAAAAGGAATCGGTACAGTGGGATTGGTATAGGGAAAGTCACTAAGGTTTTGGGTGGCCTTATCAATGCCAAACAAAACAAATGCTCCCAAAACAATTCCAAACATTCCCGCTATTAGGGTCAAAAATACAGACTCCATAATGATTTGCAATCGAACTTCGCGGGGTGTAGCTCCCAATGCTCTTCGTACTCCGAGTTCTTTGGTGCGTTCCTTGACAGAAATTAGTAAAATATTTCCAATTCCAATAACCCCAGCAATAATGGTAGCAATTCCAACTATAAGCGACAAAAAGGTCATTCCTTTTGAAAAACCAATGATTCTGTTAAATATTTCTCCCAAATTGAATGTTCCAAAAGCACGTTCATCATCAGGATGAACTTGATGTGTTTTTTTCAAAACAGCTTTTACATCTTCTTCGGTTTTTACAACATCGGCATCATCATAAGCAGCAATGGCAAACCAATCTACTTCATCTCCTGTATTGTAGAGTTTTCTATATGTAGAAAATGGAATAAAAATATCTCCATCTCCTTCAAAACCTCCGCCGGGCACGTATTTATGTAATCCTATTACTTGAAAATAAATATTATCAATTCGAATAAATTTTCCAATAGGATCGCTGTCTTTTTCAAAGAGTTCTTTTTGGGTTTGTTCGCCAATAACACATACTTTTCGATCGAGCAAAATATCGTTGTCATTTATGAATCTTCCACCGTCATATATTTTTTTGGAAGCAATTTTAGTAAAAATAGGAAAGTCACCATATATAGGATATTTTCCACTTTTTTGTTGATAAACAATTGTGGCGCCTTCGCCTCCACCAAAAACACCTTTGGCATTTCGGGGAGCAATAAATTCGATACTAGGAATTTGATTTTGAAGGATCGTTGCATCTTCTAATTTTAGCTGCAAGGAGCGTCCCGTTTTAAATCCTTTGTAGGGAATGCTGGTTCTTTGAGCCCATGCAAACATGCTATTAATAGCCACATCTTCGAACTGTCTTTCAAATCCGTTGTCAAGTCCTTTTGCTGCTCCCGATAATGCAATGTAAATAAATATACCCCAAAGTACTCCGATGACTGTAATGACAGTTCGCAGTTTATTTTTTCGAATGGATCCGAAAATTTCTTGCCAGGTATCTCTATCAAAAATTATCTTAATCATCTCTTAGGGCAACAATGGGTTTGATTTTGGCAGCTCGTTTTGCTGGAATATACCCAGCGATAGCCCCAAATAAAATCAATAAAAAAGTGGCAAAAATTGCAGTACCAGTATTGATATAGGGGTCTAATATAAAAAAATCCTTCAGTCGATCTCCGAAAAAATTGAGTACAGTCACGCCTAATATGAGTCCTGCAAAGCCTGTCAAAGTTGTAATAAAAATAGATTCGTGCAATATCATTCCTATAACGGATTTGGGTGTAGCTCCCAAGGCTTTTCGAATGCCCAGTTCTTTGGTGCGTTCTTTTACGACATAAACCATAATGTTTGAAATCCCAATTATGCCCGCTAGTAATGTCCCTAGTCCTACAAAAGTTACTATCAGTTGGAGAATACTAGCAAATTGCTGATTTTGTTTCAATTGATTTGCTCTATTACTAATATAAATTCCGTTTTCATCATCAGGGGCAATGTTGTGTTTGTCTTTTAAAAAAGTGTATAACTTACTTTCAAAAGTCATCGCTCCAGCGTGACCTAATTGGGGCTTGAATGCTACAATTATGCGATCAATTTTGTCATTGCTTTTTTCAAGTTGTTGACGGGTTGTGTACGGCAAATAAATAAGTCGCTCTTCATTGTCACCTCCATCGTCTTGAAAAACACCAATCACTTTGTAATTATTGTTGGAAAGGTCAATGTATTTACCAATAGGATTTTCGGTTCCAAACAAATCTTTTTTGACAAGTCGTCCAATAACAACATACTTGTTTTTGTTCTTAATATCTCTTTCGTTGATATACCTTCCTTCCATAATGATTGTTTTTTCAGCAAACTGATGAGAAGGTGCTACTGCACGTGTGGTATAATTGTTGGATTCCGATTTGTATTTAACGAGCGCTCCACGAGTAATTCTGGGTGTTATGTATTCTAAAAAGAAAGGAAAATTTTCTTTGATATCGGTCAAGTCATCGTTTTTAAACTCAATTCTACGATTGGACTTGAACCCTCGATAAGGCTCTGATGTTTTTCCTGGAAAAAGAAAAAATGTATTGGTTGCATCGTCTAAAAAGAATTTTTGGAACGAATTTTTTAAGCCATTACCAAAACCAAACAAAATCACAAAAATGAAAATCCCAAGCGCCACCGTAAAACCCGACAAAAACGTCCTAAGTCGATTTTTATTGATAGTCTCAAAGATTTCACTCCAACGATCTCTACTGAACATAGACTATAGAATTACTTGATTAACTTTTTGATCTTCGACAATTACTCCATCTTTAAGATGAACGATTCGCTTACACATATTAGCGATGTCAGTTTCGTGGGTTACTACCAAAATTGTTTTTCCTTCGTTGTTAATATTTTGAATCAATTGCATTACCTCTTTGGATGTTTTGGAATCCAAAGCTCCTGTGGGTTCGTCTGCCAATAATACTTTGGGTTCAGTAACCAATGATCGGGCAATGGCAACACGCTGTTTTTGTCCTCCAGACAGTTCGTTGGGCAAATGTGTAGCCCAATTTTTTAATCCCACTTTTTCTAAATAATCCAACGCTTTTTTTAATCGATCTTTTCGTGAAAATCCTTGGTAATACAGCGGAAGTGCAACGTTTTCAATTGCGTTTTTATAGTTTATCAAATTGAATGATTGAAAAACAAAGCCTAAAAATTTGTTGCGATATTTAGCGGCTTTAGTTTCATCCAGATTTTTAATAAGTGTATTGTCTAGGGTGTAACTTCCTGAATCACCACTGTCAAGCATTCCTAAAATATTTAATAATGTTGACTTTCCAGATCCTGAAGATCCCATTATGGCTACCAACTCTCCCTCATCAATTTGAAGATTGATTCCTTTGAGAACATGGAGTGAAGAACTTCCCATTTGATAAGATTTGTGCAAATCTTGGATATGAATCATATTCAGGTTTAAGTTAGATGTAAGATATATTAAATGCCTTTAACTAAGACGAAAGAAACCCTAAAATGTTACAAAAATTAAGGATTCTTTTTGTTCTGAAAAAACCGCTTGTAGATATAAAAAATAGTTACACCCACCAAAACATACGGAATGATCATTAAATAAACTATTCCATTGTTCAAACTCTTTGCTACCTCTTGGTCTCCACTGGATTCCAATACCGCGCGACACATTGCGCACTGGGCTTCAGCAGGAACTGAAACTAGTAGTAAAACAATCAAAACAATCCCAGTAAGTTTCATCGAAAAAGTGTTTTTAAAAAATAATATTAAACAGGGTAATAGGGAGAAATCATAATGTATATAACCACACCGGTAACAGCGACGTAAAGCCAAATGGGAAACGTATAACGAGCTAGCTTTTTGTGGGCTTTAAAGTTGTTGTAAAGTGTTTTGTCGTACGTAAGCAATACCATGGGTATTAGACCAATAGATAAAATGATGTGCGATACTAAAATAAAATAATAGACATACTGAATAAATCCTTCTCCACCATAGGGCGTGGAATCCGATGTAGTATGATAAGCAATGTATAGCACTAAAAAAGTTACAGAAAAAATGATACACACTTTCATCAATCGTTGGTGTATTTGTTGGTGTCCATTTTTAATTGCAATTAAAGCAGCGACAAGCAATATAGCCGTTAATCCATTCATTGTAGAATAAATAGGCGGCAGAAACCATAAGCGCTCAATTCCCTCAATTCGAATCGAGAACAAAGCCGCAACCGCCAGAGGAATTACAATAGAGATTATTATAATTGCTAAGTTGTGTTTTTTTTCTTCGTGAACTCCCATTGATTAATTGTTTAATAGTATTTGTATGTCTTGTTCCAAAAGCGCTATGTCTTGCACCTCTACATCATCATTATCGATGCCCAAATAATAGACGATAGGATTTCCATAATCATCTCTTCGAGATCGAAGATACCCT
The DNA here is from genome assembly GCA_030828565.1 of Flavobacteriaceae bacterium. Classification (GTDB taxonomy): domain Bacteria; phylum Bacteroidota; class Bacteroidia; order Flavobacteriales; family Flavobacteriaceae; genus JAQWSC01. The sequence goes on from JAURCF010000046.1 coordinate 11,703, forward strand.
TTTTGATCTACCAAAGCAAAATATCCTTGATGTTCAAACCCTCCTGCAACAGCAGGATTGATTTCTGCAAAAATATTAAAGCCCGCATTGGCTAACTCATAAATGTAGGACCGGTCTCCTGTAAGGAAATGCCAATTGGGTGAAAAAACCTCATATATTTCAGCATATTTTTTAAGCTCCATAGGAGTGTCTTTTTCTGGATCAATAGTAATGGAAGCAATGCCAAAATCATCACGCGTACCGTATTTTGACTCCAAAATTTTCATGTTTTTATTCATGATTGGACATATGGAAGGACAGCTCGTAAAGAAGAACTCAACGACATATACTTTTCCTAAAAAATCTTCATTGCTAATGGGAAGATTGTCTTGGTTGGTTAATAAAAAATCGGGTACTTTCTTTGGCTCTCCATTCAAAGAAATATAGGCCAAATCGGAGTTAGTCGTTCGGTTCAATCGATTTCCTTGAAGGGTAGATCCGGTTTGAACACGATCGATGATTCTAGGAACAAAAATAATTCCAAAAACTAAAATGATAAACGATATCCCAATGTATGAGTAGTTTTTCATAAATTATTTTTGTCGATCTGCGTTATTTTTCTTGAGAGCCAATCGATATTCGGCTAAAACAACCTTGATGTCATCTTCCATTTTATTATTGATTTCTGCAACAGATCGAGCATCGTAACCGTATAAGGTTCCAATATCTTCATCATCGTCGCGTCCTCTTAACGCTTTATCTTTATCAATAATAAAAACATAAGGAGAGCTTAGAAATTCATCTAAAGTAACGTTCGTTTTCAAGCTGTTAAATAGTTGATGGATTTGTTCGGGAGAGGTAAATACAAACTTCCAATTTCGTGTATCGGTATTGGTTCCTGATGATAGCTTTTCCAACAAATTCATAGCCTGAATTTCAGTTCCTGTAGGCTGAATCATTACAAACTGAAAATCGGCGAATTCAAAAAAGCGTTTGTAAATTTTTTGGTTTAAATTCAATGCGTCTCCCTGTTTTTGATCAATATTTGATCCCAGAAATCCTAAAACAGTAATTTTGTTTTGAAACGATTGGTCGGAAAAATTTGCAATTTCAAATACATTCTTAGTAAGAACAGGAAGTTTAGCAAAATTGTTAACCCCAGATGCAAAGAAAAGATAAATCACAAGAGGAAATACAAACAAAACAGTAAGAACGGCATACTTTTTCATCAAAAATCACTTGTTAAATGAGGGATATTCGATGCGATGAGAAACGGTGTGATTAAAAATTCCAGCTTACAAACCCTTCAAACATCACGTCGTATATATAATTTCCTTCTACCAAAAGAATAAAAGCCAAATAAGGAATTAAAATCACCAATGGAAGAACAATGGAACTTGTTAATCCTGATTTTTCATCTCGTAAATGCATAAAATCCCAGGCGATATAGTAGGCTTTTACTATTGTTAGGATTATAAAAATCCAGTTAATAATTTTCATATGAAGAAATGAACTCATTAAAGATGCAGGCTTTACAATACCCAAAGCAACCTCAATGACAGTAACAATAGAGAGGAATATTAAAACACCCCAAATTTTTTGTTGATTGGATTTAAAAGTTAGCAATCCTCTAAAAATCGAAAGTTTGTGTTCTCCGTGTGCCATATTATAGTTTTAATCGAAGTGTTATACTAAATAAAAGAATGTAAATACAAAAACCCAAACCAAATCAACAAAGTGCCAATAAAGTCCAACTTTTTCAACCATTTCATAGTTTCCTCGTCGCTCGTAAGTTCCAATAAGGACATTGAAAAATATAATACAATTGATAATTACTCCTGACAATACG
>JAURCF010000011.1 GCA_030828565.1 Flavobacteriaceae bacterium
CGGTAAACACCCAGCCAAAAGCCTTGCTGTAAAAATCTTTAACAGATTCCAAATCCGAAGCCTTAAACTCTATATAGTCAATTAGATCTTCATTGTTTGGAAGGTCTGGAGTGTCGTCAGAACCACAACCAGCAGCTAATAATACAATAGTTAAATAAAGTAAAAATGGAATGTGAATGTTGATTTTCATGAGGTAAGATGTTTTTAATTAAATGTATTTGTAACATAAAAAACACAACAATACCTCCAGGATGTATTATAAAATGTGATTATTGAGTAGGCACTTAACGAAAAGAAAAAAAACGAAAGAAAATCACACATTGATAACAAGACTTGAGGTTGCTGTTGGAAGTCTCGTATCAAGTATCATGCCGACTATACTTTTATTGTAAAAGACAAAAATCTCTTTTTTTAAAATAAGATTTTTAGCTTTCAAGTCATAGAGTTAAACCGTCTAACTACTTAAAATTCTTTTTTACTCGATCCAATGTGCGTTGGTTATCCCTATCTTTGAGGGTGTTGCGTTTGTCGTAGAGTTTTTTTCCTTTGGCTAGCGAAATACGCAACTTGGCATAGCCTTTATCGTTAACAAACAAATTGAGAGGAACAATGGTAAGTCCAGCATTTTTGACTTGTTTCCACAATTTCTGCAGCTCTTTTTTGTTAAGCAACAATTTGCGTGTGGCTTTGGGGCGGTGGTTGTAGTGCGTTCCGTGACTGTATTCATCAACGGTCATATTGACTACAAAAAGCTCCCCAAGGTCATTAAACTCACAAAAACTTTCGGCAATAGAGGCCTTGCTCGCTCGTATCGACTTGATTTCGGTACCCGTCAATACAATGCCTGCTGTATACGTGTCTAGTAGATCGTATTCAAAACGTGCCCGTTTGTTTTTGATGTTAACTTGTTTGTTCACACCGCAAAGGTACTAACTATTCCTTTAGGGTTATACATCTTTGGGTGTTGCGTTTCGAAACACCAAGGCATCGTCAAAGGCATCGATCAAAATGTTTTTTTGGGAACTTATGTTTCCGCTGAGCAGTTCTTTGGATAGTGCATTCAACACATGGGTTTGCAAAGCTCTTTTAACGGGTCGGGCTCCAAATTGCGGATCGAATCCTTTTTTTGCCAACCATTCAATCGCTTCGGGTGTGCTGTCCAATCCAATGTTTTGTTGCGATAAACGTGCTGCAATTTGTTGTATTTGCAATTGCACAATCTCAGCAATATCGTCCATATTTAATGGAGAAAACATTACAATATCATCAATGCGATTGATAAACTCTGGGCGAATTGTAGTGCGCAACAACTCCAATACTTTGGATTTGGATTGTTCGGCTGCTTCCTCAACGTCTTGAATATTTTCATACGTTTCTTGAATCAACTCACTTCCCAAGTTGCTGGTCATGATGATGATGGTATTTTTAAAATCGGCAACACGTCCTTTGTTATCAGTAAGGCGTCCTTCGTCCAATACCTGCAACAAAATATTGAAGGTGTCGGGATGAGCCTTTTCGATTTCATCAAGCAATACCACTGAGTAGGGGCGTCTTCGAACGGCTTCTGTGAGTTGTCCACCTTCGTCGTATCCTACATATCCGGGAGGTGCTCCAATCAATCGACTGACTGAATGGAGTTCTTGATATTCACTCATATCAATACGTGTCATGGCGTTTTCATCGTCAAACAACAAGGCCGCAACGGATTTTGCAAGCTCGGTTTTTCCTACCCCTGTGGTTCCCAAAAACAAAAAGCTTCCCGTGGGTCGGTTGGGATCTTGAAGCCCCGCACGACTTCTACGAACAGCGTCACATACCCGTTGAATGGCTTCGTCCTGCCCAACCATGCGCTTGTGGATTTCAGTTTCCAAGTTCAGCAACTTCTCACGGTCAGCCTGAAGCATTTTGGTGACAGGAATCCCTGTCCATTTGGCAACGACTTCGGCAATATCTTCATGAGTGACTTCTTCTTTGATAAGTGAATCTTTTTGTTGTTGCGAAACGAGTTGTTCGTTTAGTTGTTGAAGTTGTTCTTCAATGGATTTCATTTTTCCATATCGAATTTCAGCTACAACGCCGTAATCACCATCGCGTTCGGCACGTTCGGCATCGATTTTACATTGTTCCAACTCCGATTTGGCTTGTTGAATTTGATCAACCAATTCTTTTTCGGCATTCCACTTGGAAAAGAAAATGTTTCTTTCTTCTTTCAAGTCGCCCAGTTCGGCATTCAAACTTTTTAGTTTTTCAACGTCTTTTTCCCTTTTGATGGCTTCAATTTCAATTTCCAATTGCATGATTTTGCGATCCAATACATCCAATTCTTCGGGTTTGGAGTTCATTTCCATACGCAATTTAGAAGCAGCTTCGTCCATAAGATCAATGGCTTTGTCTGGCAAAAAACGATTGGAAATATAGCGTTGTGAAAGTTCAACAGCAGCAATTATGGCGCTGTCCTTGATGCGAACTTTGTGATGGGTTTCGTATTTTTCTTTGATACCTCGCAAAATGGAAATTGCACTTTCGGTATCGGGTTCATCAACCAATACTTTTTGAAAACGACGCTCCAAGGCTTTGTCTTTTTCAAAATATTTTTGGTATTCATTGAGCGTAGTGGCTCCAATGGCTCTGAGTTCGCCACGTGCAAGAGCGGGTTTTAAAATATTCGCAGCATCCATAGCGCCTTCACCGCCGCCAGCACCCACCAAGGTGTGGATTTCATCAATAAACAACACAATTTCTCCGCTACTGGATGTTACTTCTTTGATGACCGATTTGAGACGTTCTTCAAATTCTCCTTTGTATTTGGCTCCTGCAATGAGTGCTCCCATATCCAACGCATAAAGTTGTTTGTTTTTTAGGTTTTCTGGAACATCACCCTCTACAATTCGGTGTGCCAATCCTTCGGCAATGGCTGTTTTTCCTGTTCCAGGTTCTCCCACCAATATAGGGTTGTTTTTGGTACGTCGAGTAAGGATTTGCAGTATACGTCTGATTTCTTCATCGCGACCAATCACAGGATCCAAACGACCGTCATTGGCCAATTGGTTTAAGTTTTTCGCAAACTTTTCCAACGATTGATAGGTGTCTTCTGCGGTTTGTGAAGTCACACGAGCTCCCTTACGCAATTCATCTATGGCACTTAGGGTGTTTTTTTCGGTGACTCCTTGGTCCTTTAAAAATTGAGCAATGTTACTTTTGGATTTTAGAATAGCAACAAACAAATGTTCAATGGAAGAAAATTCATCCTTCATTTTTTGAGCGCTAATGAGTGCTTCATTGATGGTTTTACCAGTTTCTGGAGACATCGACAATTCGCCGCCAGAGACTTTGGATTTGCTTTGGAGTTCTTTTTCCAATACTTGTTTTAGCAAGGGTTCGTTGACGCCTAATTTTTTAAGTATAAACGAAACTATATGTTCATCAACAGAAAGGATTCCTTGAAAAACATGTTCGTTTTCAATTTGCCCATGAGAGTGTTCTTGCGCAAACTGTTGTGCTTGTTGCAACGCCTCTTGGGCTTTTATTGTTAGTTTTTGTAGGTTCATAGTTGTAATTTTTGAATACCTTTGCTCAAGTTTAATACCGCTTTTAACAAACCGACATTTTGTCTTTATATTGAACTAATTTAATGTCAATATGTCTTATTATCAATACATTATGAGTATTTTAGGTTCGTTGTTTTCGTCTAAATCCGACAAAAATTCCACTGAAAATTGGAATACTTTGGAATCGTTGGATCATTGGAACCAACTTTTGGATCAATCGTTTCAAAATGCTGTGGTGGTTTTTAAACATTCTACACGCTGCTTTATCAGTCGTTCTGTGCTCAACAACTTTGAAGCAACGGGAATGAATGCTGGAACGCCTCAAACGTTTTATCTTCTTGACTTGTTGTCTTATCGTTCGGTTTCCGATGCAATTATTGAACACACCTTGGTGGAACATCAATCGCCACAAATTATCGTGCTTAAGGATGGTAAAACGGTTTTTACAGCTTCCCACGACGCCATTAGTTTTGACTCGGTTCTTGAGTTTCTTTAAAATTGTTAATTTATTTTTAATAACATTCGATGCCTTTATGTAGTTTTCGATTGCGTAGGGTATTGGGGTTAGTTATATTTGCCTTTTTAAAATGAACCATGGTAAGAGACGAGCAAATTTTTGAATTGATTGAGGCAGAACACCAACGCCAATTGAACGGTATTGAGTTGATTGCTTCTGAAAACTTTACAAGCCAACAAGTGATGGAGGCTGCAGGATCGGTATTGACAAACAAATACGCTGAAGGCTATCCTGGGAAACGGTATTACGGAGGTTGTGAAGTTGTAGATGAGGTGGAAACACTCGCCATTGAACGTGCCAAAGCATTGTTTGGAGCAGCATATGCAAATGTACAGCCCCACTCAGGGTCGCAAGCCAATACAGCTGTTTTTCATGCTTTGATCAAACCAGGTGATAAAATTTTAGGATTCGACCTTTCTCATGGTGGGCACTTGACACACGGATCGCCAGTCAATTTTTCCGGTCGTTTGTACAATCCTTCTTTTTATGGGGTTGATAAAGAAACAGGACGATTGGATTACGATGCTATTGAAGTTATTGCCGTCAAAGAACAACCCAAACTCATTATTGCTGGAGCTTCTGCCTATTCTAGAGATATAGATTTTAAACGATTTAGAGCCATTGCTGATAAGGTAGGTGCATTGTTACTTGCCGATATTTCCCATCCTTCGGGATTGATTGCCAAAGGGATTCTTAACGATCCTATTCCGCATTGTCATGTGGTAACAACTACCACTCATAAAACATTGCGCGGACCTCGAGGTGGGTTGATTTTAATGGGTGAAGATTTTGACAACCCTTTTGGAATTACATTAAAAAATGGAAAACTTCGCAAAATGTCTTCTTTATTAGACGGTGCTGTATTTCCAGGAAACCAAGGAGGTCCATTGGAACATATTATTGCTGCTAAAGCCATTGCTTTTGGAGAAGCGCTTAGCGATGATTTTTTACATTATATGTTACAAGTTCGCAAGAATGCTCAAGCCATGGCAAAAGCATTTGTGGAAAGAGGTTATAACCTGATTTCTGGTGGAACCGACAACCACATGATGCTTATTGATTTACGCAACAAAGATGTTTCAGGAAAAGACGCTGAGTTAGCACTAGTAAAAGCTGAAATTACGACCAACAAAAACATGGTTCCTTTTGATGATAAATCACCTTTTGTTACCTCAGGAATTCGTGTGGGAACGGCTGCAGTTACTACTAGAGGCTTGAAAGAAGCTGATATGGAAGCCATCGTTGCTCTCATTGATGAAGTGATTCAAAACCACACCGACGAAGCTGTATTGGAAAGTGTAGGGAATCGTGTTCATGCAATGATGAGTTCGCGCCCTTTGTTTGCTTATTAGTCAATCAATCTTCAAATTCAATGTGCTGATAAGCTCCCAAATCTGGGGAAGTTGTTCGTGCGGTGCCTAAAATATCCAAAGGCACTAAGCTCGATATGGCTCCATTGCCTTTACCAATAGCATCACTCTCTATTCCAATTCTAAAATCTAGGTTGTTAGGGTCTTTAAAGTCTGGAATTCCATTCAATGTTGCTTGAACATAATTGTTGGTGTTATCAAAAGAATAGAGGGGATCGTCTGTATGCATTCCCGATAAATCGTTGAACTGTAACAGGGTGTGGCTTAACTGAAATTGAAAATCGACAGTTTCCAAAGGATCAAGTAGCCACTCTATATTTTGACTTCCCGTAATGATGCAATTTTGAAACGAAGCTTTTTCTAGTGGAGCTGTAAAATAACTCCCGTCTGCAAGCTTGAGGTAATTGTCTAGCCATACCGCTGGTTTGTCTCTAAAGTTTTGGTTCCAGTAATTAGCAAATGTACAATGTCGAAAGTCATAATTCCCTCCAATATTTCCATAAAAAACAGATTGTCCTGCATTTCCAAACACACTGTTTTCGGCATCTATATAACTGGTTTTTGCCCATAGTCCAAAGGCTTGACTGTTGTATATTTCTGTATTTTTTAGGGTAAGGGTAGGACTGCTTGATTCGTCATTATAATCACTCAAAATACCAACGGTAGCATTTTTTATAATGCAATGATTGAAGGAATGGGCAGTACTTCCTGCTGTTAACCAAATGGCCCCCCACTGTCCAGATAAGTTTTCGTAATTGGGCTCCAGTCGGTCTCCCTCAAAAATCACCTTATTTGTCAAATCATCCGGTTGGTTTCCTGGAAGACCTTGAACACTAACGGTTGAATTGTTAGCTGCTATAAGACCTGAGTTTTCATGGAAGTGAATGCGCGCTCCTGCTTCAAAAACCACTGTTTTGTTTGCGGGAACAGCGGCATATCCATAAACAACATAAGGTTTGTGATTTGTAAAAACAAGCTCGCTATCGTTCAAATAAAAACCTTCGATTCCAATTATGTTTCCATTGTCGTCAGTTCCAAATTCGAGAAATTCATAAGTCCCATCGTTGTATTTTTCAGGATATAAAAAAACAGCATCTTGAACCAAGGTCACCAAGTCAACACTTTGAGTTCCTCCAATGTGATTGAAAACCAATTTGTCAGTGTAAAGAAATTGCGTTTGAGTAGTAGTAAAATCTTTAATATCAACGGTAGTTTCAATAAAAACGTACATACTATCTTTGGCGAGAATTTCTACGTTTTCAAAAGAATTTCCACTCATACCATCCACATTCAAACGGTATTTTGAGTCAGAGAGATTTAACGAAATGGAGGGAATGGAAAGGTTTATATTGGAAGTGTTGAATACTTTTAGGGTATATGTACTCGATCCAATGTTACTAAATACGGTGTCTAAATAAATGGTGTCTTTACTAAACCGAAGTTCTCCTTGAGAGGGTTCAAAATCAAAGTCGGAACGGCACGAGCTCCAACATACGATGAGAGCAATCCAACCCAAAACAATGATTTCTTTGTTGATAGACATAGGCATTTACAACGTGTTTATTTTTTAAAAATTGCAACCTCAAACAGCTTGTCCCAGTTTTTCCCTGTCACAAAAAAAGTTTTACGAGTAGGGTGGAAAGCAATTCCGTTGAGAACATCCAACTTGGGGTGCTTTTTTACTTTTTGTTTCAAACCAGAAAAATCTACAACCCCTTCCACAGCTCCCGAAATAGGGTCTATGATGATTCCTACTTCTTTATTAAACTGATAAGTATTTGCATAAATCTTTCCGTCAACCCATTCCAACTCATTAATATTTTTGATGACTTTATTATTGGTAACCGCCGTAATTTTACTCAGCTCGGATTGGTTGTCAGCATCCAAAATCCAAATATGTTCCGATCCGTCAGACTTATAAAGTTGCTCGCCATCGTTGCACAATCCCCAACCTTCAAGGCTTTTAATGTATGAAAATGATTTTAGCAACTCAAAAGTGGATGGATCATACACAAATCCGATATTTTCTTTCCAAGTCAGTTGAAATATTTGATCGTTTAAGATCGTAATGCCCTCGCCAAAATACGAGTTGTTTAGTGGTAATTTTTGAATAACTTCTCCGGTTGTAAAGTTAACCTTTCGCAATGAAGAAGCTCCGTATTGTCCTGTACTTTCGTAAAGTTCGCCTTTGTAAAATTCCAATCCTTGTGTATAAGCGTTGATATCGTGTGGAAAGGAATTGATTATTTTGTATCCATACAAAACGGGTTTTTTGGAAGCAAAAACGGTGATGTTTTTGGAAACTTCAATAGGCTTTCCGTTCACTTCAAAGGTTGCTTTGAGTAGATGATGACCCAATTGATTTTCATTGAAAGTGATCTTATTTTCAGTAGTATTTTGATCGTTCAAACTAAAATTTAAGTTGTCAACAGCATATTGGGAAGGATTGTGAAGTTCCCAAGAAATTGAACTGCCCGCTTGAATGACTTTTGGAGCATCCATGAACTGAATGGAAAAATTTTTAGAAGATACCGATCCACAACTTGAGAGCAGCAATGTGTTGAAAAAAGCAGTCAATAATAGTAATGAGAAAAAATTGGGTTTCATTTTGGTACAAATTAGAACGCCCTAAATTATTCATTTATTTAGGATAAAAAAAGTGAAAACTTAACGAATTCATAGTATATTTGCATTGGGCAAGTCCTATACAACCAGCTCCTGTTGAATCCCCCCAGGGCAGGAATGCAGCAAGGGTAGGCGGTCGTAGCGGTGTGATGTAGGTAGCTTGCCCTTTTTTTACTCTATATTTCTTCTATTTGACATCTATGATTGCTACTGAAACTGAAGTAATTTTGATTACTGGCGGTTCTTCTGGAATAGGAAAATCCATTGGTAATTTTTTGTTATCCAAAGGATACAAAGTTTACGGAACCAGTCGTACCCCACAAAAATATCCCGATGCATCATTTCCATTAGTAACCCTAGACGTTGCTCAAAAAGATCAAATTAACACTGTAGTGCAAGAAATTTATTCCAAAGAAGGTCGAATTGATGTGTTGATTAACAATGCGGGAATTGGCATTACGGGTCCTGTTGAGGAAACTCCCAACGAGGAAATCTTGAAAGCCTTTGCTGTCAATTTTTTTGGTCCGATTGATATGATCAAAGCCGTTTTGCCTTGTATGCGTAAACAACACAAGGGTTTGATTATCAACATTACCTCCATAGCCGGATACATTGGATTGCCCTACCGCGGGGTTTATTCAGCAACCAAAAGCGCTTTGGAAATAATTACAGAAAGTTTGCGAACCGAAACAAAAGATTTTGGGATTCGTATGGCCAACTTAGCACCGGGAGATTTTGCAACCGATATTGCCCAGCGCCGCTTTCATTCCCCTGTAATAAAAAAATCTCCCTATGAGCAATCCTATAAAAACACCCTTCAATTGATCAACAATCATGTTGATAAAGGATTGGACCCTATTAGAGTTGCCAAGGCTGTTTTTAAAATAATGAATCAACAGAATCCAAAAATTCATTACAAAACAGGCTCTTTTTTTCAAAAATTTTCAATACTATTGAAACGCATTTTACCCGATAGAATATTCGAACGATTGATTCTCAATCACCACAATTTATAATTAACATTTAAAAACCTTTTTATGAAATTTTTTATTGACACTGCCAATTTAGACCAAATCAAAGAAGCCCAAGCTTTGGGCGTATTGGATGGTGTTACGACCAATCCCTCACTAATGGCCAAAGAAGGCATCACTGGAAAAGAAAACATCTTAAAACATTATGTCGACATTTGCAATATTGTGGATGGTGATGTATCGGCAGAGGTCATTGCTACAGATTTTGACGGAATGGTAAAAGAAGGGGAGGCATTAGCGAAACTTCATCCACAAATCGTCGTTAAAATCCCTATGATTCAAGATGGAATTAAGGCGATAAAATATTTTTCTGACAAAGGCATTCGTACAAACTGTACGCTTGTTTTTTCTTCCGGACAAGCTTTACTAGCTGCCAAAGCAGGCGCCACCTATGTTTCTCCTTTCATTGGACGATTGGATGATATTTCTACCGACGGATTGAATTTGATTGCTGAAATCAGAACAATTTATGACAATTATGCATTTGAAACACAAATTCTTGCAGCTTCAGTAAGACATACAATGCACGTGTTGGATTGCGCTAAAATAGGTTCGGATGTAATGACAGGACCTTTAAGCTCCATTACAGGTCTATTAAAACACCCGCTTACGGATAGCGGTTTGAAACAATTTTTAGCCGATTACAACAAAGGAAATTAATTTTTTTCCTTTTTACAATTTAAAAAGAGGCGTAGATACTATGCCTCTTTTTTAGTTATCCAAATAATGAGTTACATTGATAATGTTTGAAAATCCATCAACGATTTGGTGATTGGCATTGGTGAAAACAACTTTGTTTAAATTCGATAAAACCAGTTTTTTACTCAGATTTTCAAAGTCTTCGGTTTGATATTGACGCACATTGCTTCTAAATTTTGAAGAGGATAGTAAGGCTTGTTTCCAAGGTTTTTCTTCTTTATTGATATTGATTCCTACAAAAGAAACCGCTGGATATTTTTTAGACAAGTTTCGAACGCGTGAAAACGTAGCCAGTTGGTGCGCATTTTGTTCGTAGGACCAAAAAAAGAAGACAGTAGGAAATTGATTTTGAACTTTGGAAAGCATAAACTGTTTTCCCTGTGTGTCTTTCACCAACAGTTGAGGAAGTGAATTGTTGGGTTGTAATGCCATAATATTGCTAGCCAATTGTTGAATTTCATTTTGAATTTCTTCGCCAATCAATAAGGAAGAAAACAATTTCAAAAAGGCATCATTGGGTGAAACAGCATGGTGATTCAATAGATAGTCGAAGGCGATATAACGAGCAATTTTGTCCTTAACGAACGAAGCATCGATTGCTTTATGGATATAACGCAAGCGGTTTTGTTGGAACAAATTAACAGATGTGATGTTTGGTTTTTCTGAAATTACCTCATTGCTAGCACGTTTTAGGATGTAGCGCAGGTAGGGGCGAAAACTACTTAAATTTGGATCGTTCAAGTCCAATTTACTTCTGTAGCTGTAAAAGGTGTCATCCAAAGCATTGAGATGGTTGCAACCTGGATGTTTTCGATGCAATTCTAGGTATTGCTCCATTTTGGTGTAATAATTATAAAACACGGCAGCTTTAAGGATGGATTGGGAAAAGGTAGAAATATCATTGGATTGCGTCAATTCCTGCAACCTATCCAATTGAAAGGCGACCAGCGAATCTATATGACTTTTGAATACAGATGATGATTGCTGATAGTAGCGTTGTATAGTCGTATGGTCTGATTCAATTTTGAGAAAAAGATCGATTAAAAAATTGTTTTTTTCAGCCCCTTTTCCTGAGTAAACAAGAGATTCATCAAAGTCTAGGGTGTTAATACGCACCAAAAGACTATCGCCTTTTTCAAGTAAAACGTATTGAAATTCAGGTTTGTGAATGAAATTGTACAATCCACCCGATAACGAATCAATTTGTTTTAGAAAAGTGCCATCGGGTTGAATCGATATCGAATCAATCAGTAAAATATCGTCATACAGGAGCACATGTGAATCTGTGGGCTTTAGGATTTTTCCTCCAAAGTAAGTTGTCTTTTCAGAATCCAATCCACATCCAACCAAAACTAAACAATAAAAAAACTGTAAAAGTTTTTTCATATTTGAAATTTTAACAATTCAAATGTAACAATGTTGCATCACCTACAATGTTAAAGACACGTTAAAGTTAAGTAGGAAAACACAAGGCAAAATGATGCATTTTTGTTACTTTTGCAAATGCAATATAAACTCAAAATAAGACGATTATGCTAAATGTTTCCAACCTATCCGTTCAATTTGGAAAACGGGTTTTGTTTGATGATGTCAATGTGACTTTTACCAAAGGAAACTGCTACGGAATCATTGGTGCTAACGGAGCTGGAAAATCAACATTTTTAAAAATTCTTTCTGGCCAATTAGAACCCAATTCAGGATCGATTCATTTAGAGCCTGAAAAGCGTATGTCGGTTTTTGAGCAAAACCACAACGCATACGATGAGCATACGGTTTTAGAAACCGTACTCATTGGAAACAAGCCTCTGTATAGAATCAAAAAAGAGATGGATGATATCTATGCAAAAGAAAATTTCTCGGATGCAGATGGAGATCGCGTAGGGGAGTTGCAGGTGCTTTTTGAAGAAATGAATGGATGGAATGCTGATAGTGAAGCCGCCACGATGCTTTCCAATCTTGAAATAAAAGAGGAGCTTCATTATGCATTGATGAGAGATTTGGATGGGAAACAAAAAGTACGTGTCTTATTGGCGCAGGCATTGTTTGGAAATCCGGATGTACTTATTATGGATGAGCCAACTAACGATTTGGATTTTGAAACCATTTCTTGGCTTGAAAAATTCTTGGCAAATTATGATAACACTGTAATCGTTGTGTCTCACGACAGACACTTTTTAGATGCAGTTTGTACACATATTTCGGATATCGATTTTGGAAAAATCAATCATTATTCTGGAAACTATACGTTTTGGTACGAATCCAGTCAATTGGCAGCGCGACAACGCGCTCAACAAAACAAAAAAGCCGAAGAAAAGAAAAAGGAATTGGAAGAGTTTATTGCCCGGTTTAGTGCAAACGTTGCAAAATCAAAGCAAGCGACCTCTCGTAAAAAAATGATTTCTAAGCTCAATATTTCCGATATAAAACCATCTTCTCGAAGGTATCCTGCGATTATTTTTGAACGTGAACGAGAAGCAGGAGATCAAATTCTTAATATTGAAGGGCTTTCTTCTCGTTTGGACGGAGATGTACTTTTTTCGGACGTACATATCAACTTGGCAAAAGGTGACAAAACCATCATTTATTCCAAAGATTCTAGAGCTTCTACTGCTTTTTATCAAATCATTATGGGTAATCAAGAACCCGACTCTGGAAAATTCGCTTGGGGAATTACGACTAACCAATCGTATTTGCCGCTTGACAACTCTCATTTTTTCAATAACGATCTGTCATTGATCGATTGGCTTAGACAATGGGCAAACAGCGAAGAAGAAAGGGAGGAAGTTTATATTCGTGGGTTTTTAGGAAAAATGATTTTTAGCGGTGAAGAGGCTTTTAAAACTTCCAATGTATTATCCGGTGGTGAAAAAGTACGCTGTATGCTATCTAAAATGATGATGGCCAAAGCCAATGTCGTATTGCTAGACGAACCTACCAATCACCTTGATTTGGAGTCAATTACTGCCTTTAACAATTCTTTGAAAAACTTTAAAGGAAATGTAATTCTTACAACACACGATCACGAATTTGCTCAAACAGTTGGAAATCGAATCATAGAGTTAACCCCCAAAGGAGCCATTGATCGGTATATGACTTTTGATGAGTATATGACCGATCCAAAAGTCAAAGAGCTTCGGGAGTCAATGTACTATTAATAATCGTTTGCCTATATGTTAGGCATTCCAACAATCCTTGAAAACCCGATGATAAAAGCGCAAAATCACTAAACTATTGCTTAATAGTTGAAAGGAGAGAATACGTTATAAAGCTTCGATAATCGTTTTCGTTGTTTCGAATTCATCATCATGAACCCACACTTGTTGAAGTTGTGAGTGCGATCCAAAACCTGCCAATCGAGCCGATTCGGTTTCATCTTTAATTATGGGATGAATATCCTTAGACTCTAGAGCTTCAACGATTTTTAGGACGTCCATCATGTTTCCTGTGAAAACGAGTTTGAAATTGGGAGATGACATAGCGTTGTTTTTAAATAGTTAACGAAGTTGAGCACCAAAAGACTTTTCAAATTCTGACTGTATGCTGTTCATTACCTTGTCCACTTGTTTGTCGGTTAAGGTTTTGTTTTGATCTTGAAGTGTAAAACTCAATGCATACGATTTTTTGTTATCGGGTAAGTTTTTGCCTTCATAAACATCAAACAATGAAACACTTTTTAGAAGATTTCGCTCTGTTTTGTGTGCTGCATCGTATAAGTCTTTATAAGCAATTTCTTTGTCTAAAAGAAGTGCGAAATCTCGTCGAACAGCTGGGTTTTTAGGGATGTGTTTGAATTTTGTTTGGGAATGATTTAATGCTTCAATCACCACTTCCCATTGAATGTCGGCAAACAATATTTCTTGATCGATTCCTAAAGAATCCGTCAAGCGGGTAGTTACCAATCCCAATGAGGCAATAACTTTTTTGTTGAAAACAAAATCAATTCCTTCCGAAAAATCGGATGAATTTGTAGGCTCCTCATTCATTCGAATTCCCAATCGTTCCATTAATGCCTCTACAATTCCTTTCAAATAAAAGAAATTGCTCTTACGATTTTCTTGAGTCCAAGTTTCTTTGGTTTGATTTCCAGTAATGGCCAAAACCAAATGCTTGTGTTCCGTATATCCATCGTCGTTTGAAAAATACGTTTTCCCAAATTCAAAAAACTTACAATCTTGTTGTTTTCGATTCAAATTATAGGCAATAGACTCCAATGCTTGAAACAACAAAGAAGAACGCATTACAGACAATTCATTACTCAAAGGATTGAGCATGGTTACCATTTGTTTTGTTTCTTTATTGTAATCAGGAGTGGTGAGTGAGTTGTTCATCATTTCAAAGAAACCTTGAGAAATCAATTGATTAGCCAATCGATTTTCAATTTGATGAAGGTTTATTTTATCAGAAAATATAAGCGAAGTCGCTATTTTTTTTGAAAACTCAATATTGTTGTATCCATAAACTCGAAGGATTTCTTCTACCAAATCTGCTTCTCTGGTAACATCCACTCTATAGGAGGGAATAATAACACCGATACCGGATTCGGTAACATTATTGACTTTTATATCCAAAGAGGTCAAAATAGATTTGATATTTTCTCTAGGGATTTCTTGCCCAATCATTTTTGTGACTTTATCAAAATTTAAAACCACTTGGGGATATTCAAACTTTACTGTGTATTCGTCAATAACATCACTGGTAATGGTTCCTCCTGCCAGTTGATTGATCAATATAGCAGCTCGTTTAAGGGCATATTCTGAGAATTCAATATCGATGCCTCTTTCAAAACGAAAAGAAGAATCCGTATTGATTGAGTGCCTTTTGGCAGTTTTTCGAATAGAAACAGGGTTGAAATACGCTGCTTCAAGAAAAATTTGTGAAGTTCCTTGAGTCACTCCGGAATCCAATCCTCCAAGAACTCCAGCAATACATAAAGGACGGTCATCGGAGCAAATCATTAAATCGTCTTGGTGAAGTTCTCTTTCGATTCCATCGAGCGTCGTAAATTTTGTTCCAGTGGCAAGTCTTTTTACTTGAATTGTTTGAGAAGGGATTTTATTAGCATCGAAAGCGTGAAGCGGTTGTCCCAATTCGTGCATCACATAATTGGTTGCGTCCACCACATTGTTCTTTGGATTTATTCCAATGGCTTTCAATCGGTTTTTTAACCAAGTTGGCGATTCAGCCACTAAAATTCCTGAAAGGCTTATTCCGCAATATCTAGGAGCTAAACTTTTATCTTCTATCTCTATCTTAAATTTCAGGGTTCTATCCTCAATATGGAAATTGCTAATAGGAGGAGTGATTAACTCTAGTTGCATACCTTGTTGTAACAATCCGGCTCTTAAATCTCTTGCAACGCCAAAGTGACTCATTGCATCCGAACGGTTGGGGGTGAGTCCTATATCAAAAACAATGTCCGATTCTATTTTAAACACATCTGCAACGGGGGTTCCTGCAGACAACTTGTCGTCCAGTATCAAAATTCCATCATGAGAAGCTCCAAGTCCCAATTCGTCTTCTGCACAAATCATTCCTAAGCTTTCTTCCCCTCGTATTTTACTTTTTTTGATTTTCCAAGGGTTCCCTTTTTCATCATAAAGGGTTGTTCCTACATTAGCAACCGCAACAGTTTGCCCTTTATCTACATTGGGAGCGCCGCATACAATTTGAACAATGTTTTTATTCCCAATATCAACAGTAGTGACTTTAAGTTTGTCAGCATTGACGTGCTTTTTACAGCTAATAACTTTTCCAACAACAACCCCTTGTAGACCTCCTTTGATACTTTCAAAAGGTTCAATACCTTCTACTTCCAATCCTAAGTCGGTTAATAAATCCCCCGTCTTTTCGGCATCCCACTCAATATTTATAAACTGTTTAAGCCAGTTGTAAGAAATTTTCATACGGTTTCAAAAATTTTGTCAAATATACAATTCTTAAGAGTTAGATAGGAATGTCTAACTGATGTATTTCCAAATATTTTTATGTTTTACTAAAGCATCGTAAGCCTTGCGAAGAGATAGATTTTCCTTTTGAGTCATTGAGGCATCGTTTCTAACGAGCAATTGTGCTTCGTATCGTGCCAACGATAATATGTCCTTGTCTTTAACAATATTGGCTATTTGGAGTAGAAGTGCACCGCTTTGTTGTGTTCCTAAAAGGTTTCCAGGGCCTCTTAGCTTAAGATCAACTTCGGCAATTTCAAATCCATCTTGTGTACGAACCATGGTTTGCAGGCGCGTTTTTGCATCATCGCCTAGTTTGCTGCCGGACATTAAAATACAATAACTTTGATCGGATCCGCGCCCCACACGTCCCCGCAATTGATGAAGTTGAGAAAGCCCAAATCGTTCTGCACTTTCAATCACCATTACAGAGGCGTTGGGAACATTTACACCCACTTCAATAACTGTAGTGGCAACCATTATTTGGGTTTTTCCTTCTACAAAGCGATTCATTTCATATTCTTTATCCTCAGATTTCATTTGACCATGCACTATGCTAATTTGATAGTCGGGTAGGGGAAATTCTCTACTCAAACTCTCGTATCCGTCCATTAAATCTTTGTAATCCATGGTTTCGGATTCTTTAATAAGTGGATAAACAACATAGACTTGTCGCCCTTTTTGAATTTCGTCTCTTAGAAATCGAAACACTTTCAAACGGTTGCTGTCGTATCGATGAACAGTTTTTATTACTTTTCGACCGGGGGGAAGTTCGTCTATTACTGAAATGTCCAAATCTCCATAAACGCTCATAGCAAGGGTGCGTGGAATGGGAGTTGCAGTCATTACCAATACATGAGGAGGGATGGCATTTTTTTTCCACAATTTTGAGCGTTGTGCAACCCCAAAACGGTGTTGCTCGTCAATAATAGCCAATCCTAAATTCTTAAAACGAACGGTATCTTCAAAAACCGCATGCGTTCCAATAAGTATTGACAACGACCCGTCCTGTAAATCGGAATGAATTTGAGAGCGTTCCTTCTTTTTAACCGAACCTGTTAATAGAGAAACAGATACATTTATGGGTTTTAAAAGTTCTTGAATACCTGCAAAATGTTGTTGTGCCAAAATTTCAGTAGGTGCTACCAAACAAGCTTGAAATCCATTATCTAACGCCATTAGCATTGCTAAAAGAGCTACAATGGTTTTGCCCGAACCTACATCGCCCTGCAGCAATCGATTCATCTGTGCTTTGCTTGCAAAATCAGAACGAATTTCTTTCAATACTCTTTTTTGAGCATTGGTGAGCTCAAAGGGCAAATGTTTTTCATAAAATAAATGAAACAAATCACCAACAACAGGAAATTGAAATCCTTTTATTTTTTGTTTTCTGTGAGCGTTTTTCAATACCAACTGCAATTGAATGAAAAAAAACTCTTCGAACTTCAATCGATATTGTGCCTTTGCCAAAAGGTTTTGATTTTTTGGAAAATGGATGTTAAGAAGTGCCTCGTTCTTGTCGATTAACAATAAACGCTCCTTAATGGGGTTCGGTAAAGATTCTTCAAATTGACCGTTTACTTCCAAAAACAAATGCTGCATGATTTGACGAATTACACGATTGCTAACACCGCGACTGCTTAATTTTTCGGTTGAGGGATAAACGGGTTGCATACCGGATTGTAAATTCTGATCGTGATCTGAGAGTAATTCCAGTTCTGGATGCGCAATGGAACATTTGTTTCCGTACCAATTCAGTTTTCCAAAAACCACGTAAGGGATGTTGAGTTTAATGCCTTTTTGAATCCATTGATGCCCTTTGAACCAAACCAATTCCATTGAACCGGATTCATCCTCAAAACGAGCCACCAAACGCTTGCCTCTTTTTTGTGGAACTGTTTCTAAATGTGTGATTTTTCCAACAATTTGAACTTCTGCATTGGTTCGTTGCAATTCGTTGATATGAAAGTATTGACTGCGGTCAATATAACGATTGGGAAAAAGATGCAACAATTCTTGAAACGTATGAATTCCTAGCTCCGAACGAAGCAATTCTGCTCGATTGGGACCAACGCCTTTTAAGTAATCTATAGGGGTTTGTAAAACAGCATTCATATTTGTAAAGATACTGTTTTTCCATTTTTTATTTAAGATTCAATTGTGGTGTGTGTTTATCTCCTTTTTCAATTAATTTTTCTATTTTTAAAGAATGCAAAAAGCCCGTTTTATGATTCATAAATTTTATCTTCTTTTTTTTGCATTGGTTGTTTTTTCTATTATTCCCATTCAAGCACAAATTATAGAAATAAACAAAGATGGAGAAGCTACCTCTTTGTATACTCCCCAACAGTTAATTGAAGATGTTTTAATTTCAGGGGCTTGTGCAAACGTGAGTAACTTTGATTCGCAAACAAACGGTGCTGCTGCCTCCGATAATAGAGAAAAGAGTTACGGGTTTTTTAAAAAACCACTGGGAAGTTCATTCCCATTTGACCAAGGGATTATACTCACTTCCGGTAGAGCTTATGATGGCGGTAATACTGTTGACCCAAATGACTTGAGTTATACGAGTTTAAATTGGGGCGGTGACTCAGACTTAGCCAATGCGTTAAATATTGTCGACCCTCTTACTAATGCTACCTACATAGAATTTGATTTTGTACCTAATTCTACAGAAATTAGTTTTCGATACCTAATGGCTTCCGAGGAATATTTGGGTACATTCCCTTGTGATTTTTCTGATAGTTTTGCTTTTTTATTAAAAAAACAGGGAGATCCTACGTATCAAAACTTAGCAGTGCTTCCTGATGGAATAACCCCTGTTAGCGTAGTCAATGTTCATTCTGAAATAACTGACGTATGTGGTGCAGAAAACGAACAATATTTTGCCGGTTACAATATGGGGGACACCAATTACAATGGTAGAACAACTGTTTTGACAGCCCAAGCTACCGTAGTTCCCAATGAAATGTATCATATAAAATTGGTGGTGGCGGATGCGGTTGATGAAAAGTTCGACACAGCAGTTTTTCTTGAAGCAGGGAGTTTTAATTTAGGGTTGGATTTAGGCACTGATTTTTTAAAATCCGCCAATTCTGCGGCCTGTGGAACGGAACAGCTTTTGGAATCAAACATTACCGCAACATCCTACACCTGGTATAAAGACAATGTTGTTATTCCTGGTGAAAATTCAAAAACATATTTGGCAAATTTAGGCGATGGAGTTTATAAATTGGAAATAACAAATGGAGTCTCATGCTCCGCCACCGATGAAATATTTATTGAATTTGTAAATGTCCCAACAATTGCTTCAACGATTTCTCCTTTTAATAAGTGCGATGATGATAATGACGGTTCGGTCTTTTATGATTTGACCGAAAAAGATGCCGAAATTTTAGCAGGACAGTCCGATACCGTGTTTGAGGTTGTTTATTTTAGTGATAGTGCTTATCAAAATGAAATTGTAGATCCATCCAATTACGAATTGAGTTCCAGTTCATCTGTGGTATTTGTTCGTGTTCGTAACACAGAAAGTACAAATTGTGTAGCCAGTTCTCAATTCACAATTTCCAAGTTCGAAGTTCCTCCCGTATTAACTCCTTCCAACTATGAGGCTTGTGATGATACAGGAAGCGGAAGTGATACGGATGGTAAATCTATAGGTTTTGATTTAACCTCTAAAAATTCAGAAATTGTATCAGCAAGTGATCTGTCTAAGGTCAATTTTTCGTATTACCGAAATATTGCTGATGCAACTACAAAGTATAATCCCATAACGAACAGTTCAAATTACACAAATGAAACCGCCAATCTGCAGCCTATTGTTGTTAGAGTTGAAGATGTTAACAATACCGATTGTTTTAAGACGACATCTTTTAATTTAGTCGTTCATGCGCTTCCAACGGTTGTGCCAACCACCCTAAAGCAGTGTGATGATGATGCTGATGGAATATCTGCTTTTAATTTGACAGAGGCCAACAGCAAAATTTCATCAAATGCCGCTAACGAAACCTTTGTTTATTATAAAACATCAACTGATGCAGCCAGTGCATTGAATGCTATTTCCAATCCTATTGCTTTTACCAACAATATCGCAACCACTGATAGGGTATGGGTTGTTGTTTCCTCCGATAAATTGTGTCCTAGAATCACAACCATAGACTTAATCGTATCCACTACAGGAATCAGTTCTTCTTTTCAAAAGACTTTTGAAGTATGTGATGATCTTTTAGATACTGATGGAATTGACAACGCAAAAAATAACGATACAGACGGAATTACTACTTTTGACTTTAGCAGTGTGACAGGTGAGATAACCAATCTATTTCCAGTCGGACAGAAACTTGTAATTACCTATTACAGAAACGAAGCCGATGCATTGGCAGAGGAAAATAAAATATCCGACCCATCCAATTACCGAAATATTGGCTATCCATACACCCAAAACATCTACGTTCGTGTCGATAGCCAGTTGGACAATGACTGCTTGGGATTGGGTCATCATATTACGCTTACAACCAATCCCATTCCGACTCTTCAAGATCCCCCTGACATTTCAATGTGTGATAATGCAGATGATGGTGATGGATATAACGGTCTTGTTGGTGGTTTCGATTTGGAAATTAAAAAAGATGAACTTTTGGGGGCGCTTTTACCTTCCGAATACAATGTAACCTACCATTTAACGCAAACCGATGCTGATAGTGGTGCCAACCCTCAATCCTCTCCATTTACCAACACTGTCAAAGACCAACAAGCGATTTACGTTCGAGTTGAAAACAACAATACAGGGTGTTTTAATGCTCATAAATCTTTCAATGTAAAAGTCAACCCTATACCCAAAGTTCAAACAGTTAGTCCCTTGGAAATTTGCGACGACGAAATGGATGGTTCTGCTTTTACAGGCTTTTCTCAATCTATAGTATTGGAAGATAAATTGAATGAAATTTTAGGTCCCGATCAAGCGCCTGGTGATTTTGATGTATCTTTTCATTCCACGCCATCCGATGCCGAAAATGATCTTTTCCCCTTATCAAGTCCCTATACCAATACGGTTGCTTTCGGACAAACCATTAGTGTTCGTATTGAAGAAAAATTAACTGCTCAAAAGTGTTTTACAACCACCCAATTTGATGTTATTGTTCATCCTGAACCCATTAGCAATCAAATTGCAACCATAGAACTTTGTGATGATGACAGCGATGATGATGATACCAATGGAATCGTTCAAAACTTTAATTTGGATACTTATATCGACACCGTATTAGGGAGTACACAATCAAAATCCGACTTTGAGGTAACTTTTCACGAAACACAAGCTGATGCAACAGCGGGATTCAATTCTGTGGTAAGTCCATATACAAACATTGTTAGCAATTCTCAAACCATTTATGTTCGTGTCTTCAACAAAAATACTAAATGCTTTAATGACTCTGAAACAATAGAATTAAAAGTAAATCCATTGCCTGATTTTGAAGTGGAATCTCCCCAAATAGTTTGCCTTAATGACATTCCAAAAGAAATTGAAATCAGCCAATCGGTTGAAAATTATGACTATTCATGGTATGATTCCTCGGGATTATTGATTGGAACTGGGGAAAAAGCCTATGTGTATTCTGCAGGAAGCTATACTGTAGTTGCTAAAAAAACAGACGGAACAGGCTGTGAAAAGACCCATGTTTTTGAAATTAATGAATCAAACCTTTCTACGCTTACTATTGATGATATTGAAATCATAGACGATGCTTCCAACAACACCATCAAAATAAATACTGAAAATATTGGAAAAGGGGATTATGAGTTTGCTTTGGAAGATTCAAACGCTACAGTCATAAGAAATTATCAAGATTCTACTCTTTTTGAAAATTTGTTGGGGGGAATATATACGGTTTTGGTTCGCGATAAAAACGGTTGCGGAACTATTCGAGTAAAGGTGTCTGTAATTTCTTTTCCTAAATATTTTACTCCAAACAATGATGGTTACCACGACACGTGGGGGATTCGGGGTGTAAATTCAGATTTTTATTCGAGTTCAACGCTTTCTATTTTCAATCGCTTTGGCAAACTTCTAAAATCGTTAAATCCAACTATTGAATTTTGGGACGGTACTTATTTGGGCTCACCGCTTCCATCTGACGATTATTGGTTCGTTATTGAGCTAGTGGATTTGGATGGAGAAGTTCGACAACGAAAAGGGCATTTTAGCTTAAAAAGGTAACTATTTTTCGTTGAATTTCTGTTTATAACTATTCTTCAAACGCTTTCATAAAGTCTTCGATATTGGCTATTTTTCAAATTAATAATAAAAGTCCTTGGAAGCATATTTAAATCAACTTAACGAAGCACAAAGGTTGCCTACCGTTCATAAAGAAGGACCCCTTATGGTTATTGCTGGCGCAGGTTCTGGAAAAACTCGTGTATTAACCTATCGCATTGCCTATTTGATGCAGCAAGGTGTCGATTCTTTTTCCATTTTGGCGCTTACTTTTACGAATAAGGCTGCCAAAGAAATGAAATCGAGAATTGCCACCATAGTTGGTGAAAGCGAAGCCAAAAATCTATGGATGGGAACTTTTCACTCCGTATTTGCCCGAATTTTACGATCGGAGGCAGATCGATTGGGATATCCTTCCAACTTTACTATTTACGATACTCAGGATTCTGATCGATTGATAGCCTCTATCATTAAAGAAATGAAATTGGATAAAGATGTATACAAATATAAGCAAATTCGTTCCCGAATTTCCTCTTTTAAAAACAGCTTGATTACGGTCAGAGCCTATATGAATAACCCAGAGCTTATTGAGGCAGATCGAGATGCACGTCGCCCTCAAATGGGAGAAATATACAATGAGTATGTCGATCGGTGCTTTAAGGCAGGCGCAATGGACTTTGACGACCTTTTGTTAAAAACAAACGAATTGCTGAATCGTTTTCCTGAGGTTTTAGCAAAATATCAAGATCGTTTTCGTTATATATTGGTTGATGAGTATCAAGACACCAATCATTCGCAATACTTAATTGTTAAAGCTCTAGCTGACAGGTTTCAAAACGTTTGTGTAGTAGGAGACGATGCACAAAGTATTTATGCTTTTAGAGGGGCTAATATTGAAAACATATTGTCTTTTCAAAACGACTATCCACATGCCACAACCTATCGTTTGGAACAAAATTACCGTTCGTCCCAAAATATTGTCAATGCGGCCAACTCTGTTATTAAACACAACCAAAACAAACTGGATAAAAACGTTTGGACCCAAAATGCTGTTGGCGATAAAATCATTGTTCATCGAAGCCCCACAGATGGAGAAGAAGGGCGCTATGTAGCCAGCTCCATTTTTGAATACAAAATGCAACATCAGCTTCATCATCGAGATTTTGCAGTGCTTTACAGAACCAATGCGCAATCGCGGTCCATGGAAGATGCCTTACGAAAACGCGATATTCCTTACCGTGTTTATGGAGGCCTTTCTTTTTATCAACGGAAAGAAATTAAAGACGTTTTGGCTTATTTGCGGCTCATCGTAAATTCCAAAGACGAGGAAAGCCTAAAGCGTGTCATCAATTATCCCGCCAGAGGTATTGGTCAATCTACCATTGACAAACTAGTCGTCAAAGCCAAAGAGAATGATTGTTCGATTTTTGAAATTCTTGAACGAATTGAAGAGTTGGGAACAGGAATTAATAGCGGCACTCGAACCAAACTGGCTAATTTTTCGATGATGATGAAAAGTTTTCAAGTCCTCAACGAAACAAGCAATGCTTTTGAAATTGCCGATGCTGTTACCAAAAAAACAGGGTTGGTTCAAGAGCTCAAAAAAGACGGAACCCCCGAGGCTGTTACCCGAATTGAAAACATCGAAGAACTGCTAAACGGTATTAAAGATTTTATAGAAGGCCAACGTGAACTTGCTGATATGACCGGCTCTTTGACCGAATTCCTAGAAGATGTTGCTTTAATCTCTGACCTGGATCAAGGCAGTGAAAACGATGATAGAGTTTCACTAATGAGCATACACATGGCAAAGGGACTTGAATTTCCTTACGTTTTTATTGTTGGCATGGAAGAAGATTTATTCCCATCTGCTATGAGTATGAATACGAGAAGTGAATTAGAAGAAGAACGACGTTTGTTTTATGTTGCTCTTACTCGTGCCGAAAAGCAAGCCATTCTTACGTATACTCAAAGTCGCTATCGTTGGGGAAAACTTATTGATGCTGAACCCAGTCGGTTTTTAACCGAAATTGACGAAACCTATTTGGATGTGCAAACTCCCGAAAGTTCTTATCAATACCAGCCATTAGTAAACACAGATATTTTTGATACTCCAGACCCCAACCGTGTGCGGTTTAAAAAACCACCTCTAAAAAAGTCGGTTTCAAAACCCCAGTCCGTTCCTCCTCGAAAAAATTTTAAACCTATTGCAAATACTTCTAACAGCAGTGTTCAAACAAGCACAGAAGGCCTTTCCGAAGGTGTGAAAGTAAAACACAGTCGTTTTGGAACTGGAATTATTGTTTCAATTGAAGGAAATGGAAACGACTTAAAAGCCGAAATTAATTTTGGAACTGCTGGAGTTAAAAAACTATTGCTACGATTTGCTAAACTTCAAATCATCAATTAGAGATGAGTCTTTTTATTAAAATCTATGATAAAAACCCAAGCCAGAAAGCACTCGATAAAGTGGTGGAGGTTTTGAAAAACGGAGGTGTTGTCATTTACCCAACAGATACGGTATATGGAATGTGTTGTGATATTATGAGTACCAAAGCGCTTCATAGAATGGCGACTCTGAAACATCTAAAACCACAGAAAACATCGTTTTCTTTAATTTGTTCAGATTTGAGCGACTTGTCGCAATATGTTAAGCAATTGGACAGTAAAAACTTTCGAATTTTAAAGAAATACCTGCCAGGACCTTTCACGTTTATTTTAAATGGAAGTAGCCAATTGCCAAAACACCTCAAACATCGAAAGCAAATTGGAATTCGAATTCCAAACCATTCCATAGACCAGGCATTGGTGAAGTCGCTAGGAAATCCCTTGGCCTCAACTTCCTTGCTTCACGAAGATGAAATTTTAGAGTACAGAACAGATCCTGAGTTGATATTTGAACGCTGGAAAAATCAAGTCGATTGTGTCATTGATGGTGGATATGGAAAAAACACACCTTCTAGTATTGTTGATTTAACAGGAAGCGAAGCTTTATTAATTCGAAAAGGTTTAGGAGATACTAAAGAGTTTGAATAGGAAACTTTACTGACTTTTTTTGCGCCCTTTTCGATGCGATTTTTTTCCTTTAAAGCGATCATCGTTTGGTTTCATCCATTTTCCAAAGCTTTCTCCTTTAAAGTTGCTTTTTCGAGTTCGATTCCCACCTCGTTTTTCTTCTTTGGGACTTCGTGAAGGTTTTTCATCAGAAGCTTTGGCCATAACGCTCACTCCCTCAAATTCTATTCCTTTAAGAGCCTTCACTACATCGGACTGCAATTGAGCGTCAATTTCAAACAATGTTCGTCCCTTTTGAATGTCAATACGACCTATTTCGGAATTTCGTGAGCTTAAACTTTCGTTAATAACTCCAATCAGTCGCGCTGGATTCAAGTCGTTATTTCGACCAATATTGATAGAAACACTCGCAAAGTCAGTCTTACTTCGATGGGTTCGCTCTTTTCGATTAGGTCGTTCTTTTTTACTTCCAGAATCAGCACCAATGTCCTTTGCGTTTTTATAATACATCAAAAAGCGATTGAATTCAGCAGACACAAAATGTTTGATTAAATCCTCGCGACTTAGAGCCTCTAACTTTTCATAAATAGCAGGTAAAAAGGGTTCTATTTGATTGTCATCAACTTCAACTTTGACAATTTTATCAATCAATGTATACAATTGTTTGGTACAAATATCTTTTCCAGTAGGAGCCGTTTCTTTAGTAAATGTAATGCCCGATTTACGCTCAATATCGTGTATTTTTCGAGACTCTCGAGTATTGATAATGGCAATAGAAATCCCGCTTTTTCCAGCACGACCTGTTCTTCCACTTCGATGAACATATACTTCTGGGTCGTCAGGAAGACTGATGTTGACAACGTGGGTTAGATCGTTTACATCCAGCCCTCGTGCCGCAACGTCGGTGGCAATGAGAAGTTGTAATTGTCCCGAACGAAATCTACCCATCACTTCATCGCGTTGGGATTGAGAAAGATCCCCGTGTAGCGCGTCAGCATTGTAACCGTCGTTCATCAATTTGTTGGATATTTCTTTGGTTTCTCTTCGGGTTCTGCAAAATACAATTCCATAAATATTAGGATTCATATCTGCAATTCGTTTTAATACTTCATAACGATCGCGAGCCTGCACCATATACATTTGGTGCGTAACGTTTTCTGAAGCTAAATTTACTCGAGCTACTGAAACCTCAACAGGGTCGTTCATATATTTTTTTGAAATGCGCTTAATTTCACTCGACATCGTTGCGGAGAACAACAAGGTCTGCTTATGATCGGGAGTTTCGGCCAAAATAGCATTGAGTTCCTCTTTGAAACCCATGGTTAGCATTTCATCAGCTTCATCTAAAATAACACGTTCTATTCGATTGAGTGGCAGTCGATTTCGCGACATAAGGTCTTTGGTTCTGCCGGGAGTACCAACAATAATCTGAGCCCCTTTTTTAATATCTCGAATTTGATTTTCGGCACTGGCGCCTCCATAAACAGCAACTACCTTAAGACCTTTAACATATTTTGAATAATTGCTTAGGTCATTGGTGATTTGCAAACACAATTCTCGAGTGGGACACAAAATCAAGGTTTGAGGAAAACGCTCCTCTTTTTGCGTAAGTTGAATGGCAGGCAATCCAAATGCAGCTGTTTTTCCTGTACCTGTCTGTGCTAATGCTATGATATCTTTTTGAGAATCCAATAACAAAGGAATTGTTTTTTCTTGAATTGGAGTAGGGGTTTCAAACCCCATTTCACCAATTGCTTTTAATAAATCACCCTCTAATCCAGTTGCTGAGAAAGAACTCATAGTATCTTACAATTTTTTTGCAAAGAACGGCTTTTTAATTGGGTTATGGGGATTTTTTTGGATTTGATTCCAATTTGCTTGTTGGCGAAACAAAAAAAACGCAACCCTAAGGTTGCGTCTTCATTATTTTTTTGGAATGTTATGAGCAACTATTGTGCAGCAGCAGACATTCCTTGTTCAATAAGCTCATAGAATTGATCCAGTTTTGGAAGAACAACAATACGCGTTCTTCTGTTTTTGGAACGATTGGCTTTGGTGTCGTTGTCAGCAACAGGCACATAATAACTACGACCAGCGGCAGTCATACGCTCCGGAGGAACACCGAAATCGTTTTGTAGAACACGTACAACCGAAGTTGCTCGTTTTACACTCAAATCCCAGTTGTCCAACAATACATCGTTTTTGATTGGCACATTATCAGTATGTCCTTCAACCATAAATTCGATTTCGGGCTTGTCTAAGACTACTTTAGCTACTTTTCCAAGCACTTCTTTTGCTCTTCCCGAAACAACATAGCTTCCACTGTTAAACAATAATTTATCAGAAATGGATATAAAGACCACCCCTTTTTCAACATTAACTTCAATATCGCTATCATTGATATCGATAAGTGCGCCCTTAAGACTGGTTACCAAAGCTAATGTTACTGAATCACGACGAGTTACAGCATCTTGCATTTTACGAATAGTCAGGTCCTTTTCCTTAATACTTTCCAAAGAACGTTCAAGATTCTCAGCTCCCTTTTGGCTTAGGGTAGTCATATTCCCCATGTTGTTTATCAAATCTTGATTGTTTGCTTTTAAGAACGCATTTTGCTCCTTTAAAACCGACATAGCTGCCTCAGCAGAAGTTTTGGCATCCAAACACGAATTCAACTCAACCGTTGCGGTATTCAATAAATTCTTAGTTTTTTCGTTTTGTGACTCCAAAGCTGCATATTTCTTTTGTGAAACACAGGAAGATAATAAAACTCCAACAGCCAATAGTACTAATCCACTTTTTTTCATTTCCAATTTAATTAATTTTTTTTACAAAATTAAATAATTATTCAGATCTTAAGCGCGTTTCTAACGTTTTTTTAACACGAATTTTTAAATCATCAAAAAACCGCCTTTTAAATATAAAATATTGAACAATTATGGACCTTAGAACGAAGTATTGGTTGGTTTTAGTATAAGAACCTCTTTTTTTATAAGTAGCTCCGAACGATTTGTAAAAATAAAAATGAGCTTTTAAAACGGCTAACAGCAATCGAGGTCGAAGGCTGATTAAAAACCACAACCCCAAAAACCCGTCAAAAACCATTCTTAAAAAAAGAATAATAAAAACCCTGTTGGAAGGAAGGTTTTTTAGGAGCGTGTACAACGAATTTCGAATATTGAGATATAGTTTATGAGCAGACGTGTTGGGCAATGTAGCACCTCCAAGATGGAACACCTGACTTTGTCCCACACAAACCGATTGATGATGATTGTGTGCAGCCCGCCAACAGAAATCAATTTCCTCAAAATGGGCAAAATAATCTGTGTCAAATCCGTTTAATTCTGCAAACACTCTGGAACGCACAAAGAAGCAAGCACCAGATGCCCAAAAAACAGGAACGGTGTCTTCATATTGCTGATTGTTTTTTTCCAAACTGTGAAAAATACGTCCTCTACAAAACGGAAAACCAAATTGATCCAAAAATCCTCCAGCAGCTCCCGCATACTCAAACATATTGGGTTGGTGGTCACTCAAAATTTTGGGTTGTGCTATGGCAGTAGTAGGATGGTCTTTAAAATGCGTCACAATTGGGTCGAGCCATCCCTTGGAAACTCTTACGTCTGAGTTTAACAAACAAAACAAATCGGCGTCCAATTGTTTTAAGGCTTGATTGTAACCTTCGGCATATCCCCAATTTTGAGAGTGTTTGATGATTTTTACTGTAGGGAAATGAGTGGCTACAAATGCCACCGACGCATCTGTGGAATGATTGTCAACTACCACAATTTCAGCTCCTTTGCTGTGCTCTAAAACACTCGGAAGATAGGTTTCCAACAATGTTTTTCCATTCCAGTTCAATATGACAACCGATACTTTCATGGATTTTTTTTAACAGTAGAATAGGAGGGAAGTGATCTCAAGAAATGATAGTTTTTGTTGATGTAGTCTAAAGTACAAAAATAGTGATTCAAACCGTTAGTAACCATTAATAAATCGGCATTGAGCGAAAGATTGTAACGAGCAATTTGGTCAAAAACATCTTGATTGATTTTAATTTGGGGTGCTTTGCATTCTACCAACAACAATATAGAACCGTTGGGGTGATGCACAACAATATCGTACCGCTTGATGATTCCTTTGAAAGGAATTTTGCGCTCAACAGCAATAAGACTGGGCGGAAACTCTTTTTCATTCATTAAATAAAGAAGTGTATGTTGCCGCACCCATTCTTCGGGTGTAAGTACCACAAACTTTTTACGGATTGGATCAAAAATTTGGCGAATATTTTCGTTATTTTTGAATCGGAAGCGATAGTTAGGAAAATTGAGTACATCCATCTCCACAAAGGTGCTAAAAAAAATAGTATGGACGAAGTAAAACTGTTGATTGATCAAATTCGTAATCGAAATTTTTCTCCTGTGTATTTATTTACAGGCGAAGAAAGCTATTACATCGATCGACTGTCCCAGTTTTTGGAAAAAGAAGTGCTTACAGAAGCCGAAAAAGATTTCAACCAAACCGTCTTATACGGTCGTGATGTGGATGTCAGCCAAATCATAAGCCATTGCAAACGGTTTCCGATGATGTCTGAATATCAATTAGTCATTGTTAAAGAAGCTCAGGAATTGGCAAAAACCATTGATGCTTTATCCGCTTATACAGACCAACCACAACCTTCAACCATCTTAGTGCTTTGTTACAAATACAAAAAACTGGATAAGCGTAAAAAATTATACAAGTCTATCAACAAAACGGGTGTTGTTTTTGAAAGTAAAAAGCTTTATGAAAATCAAGTTCCCGACTGGATTCGAAGTGTACTGGCTTCCAAAAAATATACGATTGAAATCAAAGCGGCTCAAATGCTTGTTGAATTTTTAGGAAATGATCTGGGGCGTATTCATCAAGAATTGGAAAAACTTCAAATAGTCATCCCATCCGAACAACAAATCACTCCCGAGCTTATCGAACAACACATTGGGATTAGCAAGGATTTTAATAATTTTGAGTTGCGAAAAGCAATCGGCGAAGGCGATGTTGTGAAAGCGCATCGTATTATTCATTATTTTTCACAAAACCCAAAACAAAATCCACTAGTGATGAGTTTGTCATTGATTTTTAGTTTTTTCACTCAATTGATGCAGTATCATGGCTTGCAAGATCATTCTCCAAAACACGTTGCACAAGTATTGGGGATCAATCCTTATTTTGTAACTGAATACAAGGCAGCCGCTCATCGCTATCCAATGAAACGTATCAGTCAAATCATTGCTACCGTTCGTAACTTTGATTTAAAAAGCAAAGGAGTAGGAGCAAACAATCTGCCGCAGAGCGACTTACTTAGACAGTTGTTGGTTGAAATTATGTAGTCTATCGAAGTTTGGGATAGGCTTTTGGGTCGGATTCGTGAAGAATAGCGTAGGCAGATTCTATAATATCATCTACAGAGGGCTTTGAAAAATAATCACCATCCGAACCGTAAGCGGGTCTGTGTTCTTTGGCCGTCAATGTTTTGGGTGCACTGTCTAAATACTGATAGCCTCCTTGTTTTTCCAAAACTTCAGATAAAATAAATGCCGACGCTCCACCAGGTACGTCTTCATCTACAATCAAAAGCCGATTGGTTTTTTGAACGCTTTTTACAATATCGTGATTCAAATCAAAAGGCAACAATGACTGAATATCAATCACTTCCGCTTGTATGTTTAGCAATTTTAATTCTTTGGCTGCTTCTTCAACCAATCTGAGGGTAGAGCCGTAGGAAACAATTGTGATATCATTTCCTTCAGAAAGCAATTCAACCAATCCCAAAGGAACTGTAAATTCGCCCAAATTGGAAGGCATTTTTTCTTTCAATCTGTAGCCATTAAGAGATTCAATGACCATAGCGGGTTCTTGGCTCTTTAGCAAGATGTTGTAGAAACCAGCTGCCTGAGTCATGTTTCGAGGTACAAGAATGTGAATCCCTCTTAAAAGGCTAATCAATCCACCCATAGGCGAACCGGAATGCCATATTCCTTCCAGACGATGTCCTCGAGTACGAATGATCAGCGGAGCCAATTGCTTTCCATAGGTTCTGTAATGAAGGGAAGCCAAATCGTCGCTCAAAATTTGAAGGGCGTAAAGCATATAATCCAAATATTGAATTTCTGCAATGGGACGCAGTCCGCGCAACGCCATTCCAATACCTTCACCAATAATAGAAGCCTCGCGAATTCCTCTGTCAGAA
The DNA here is from genome assembly GCA_030828565.1 of Flavobacteriaceae bacterium. Lineage (GTDB taxonomy): Bacteria > Bacteroidota > Bacteroidia > Flavobacteriales > Flavobacteriaceae > JAQWSC01. Next base: position 31,194 of record JAURCF010000011.1, read on the forward strand.
ACGCGCTCTTCTCCGTGCTTGGCTTGTAGATTTTCTAGCCCTTGATTTACATCTCCAATTTTACCAGTGTCTTCGCCAAAAATGAGCAGTTTTGCGTGTTTATTTAGCAATGCGTCAAAATTGTCTCGAAGCAGCACCCGTCCGTCTACCATAGAAGATGAAGCATTGTACTCTGGTTTGATTGAAGGTGTATTTGCCGTATTTGTTTTGAACTCATTGTATAAAAGTGAGCTGAATTTTGGTTGTATTTCTTCTAAATATGAACTGATCCAGTCTTGAATTACTTGGGTATTTTGAGAGCGATCAGCAACCATAAGACGCAATACTTTTCGCATCGAAACTAAAATATCCATACGAGAAGGTTCTTTAATTGTCAGAAGCGTATTCATGCGTTCTACAATTTCCGATTGATTGTTGGATGTCTTTACAACGGATTTCACTGCTTCAATTGCAGAAATTCTTTCGTCAATAATTGGCTTTTGAGAGAGTTTCCAAGCATTTTGCTTTGCAAGTTTAATGTCTTTTCTAATTTCGTTTTCCAGCGCTAAAAGTTCTTCTTCGTTTGCAATTCCATTTTCAATGATCCATTTACGCATCATAGAATTACAGTCAAACTCTTTTTCCCATTCCAAACGCTCGTTGCTTTTGTATCGCTCGTGAGAACCTGAAGTAGAATGTCCCAAAGGCTGCGTTAGCTCTTTAACATGAATCAATACAGGAATATGATTTTTACGAGCAAACTCTCCTGCATATTGATACGTGTTAACCAAATTAGGATAGTCCCAGCCATTCACTGTCAAAATTTCAAAGCCTTTTGAAGATTCATCTCTAGCAAATCCTGACAATGCATCGGAAATACTTTCTTTGATGGTTTGATGTTTGTTTTCAACAGAAATTCCGTATCCATCGTCCCAAACACTAATAACCATTGGGACTTGAAGAACTCCAGCAGCATTAAGTGTTTCAAAAAATAACCCCTCGCTGGTACTGGCATTTCCGATTGTACCCCAAGCAACTTCATTACCGTCAATAGAAAAGTGATTGTCCTTAAACTTATCAACGTTTCTATACAATTTAGAAGCATGAGCCAAGCCCAACAATCGTGGCATTTGAGCCGCTGTACAAGAAACATCTGAACTTGAATTTTTTTGTTGGGTAAGATTTCTCCAAGACCCATCCTCGTTCATACTTATTGTGTTGAAATGACCTCCCATTTGACGGCCTGCAGACATAGGTTCAGCTTCGATGTCGGTATGAGCATAAAGACCTGCAAATAGTTTTTGAGGGGTCAATTCCTCAATGGCCATCATAAAAGTTTGATCTCTGTAATAACCCGATCTAAAATCACCGTTTTGAAAAGCCTTTGCCATGGCAATTTGAGGCAATTCTTTTCCATCACCAAAAATTCCAAATTTTGCTTTGCCAGTAAGAACTTCTCTTCTTCCTAAATAGCTAGTTTCACGACTTGTAACAGCAATTTTATAATCATTTAAAACCTCTTTTTTAAAGGAAGAATACGAAATATCTTTATCTACGCTAGGATTGTTTGACATTCTATGAAGTTTCTTTTTTGGCTTTGCAAACTTACAAAATATTAAAGAAAAATTGGAAGTGAAATACTTTTGAGCTTAACAGGCGCGTTTAGTGATTGTTAAAGCCATTTACGGGTAATCAGCTTGGATAAGGTTATCATGTCTAACACTATCAGAAACGAATTTTATCGGCGTATTGGGATTGATTAATTTCTAAGCCGTCGGAAGAGTATACAGGAAAAAACAATTGAAAATAGTTGTCAACCAAATTCAAGTGAATTCCAGTGTCATAGCCGTGAGTTAGTTTTTGATGTTTACGTTTAATGAGTGCTACATCACCATACAGCTCTACCCATTTCCATATAGAAACTCCTGTATTTAAGGAAACTAGCCATTGATTGGCAAGGGGAGCATCGATTTTGGACTTGAATCCTGCATCTGCCCAAACAAATTGTTGACTGTAAAAACCTTCAGATTCTGAACGTCCCAAAAGCCTGTGTTCAAAAAGATAATCTTGAATGGATGAAATTCCAAAGCTGAAATAATCGTCATTGGTTTGATTTTTTAGAAAAGCACCTGCAAAAAGACGAAAGTTAAACTGATAGTCGTCTTTGAAAAAATTTCGATATCGGTAACTGGTATGAATTTTTGTAAATGAATTTTTGAATTCAATATTTGCATTGAGCGTTTTGCTCTTTGTAGCCTTTTGATTGGAAAATGAATAACGGATATTAAAAATGCCATAATCGGGATCAGTAGTAGGCTCCGTAGAAAAATCTCTGTCTACATATACATATCTGAAATTGAGAAAGTGTCTATTATTTGCTCTAAAATTTTGATCTCTAAAAGAAAATAAAACAGACGGAACTATATTTTTATAAAACAAACCCGGAAGGAAATGGAATCGACTGCCAGTTAGCCAATAATGTGTTCGATAATGAGATTTTTTATAATGGTTTTTAAAATATGATAATGTAGCGGATCCCACCAATGATTTTTCCTTGGTAGAGAAGAAAGGTTGTAATTTGTATTCAAAATTTTGAGGAACTAGCGTTTTGTTGGACAACACAATTCCCGGAGACAAGCCGTCATATAAGTTGTAATTGAGTTTTGGAACGTAGAAAATTTGAGTGTGACTAGGGTCTTCAATATCTTTGAGGAACGAAAAATGAATGGGTTTGGTAAAAATTTTTGTGTTAAACCTTTTGTGATTGTTTCGATAATTGGTTTCGGGTACAAGGTGTTCCTTATTCAAAACAATCTCGTCAATAGAGACATTAGGCAAATTTATTGTAATGATTTCAGAGTGAGGATGAACCCATTTTTTATAAACAACACTGTCGTTTTTGAGTCCCAAAACAGGAATTGGAACTTGTGAGTTTGTTTTGTTTTTGATAATAATATTAATACTATCCTTGTTCTTCAAGACAGAGGATAATTTATAATCTACTCGATTTCTAGAGGCAATAAATTCATCAAAAAACCAAGAAAGAGAGTCTTTAGATTGTTCTTGAAGAATCGATTGAAAAGTTGCCTTATTAAAAGTTTTTAATGAATTCGTCGAGTAGTAGTTCAGTATAGATTTGGAAACAATATGCTTGCCTAAATAATTATCCAATAGTCGTAGCCCCAATCCTGCCTTGTAGCGGCTTGAAAGCTCAGCATTGTAGCGAGTCAATTTATCCATAGGCGTAGTCAAGGCTTGATCTACATTTTTAATCAAAGAAAATTTATGAAAAACTTCGTATTGTTTGTTAAAAGAAGAGTGCGATAGATTGTAGTTTTTTAGGCCCCAAAAGGAGGAAAATTCACCAAGTAGTTTTTGATCAGGATAGTGCTGATTGACATATTCCATTAATAAATAAATCTGAATTCCATATACCGCCCAACTGTCTTTTCGAAGATGAATAGGGGCAGTGTTCTCAAAATATTTGAGTGTCATTACTTTAAGAAGGCTCAATTCAAACAAGAAATCATCTTCAAATGGACGTATGAATTTTGGTAATCTATTGAGACCATAAATAGGACGCTTTTCATAATCTATCGAGCTTATTAGTAACTTGTCAAAAGGGTAGTTCCCCAATTTAAAGTTCACAAATTGCGATACTTTGCGAACACTTTCTTGTGATTTTACATCACTCAAATTTTTTGATAAATCAGTAATAACAATAGTTGATGGAGTTACAAAATTTTTAAAATTCGAATTTTTAACTATATGAAGCGGAATGTGTTTTCGCTGAGCTTTGCCAGAAAAAAAGTTTGAATCTACCGAGCTTGTTTTTGTAAATGGAAAATCGGTGACAAGCATATGGGTATTGGGAATTGAAATACTAACATCGAAATCAGATAATTCAACATACAAATCA
>JAURCF010000020.1 GCA_030828565.1 Flavobacteriaceae bacterium
ATTTTCAATGAAGTGTTTGAGCAACGTCACCGTGATAGAATCAATATTGTTTTGGGCAAAGCCACAGACACAAAAGGCATTGGGTACAATACCAATCAGTCCGAAATTGCTATAGGTTCGGGTCGGTGGACAGGAAAAGGATTCTTGCAAGGAACGCAAACCGAAGGAAACTTTGTTCCTGAACAACACACTGACTACATATTTAGCACTGTGGGAGAAGAATGGGGATTTCTGGGAGCTCTTTTTGTGGTGGTACTTTTTGTGTTTTTACTCCTTAGAATCTTATTTATAAGCGAACGTCAAAAAAACGATTTTAGCAGAATTTACGGATATGGAGTAGCTTCGATTTTATTTGTACACATCGGTTGTAATTTGGGAATGGTTTTGGGTCTTATACCTACTATAGGAATTCCATTGCCCTTTTTTAGTTATGGAGGTTCTAGTTTGTTGGGCTTTACATTGTTATTAGCCGTTTTAATCAAACTCGATTCCAATCGGGTAAACGAATGGTGATTTAGCTTCTTACATCAAGGGCGTCACGCAAAGCATTTCCTAAAAGCATAAAAGCCGTTACCAAACTCATAATTGCCAAACCTGGAACTACTGCTAAATAGGCTTTTCCAACTAGCATATACGAATAATGATCTTTGATCATTCCTCCCCAACTGGGTATTGGAGGCTGGGCACCAATGCCTAAAAAACTCAATCCGCTTTCAATTAATATGGCAGCGGCAAAATTGGCAGCAGAAATTACAATTATTGGCCCCATGATATTGGGTAAAATATGTCTAAATATAATACGTAACGAAGAATATCCTAATACACGAGCTGCAGAAACGTATTGCATTTCTTTAACACTAATTACCTGTCCTCTTACAATTCGAGCCACATCCACCCACATCGTCAACCCTACTGCTATAAACACTTGCCAAAATCCTTTCCCAAGAGTAAGTGAAACCGCAATAACCAAGAGCAATGTTGGAATAGACCAAGTAACATTAATAATCCACATGACAATCTTGTCAATGACACCTCCATAGTATCCCCCAACAGCTCCAATTAGGATACCGATAAACAAAGAAATAAATACGGCTACAAATCCTATGGAAAGTGATATTCTAGTTCCTATCAAAACTCGACTCAACACGTCGCGTCCCAGTGTGTCGGTGCCCAATCGAAAACGAGCTGTTGAAATATATTTTTTTATAAATTCTTTGTCAGAAGCTACTGCTGGAAATTGTGTTCTTAAAAATCGTTCCTTCAAGCCACCTTCTGTCTCTGAATGATAATGAGTTATTTCTATGGCATCATCAAACCATTGAAAATCTTGAATGGGATAGGAATTTACAGGAGTGGGATCTCCAAAAAAAAAGGTTTCAAATGCAGATATTTGTTCTGTGTTTTGAGTGGGAATTGTAAGCACTTGCACCGAAAATCCGGGTGGTTTTGAATGAATCGATAAATGCATTTTGTTGGCATTTCTAGAATTATCTGGAGCTAATAAATAAGCAAAAACTGCAATCAATCCACAGAAAATAATAAACAACAAACTAAAAACGCCCCAAAAATGATTCTTAAATTTCTGGAGCGCCCTCGAAGTTGTTGAATTGATTCCTATCATTCAGTATCCGAATTCGTTGTAGCCATCGTGTTTATTGGAACATACCGTAACTGCAAGTCTTGTAAAATTGACACCGCTTCCTCCAAGTAGATGTCTTTTGACAAACTTGTAGTCCACCGATCTCGTTTTTCAAGAGCTTCTTCGTTTTCATTTATAAGAAGAAGGTCGTCAGGGTTGGAACTGTAGGACATTTGGTTGTTATAGTTTTTCAATTGATCGAAACGTTCCGAATAGCTTTTATCCTCTTGTAATTCCTTTTGATAGGCTGAAAGGCTTAAAGGTAATAAATTGTCATCTTGTTGTTTACGAATCCATTGTGCATTTTCATCAATCAATTGCATGTTTTTGTTACTTGCGACTCTTAATTTGCTTTGCTGAATAGCTTGATCAAAATTTAGATAACGATCCCAAATAGTATAGGAAGTAGGCTCAATTTGATCCCAATTCAAGGGATTGTTTTGATCTTTTTCACCCAAATCAATATAAGAATAACGATCCGGAACTACCACATCACTTTTAACACCTTCTAGTTGCGTGGACCCTCCATTTACTCGATAGTACTTGTCCGTAGTGATTTTTAAAGCCCCCAAATTTCCCAAATCGCTGTTAGAAACAAAACGATTTAGGTCTACAATGTTCTGAACAGTTCCCTTTCCAAATGTTTGTGAACCTCCTAAAATAATAGCGCGTTTATAATCCTGAAGAGCCGCAGCCATAATTTCTGAAGCCGACGCAGATGTCTCGTTCACTAAGATAACCAATGGGCCGTCCCACAAAATCGAAGAATCTCGATCGTACAAAACTTCGTTTTTATTTTGAGTTGTCCTTACCTGAACAATGGGTCCTTTTTCAATAAACAAACCAGCCATATCGACAACTGTTTGAAGAGATCCCCCGCCATTATTTCGCAAGTCAATCACCAAACCTTCAATGTTTGATTTTTTTAGTTTTTCAATTTCTTTTTTAACGTCGGTAGCTGCGTTTCGTTCTTCATAGTCCTTAAAGTCGATATAGAATTTTGGAAGATTGATCAGCCCAAATCTTTTGCCTTCCTTTTCAATTACTATCGATTTGGCATACGATTCCTCCAACTCCACAACATCTCGAATAATAGAAACAACTTCAATGGCTCCATCCACTCGTTTGAGAGTCAACCGCACCTCTGTTCCTTTAGGACCTTTTATAAGTTTTATAGCATCATCCAATCGCATGGTGGTTACATCAACAGGCTCTGCTTCGCCTTGAGCCACTTTGATTATTTGATCGCCTACCTCAACCTGTTTTCCACGCCACACAGGACCTCCAGAAATTATATCAACAATCTTAATCGACTGATTGCGTTTCTGTAATCGGGCGCCGATTCCTTCAAACTTCCCTGACATGCTGGTGTCAAAACGATCTTTGGCTTCGGGAGCAAAATAATACGTATGTGGATCAAATTGTGAAACAAAAGCATTGAGGTAAACAGAAAACCAATCCTCTTCTTGCAATTCATTTGTAAGATAATCGAATACATTTTTCAAGTTCTCTAATGTTGTTTCACGAGATTCAATTTCTATTTCAACCGCTGTTTTGGAAACATACTCAGGATCATCTTCTGCTTTTTTCTTTTCTTCAGATAACTTGGTTTCATAAGTCAGCAGGGTAGTATATTTTAATTGTTTACGCCATTTGTCTTTTCGTTCGGATAGGTTTGATGGAAAAAGCTGATTTTCATAATCGACATTCAATTGTTCTTCGATGGAAAAATCAAACGGCTTTTCTAAAAGTTGCTTATAAAATTGCTCAACCTCCGCAATTCGATTCAAAAAACGAGTATGTGCTGTCTTAAAAAAATCAATTTGTAAGTTTTTTATTTGGTCATCCAAATCGTATTTGAACTTTTCAAATTCTTTGTAGTCTTGAGCTAAAAAAAATCGTTTTTGAGAGTCAACAGCTTCTATAAAATCTGAAAACATTTGTTCTGACAAATCATCATTTATGGATTTGGGTTCAAAATGTCCTCGATCAAGCACATAAGAAATCAACTCTATAAGTAACCTGTCTTTGTTTGGGTTATTAAATTGATTGGAGTTAAAACTCCATGTAGCAACCAATACAGCCAAACAGACAAGAAGAATTGATGCGTTTTTTTTCATTTTTTTTTAATTTGTGAGTGATAAAATTTGGATGTCAGAGAGTCCAACTCGTTTGCTATCTTTGTTTGGATTGAAAATAGAAGTCTAAGATACTTAAAAAATAATGAGTGTATATGACATTAACATTTTTTTTATCATTTTCAATGTCAAGAATTTATTACTTTGTAAAAAATAAACCATGAGTAAAAGACCGTTAATTCTAGTAACCAATGATGATGGGATTACAGCTCCCGGTTTGAGGAAACTAATCCAAGTAATGAATGAAATTGGGGATGTGGTTGTAGTAGCTCCCGACAGTCCTCAGTCAGCCATGGGGCATGCAATTACTATCAATTCCATTTTGAATTGCACTCCTATAACAATTGATGAGGGTCCACAAACTGAATATGCCTGTTCTGGAACACCCGCAGATTGTGTGAAACTAGGGGTTCACGAGATTTTGAAACAAAAACCCGATTTGTGTGTTTCTGGAATCAATCACGGTTCCAACTCATCCATTAATGTCATTTATTCAGGAACAATGAGCGCTGCTGTAGAAGCGGGAATTGAGGGAATTCCTGCTATTGGATTTTCCCTTTTGGACTATCAATGGAAAGCCAATTTTGATGCGGTTGCTGAATATGTAAAGCAAATTTCTCTTTCAGCGCTTTCCAACAAAATTCCTGAAGGCGTTGTCCTAAACGTCAATTTCCCGAAATTGCCTAAAAAAGAAATCAAAGGAATCAAAATTTGTCGGCAAGCAAAAGCGTATTGGATTGAAAAATTTGACAAAAGAGTCAACCCTTTAGGAAAAGAATACTACTGGCTTACAGGAGAATTTATCAACGAAGATCGTGGAGAAGATACAGACGAATGGGCGCTAAAAAATGGATATATTTCTATTGTTCCTGTTCACTACGATCTTACGGCTCATCATGTGATTCAACAACTAAATACGTGGGACTTTTGAAAATCAATTCCTTTAGTTTTGGGCTTATTTTGGGGATACTAACGCCCCTCTTTACCTTGGTTTTGGTCGTGTATTTTTTTACGGATATTTCATTGAAAAATTCACTGATGGATTTGTATAAAACCCAAAGCTTAAGCGGATTGATTAGCATTGCTGCAATTCCCAATTTGTTGTTGTTTTTTTTATTTTTAAAACGAAATCGCGATGCGGTTTCCAAAGGAATTTTAGCCGCAACCCTACTAATCGCTGTGATTACAACTCTTATAAAATCAAACATATGAAGTATTATATCATAGCAGGAGAAGCTTCGGGAGATCTTCACGGATCCAATTTGATTAAAGAAATTCATAAAAAAGATACTCATGCATCCATTCGAGCTTGGGGGGGCGATTTGATGGAAAAAGCTGGAGCACACTTGGTAAAACATTACCGCAATCTTGCCTTTATGGGGTTTTTGGAAGTATTACTTAATTTGAGAACTATTCTAAAAAATATCAAAACATGCAAAAGCGATATCCTTGATTTTAAGCCCGATGTTCTCATTTTTATTGATTACCCAGGGTTCAATATGCGGATTGCTAAATGGGCAAAAACTCAAGGAATTCATACGCACTATTATATTGCTCCACAGGTGTGGGCATGGAAAGAAAATCGCGTTAATGCAATCAAAAGAGACGTGGACAAGATGTCTGTCATTCTTCCTTTTGAAAAACAGTTTTTTGAAGAAAAACACCAATTTCCAGTAAATTTTGTAGGGCATCCGCTGTTGGACGCTGTAGAAACTTTTCAAGCGGGTTCGGAAGAAGACTTTAGGGCTGCAAATGGGTTGGATGCCCAAAAACCCATCATTGCCTTACTGCCCGGAAGTCGTAAACAAGAAATTAGAAAACTGTTAAAAGTCATGCTTCAATCAGTACAAAAATTCAGTGATTATCAATTTGTTATTGCTGGAGCTCCTGGGCAAGAAGAAGCTTTTTACCAACCTTTTTTATCAAACCAAGCCAATGTGTTTTGGGTACAAAACCAAACCTATAAATTGTTGTCTTTTTCTTATGCTGCACTGGTGACAAGCGGAACCGCTACGCTTGAAACGGCGCTTTTTGAGGTTCCACAAGTAGTATGTTACAAAGGAAATGGAATCAGTTATCAAATTGCCAAACGCATTGTTAACCTTGACTATATTTCGCTAGTAAATTTGGTGCTTGAAAAAGAAGTAGTTACCGAATTGATTCAATCAGATTGTCATGCTGAAAGAATTACCCAAGAACTTGAAGCCATTTTGCACACTAACATAAGGGACACTATTTTATCCAATTATACACTTCTTAAAACCCAATTGGGAGGAAAAGGTGCCAGTCAACGTGTTGCAGAATCTATTATAAACCAGCTGTCATGAAACATGTTAAATGGAGTTTATTAATTGTAATTTGTTTTTTGCTCGTGGGCTGTGGAGGGCAAAAAAAAACAGTTGTAAAATATCCAAAAAAAAGAGTTGCTGTTGAAAATACAGTTATCACTCATGCCAAAGGCTATTTAGGAACTCCCTACCTGTATGGAGGAAATTCTCGAAAAGGTATTGATTGTTCTGGGCTGATTCATCAATCTTTCAGCAAAAGTAAGATTTCTGTCCCAAGAACCGTCAGCGAGTTGAAAAAAACGGGGTATAAAATTTCTGTAAAAAAAGCTCGTCCTGGAGATCTGTTGTTTTTTAAAACCTCTCGAAATCGCAAAATTTCCCATGCTGGATTGGTAATTCGAATTGAAAACAAAACACCTCAGTTTATTCATGCCTCCACTTCTCGAGGCGTAATTGTTTCTTCCTTATCGCAAGCTTATTGGAACAAAGCTTTTGTGGAAGCTCGAAGAATTGTTCGTTAATACTTTTTTTAAAAAAAAATTTTAATTTAGGTGCATGAAATTGCCCCAACTGCTTTTGTTCAGAATCCTATTTTGCTATGTTTTAGGAATTCTTAGTTATCCTTTTTGGGAATTTCCCTTTAAAGTTTTAGTTAGCTGTCAAGGAATTTTGTTGTTGGGATGTATTCTTTTCAAGAAAAGAAAACTCCTTTTTTGGGTATGTACGTTGGTTTTCTTTTGGACTTTGGGTATTGGCATGCAATTCGCAAACGACGATTCTCAAAAAAACAATTATTACCAAGAATATCTCTCTACAGATGCTTTTTATTTAATGGAGGGAATTGTTGAAAAGGTTTTGAAGCCAAGTCCGTTCAACTCACAATACGAATTTCAACTTCATACGCTGAATCAACATTCCGTTGTTGGGAAACTATTATTGTCTCTTAAAAATGATTCATTGAACCCCAATCTGCAAGTAGATGATCGTTTGCGGATTGTAGGACGAATTCAAAAAATAACATCCTCTAAAAATCCCTATCAGTTTGACTACGCCGAGTATATGCGAAAGCAAGGAATCGAGCACCGAATTAATATCCAAAAAGCACAGCTAAATTCGCTTCCAAAAAACAAACAAACATGGCGTGGAATGGCGTATGGATTTCGAGAATATTTGATTTCAAAACTAGAAAAGCAGGGATTTCAAAGTGACAATAAATCTGTCATCAAAGCCCTTGTTTTGGGCGATCGAACCGATATATCAACCGAATTAAAAAGAGATTATGCCGATGCTGGAGCTGTACACTTATTAGCCATTTCAGGGCTTCACATAGGGGTGTTACTTTTGTTATTAAACGGATTGTTTTCACCGCTATTACAATGGAAACACGGAGGTTTTGTGCGATTACTACTGGTAGTGAGTTGTTTGTGGATTTTTGCATTCATCACAGGTCTATCAGCTTCTGTAATGCGCTCTGTAACTATGTTTAGCGCTGTAGCTCTAGGTATTGCCTTGAAAAGAAGCAAGTCACAATTTCAAACGTTATTGATATCGCTTTTTGTACTGTTGCTAATCAGACCTAATTTTATTTATGATGTTGGATTTCAGCTGAGTTACTTAGCTGTTTTTGGGATTCTATGGCTGATGCCTGTGGCTATGCAATTTTGGAAGCCGCGTTGGTGGATTGTTATGAAAATATGGCAATTGATTGCTTTGGGTACAATTGCGCAGCTGTGTGTTTTGCCTTTAAGTTTGTATTATTTTCATCAATTTCCCCTGCTTTTTCTTGTTGCAAATTTGGTCATTGTACCCTTTATGGGATTGCTCTTGGGAGGTGGTGTTTTGGTAGTCCTAGTAAGCGCTTTGAATATCAATATTCCAATCATTATAAAAGGGTACGACTTTTTAATGTCTTTTATGAATGGATTGATTTACTGGGTGGCGGATCAAGATACGTTAGTCATTCGCAACATTCCTTTTGGCACTTTTGAGCTAATTTGTGTATTTGTTGGAGTATTGGGTTTGGGTTTATGGTTTGAAAAACCCAATCAAAGAAAAATATTCATTCCACTGCTAGCGGGCTGTATTTTGATTGGAGGGATTCATTATCAAGAAAATCAGAAGGCACATCAAGATTCGCTTTGGATTTTTCATAGAAACAGACAAACTATAATCGCTCAAAAAAAAGGAATTCAACTGCGACTCTATCAACATAAAGATTCAATCAAAAACAAACTTACTCTTCTAGAAAACTTCAAAATGAAAGAGCGCATTCAATTTGTGGATACGGTGCCTCATCGCAATGTGTTTTTGGAATCAAACTTACTTGTTGTGGACGAAAAAAAAGTAATTATCCCCATTGGCAACCAACCTCCCAATATTTTATTAACACAAAGCCCTAAAATTCATTTGAAAGAGCTTATAGATAGTTTGAAACCACAAAAAATTATTGCTGATGGAAGCAATTACCCGACACTGGTTAGGCAATGGGAAGAAACCTGCAAACGGGAAAAAATATCTTTTCACAACACCTACACGGATGGACCTGTGCAATTAGCAATTAATTAATAAACTAAGACTACCTCTAGCTTTTGAATTGAGGAACAAACGATTTGCTAAAAGCGTTAAAATCATCTTGTGTAGTAAGCGATTTGTAGAGTTCGTCATAGAAAAGTTTCAAATACAATTCGAGTTGTTGCGGTCTTTGGTAACCAACTAAAGGGGTAAGGTATTGGCCCGCATCATCAAAAAATAGGATAGTTGGGTAGCCCGAAACACCCAAAAAACGGGTAAACTGATGCGTTGCATTCCGCCCTTTTTTGGCGGGATCATATCCAGGATTTTCAAATGTATTTCCTTGAAAACTGACTTTTTCGGAACCTTCTGCATTGAATTTAACTGCATAGAAATGTTCATTGATAAAATTAGCTACGTCAGGGTTTCCAAACGTATTTTTATCTAATAATTTACAAGGGCCGCACCAATTGGTATAGACATCAACAATGATTTCTTTAGGGACTTTTTTCTGAGCCTCAAAAGCTTCGTCAAGCGACATCCAATTAACGGTTTGCGCACGGATATTGGCAATAAATAATAATAGAAATATGAAAAGAAAATTTTTATACAATTCCATGCATTTTTTTAATTAACATTGACTTAATGCCTAACATCAAAATACCTGCCGAAATATAAACTAGCAAGAAAAGACTTACTCAACACCATGCATCATTCGTTTTAAAGGTTTGCTAAACAATGCCAAAATTATAGCCATGACAGTAGGCGCAATAAAGAAAATCATAAAAAATGAACTCAAAGAAGATTCTCGAGAGATTTCATCAATATAACTTCCAAGCTTGTGACTCATAAAATTCCCAATGGCAGAGGCGAAAAACCAAATACCAAACATAAATCCTACCAATCTTTTAGGAGATAATTTATTGACATAGGATAGACCTACGGGTGACAAACACAATTCCCCAAGGGTGTGAAATAGATAGGCTAAAATCAGCCAAACAATACTTACTTGAGCGGTTTGCATTCCAGGGGCAATGTCTTTTGATCCGTATGCTAACGCAATATATCCCAATGCCAAAACAAATAAAGCGATGGCAAATTTCATAGGCCCTGAAGGATTCCTTCCTTTTGCGGAAAGCGTCGTCCACATATATGAAAATAAAGGTGCAAAAATGATGATATAAAATGAATTCAAGGAACTGAACCAAGAGGCTGGTATTTCCAAAACATCTACAGAAAGATCTTGATTTGTTTTGTATATAGAGATTACCCAAATAATTGCAAAGCTTACTGCTGTAGCAAGAATGGTAATAGGCGTACTTTTAAAGATTTTTTGAGCCAGTTTAAACAGTAGCCAAGTGAGAATCAACAAAGGAACAAACAAAAACAGTGCATCAATGACCAGAAAAGATTGAGCTTGTAAACCAGGGGTTAATATTCGGTCGGTATAATCGCGCGCAAAAATAGTCATGGTTCCACTAGCCTGTTCAAACGCTACCCAAAAAAAGATGGATGCGAAAGTCAATATAGAAATTACTATCAATCGATCGCGTTCAATTTTCTGGTAGCGCGGAAGTCGAGAAAAAATCAATAACAAATATCCACCAACTGCTAAGTACAATCCTACCGTGTTAATTAGGTTTGAAAATAAGGAGGTTTTAAAAACTACTTCAGCTACGTTGTTTGCTAATATCACTGCTGCAGCAATGGTTCCTACTACGAAAAAAATTGTGTCCAAAGAAGTAAATGGCACTTTGTTCTTTTCTTCATCGGGAGAAATTTCTTTAGTTTTTTTGATTTCTGGTTTTTTAGCCAAGTCCCCAAAGACTTGTTGTCCAAACCAAAATTGGATCATTCCGAAGAACATAAAAACTCCAGCCAAACCAAATCCATAACTCCATCCTTCATTCACTCCGTACCAGCCACAAATTAAAATCCCTAAAAAAGCTCCGGCATTTATTCCCATGTAAAATATGGTATATGCAGAATCTTTCAACTTGCTTTTCTCTGAATACATTTGCCCCACTATTGAAGAAATATTGGGCTTAAAAAAACCGTTTCCAAAAATTAATAACACCAATCCCAAATAGAAAGTAAGATTGGTTTCAAGAGCCAAAGACGCATGTCCCAAGGTCATAAGCAAGGCACCTAGAACAACTGCATTTCTAAAACCCATAAGCTTATCGGCAAAATACCCTCCAATTATGGGAGTAACATATACCAAACCTGTATAAAGCGCCATCAATTCTAACGCATGACCTCGACTCCATTCAAAACCATTTTCCGAAAAGGGAGCTGTTAAGAATAAAACGAGTAATGCCCGCATTCCATAATAAGAAAAACGCTCCCACATTTCTGTGAAAAACAATATAAATAATCCGACAGGGTGGCCCAGAATCGTTTTTTGATTGAGTTCGGAACCTTGAAATGTTTCAGACATATGTTGCTTATTTAGTTATAAATTATCGTTAATAAATTTCGTCATTTTTGTGAAAAGATGCAAACGAGTATTTCCCCCATAAATTCCATGGTTACGATCGGGGTAAATCATCCATTCAAAATCTTTATTCGCTTGAACAAGTCCTTCTACCATTCGCATGGTGTTTTGAACGTGTACATTGTCATCACCCGATCCATGAACCAAAAGAAATTTTCCTTTCAATAACTCTGGATAATTCAAAGGCGAATTATCATCATATCCAGTTGGATTTTCTTGGGGAGTTCGCATAAATCGCTCGGTATAAATGGTGTCGTAAAATCGCCAGCTAGTTACGGGTGCTACGGCAATTGCCATCGAAAACACCGCGTTGCCTTTTAGCAAACAATTGGTTGCCATATGTCCTCCAAAACTCCAACCCCATATTCCAATTCGATTTTCATCGATATAAGGAAGATCTCTCAATTGTTTGGCTGCCTCAATTTGATCTTCGGTTTCTAATTTAACCAAATTCAAATACGTTGATTTTTTAAATGCGGCTCCTTTGAATCCAGTTCCTCTTCCGTCCACACAAGCCACTATGTATCCTTGTTGAACCAACATTTGGTGCCAACTATTATAAGAGTCGTACCATTGGTCGGCCACATTCTGAGATCCCGGCCCCGAATATTGAAACATCAACACCGGATACTTCTTGGAAGGATCAAAATCAGCGGGGCGTAGCATCCACATATTAAGCGATTCGCCGTTCACATTCAGCGTTGAAAATTCTTTGGGTTGCCAACCAAATCTTTGAGCAACCTCGGACAATGAACGATTGGCTTTGATTGTTAAAAGCTGAGTGCCATCTGTTGAGGAATTTAACGAATAAATTGGTGGAGTAATTGCAGTCGAATAGGTGTTTATGTATACCGAAAAATTGGCGCTAAATGCCGCTTGGTGCGTTCCTAATAAATTGGAAAGTTGTTGCTTATCACTTCCGTTAATTGAAATAGAATATACATCTCTATAAATGGAACCGCACTCAACCGACTGATAAAAAATGCGTTGAGAATTTGAGTCATACCCATAATAATCAGTTACTTCCCATTTTCCGTTTGTTATTTGATTGATTAATTTTCCTTGCTTCGAATAATGATAAAGATGGTTAAAACCATCGCTTTCACTCGACCAAATAAAGCTATGGTCATTCAAAAAGGTAAGATTATCATGAACATCCACATAGGCTTCGTCCGACTCTCGAAGCACTTCTTTAACCGAGCCGTTTTGAACATCAACATACAATAATCTCAAATCGTTTTGATGTCTATTGAGTGTTTGCACACTAAGTAAATTTGCATCATTTGTAAATTGCATTCTTGGAATGTAGTAGGCATTTTTGAGCGCAATGTTGTTGGTTTTCTTTTGATTAAGGTCATACACGTGAAGACTCACCACAGAGTTGTTTTCTCCTGCCTTTGGATATCGGAAAACTTGTTGGGTTTGATACAGTTTTTCCCCATACAAATCCATAGAAAAAACAGGGACGTCAGATTCATCGAATCGCAAAAATGCAAGATGACTCCCTGAAGAATTCCAATGAAATGAGCGAACAAATGAAAACTCTTCCTCATAAACCCAATCAGTTATACCGTTTATGATATAATCATTACCATCATTGGTGACTTGAGTTAGAGTTCCTGATTGAAGGTCTTTGATGAACAAATTTCGGTTGTGTACATAAGCAACTTTTGATCCGTCGGGAGAAAAGCTAGGTTCTTGAATAGGGTCTTGGGAAACTGAAATTAGGTTTTTAGTGGCGATATCATACACATAATAAACCGCTTTTTTGGAATGTCTATAAATGGGAGTCCGATTGGTTTCCAAAAGTATTTTTGACTCGTCGTGACTAAAATAATAAGCAGAAAACCAGGGAATTTCATCCAATTCCAATGAACTGACAATTGTTTTTACCTTTTGAAGGTCTTGGTAAGTATATTGATCTAATGAAGAAGAACGTGTATTTCTATCGAAATTAAGAACGGTGTAATGATGACCGTCTTTCATGGAATGGATTTGATCCAAGCGCTCTGCTCTAAATGTACCATCATAAAGATTTTGAAGTGCTATTTTTTGTTGTGAAAAACATACAACGCCAATCAATAAAACTAAAGCAAAAAATGATCTCTGTAAATTTAGCATGTTATGGGGGTTTTGATAATTTCGTAAAAATAAGAGAATAAATAATGATTTACCTAATATTTTAACATTAAAAGGCTAATTATTAATATTATTTCATTAAAATATATGCAATTAAGAAAGTCAAAACTAGAATGTATGGGATGCAGGTTAGAATCTTTATCTTTGCAAGATGAAAGAAAAAGAAAATCGATCCAATAAGTGGGTTAAAGGGTTTTCAAAGCTATCCAAAGAACAAAAAATTGATTGGGTAACCACTCGTTATTTTCACTCGCCCGATAGTGCCAAAAAACTATTGGAAAATTATTGGAACAAAGATAGTAACGTTCAATTATTACACGATGAGTTTATTGAAAATGCAGTTTCTAATTTTTACCTTCCTTTGGGTGTAGCACCCAATTTTATTATCAATCAACAGGCGTTTACCATTCCTATGGCAACCGAAGAAAGTTCTGTTTTGGCTGCTGCTGGCAAATCAGCAAAATTTTGGGCAAGTCGTGGAGGTTTTTCTACCAAAATCATAGGAACCGAAAAAATTGGACAAGTCCATTTTATGTTTAATGGAAATACCCATAAAATTAAAAACTTTATTGCAAGCATTCAATCTGTATTACGTTCAGAAACGGATGCTATTACTGCCAATATGCGTGCTCGCGGAGGAGGAATTACAACTATTGAGCTTTGTGATAAAACAGATGCGATTGCGAACTACTATCAGTTGCACATTACTTTTGAAACCATTGATTCTATGGGAGCCAACTTTATCAACTCCTGTTTGGAACAATTTGGGACTACCCTTAAACAGGAGGCTTTACGTTACGATGCTTTTTCAGACGAAGAAAAAAACATTGAAATAGTAATGTGTATTCTGTCTAACCATGTTCCTCAATGTGTGGTTCGTGCAGAAGTAAGTTGTCCTGTAGAGCAATTGAATGACGATAACGAATTAAGCCCTCAAGCCTTTTGTGAAAAGTTTATTCGAGCTATCGATATCGCCAATGCTGACATTCATCGGGCTGTGACACACAACAAAGGGATCATGAACGGAGTAGATGCTGTTGTCATTGCTACAGGAAATGATTTTAGAGCTGTTGAAGCGGGTGCTCATGCGTATGCTTCGTCTTCAGGAAGCTACAAAAGCCTAACACATGCCACTGTTGAAAATGGTGTTTTTCGCTATTGGATTGAAATTCCATTGGCTTTGGGTACTGTGGGAGGAATTACCAAATTACACCCCATGGTACAATGGAGTTTGGAACTGTTAGGCAATCCATCGTCAAAACAGTTAATGGAGGTTGCAGCTGTTGCTGGATTGGCTCAAAATTTTGCTGCATTGCGATCGCTCATTACCTCAGGAATTCAAAAAGGGCATATGAAAATGCATTTGATGAATATTTTGAATCAATTCAAAGCAAGCCAAACAGAAAAGCAACAGCTTATTGAGTATTTTAAAAACCATACCGTTTCGTTTAGTGCTGTAGAAAATGAACTTTTAAAAATCCGTTCCTAACGCACATGAAGACATCTTTTCACAGTGCTGGAAAACTATTAATTACAGGGGAATATGCTGTTTTGGACGGTGCTTATGCACTAGCCATTCCCACTAGATTTGGGCAATCTCTCAGTGTCAAAGAAAATCCATCGGGGCGTGTCGATTGGAAAAGTTTTGATGTTGATCAACACTGTTGGTTGGAAGCGTCGTATTCCGTCAACACACTGGAAGTACTCTCTGAACCTTCGGAAGAATCAGAAAATTTAAGGGAATTATTGAAGCTTGCTCAAAAACTAAATCCTGATTTTCTTAAAACCTGTAGCGGACTTGAGGTCGAAACGCACTTGCAATTTTCTCGCAAATGGGGATTGGGAAGCTCATCTACTTTGCTAAACAATATTGCACAATGGGCTGGAATTGACCCCTTCCAACTTCTTAAAAACCGTTTTTCAGGAAGCGGTTATGATATTGCTTGCGCAGGCTCAAAACAACCTATTTTATATAGAATCAAAAAAGAAATTCCTGAGATAAAACCGGTAGAATTTAATCCTCCTTTTAAAGACAACCTTTATTTTGTTTATCTCAATAAAAAACAAAATTCACTATCGGAAGTAGTGAATTATAAAAAAAACAAACCCAATCAAAAATTAATTGACGAAATAAGTTCGTTGGCGCTTCCCATTGCTAAGGCTGCTACTCTTGAAGAATTTGAAAGGCTCATACAAATTCATGAATCTTTTGTGAGTAAATTGATTGGTCAACAACCTATTCAACAACTCTTGTTTTCAGACTTTACAGGAATCATTAAAAGCTTGGGGGCCTGGGGAGGTGATTTTATACTAGTAACAGGCACTGACAATGTGGTTGGGTATTTCAAATCCAAAGGATATTCTACGATCATCCCTTTCTCAAAAATGATTTAATTTTCGGGATCATAATCGATGGGAATTCCAACAGTTACGAGAGTTCCTGCCGCTTGACCTTGTTCATCATACAAATCTTCTATATGAAAGAAAAAATTCCCTTTGTTTTTAGAATTTAAAAGTTTTATACGTTGATTAAGAATTGTAGTAGCAAACGATTGATGGGTACTTTGGTACACTTGATTTCTTTTTTGAGCTGCTTCTCGTCCAATGCCATTATCTTTTATTTGGCAATTCAAATAACCGTCCTCAAAGAAAAAATGGATGGTAATTTCTCTATCCTTTTTACTAGCCATTAAACCGTGAAGAATGGCGTTCTCAACAATGGGTTGCAATATCATACAAGGCAAATACACAAAACTGCTCACAATGGGTTTTTGCACACTAATTTTTAAATCAATTTCTGTGTCCAAACGAAGACTTTGAAGTGCGACATAGTTTTTAAGATACTCTATTTCTTTAAGTAAAGTAATTTGGTCAGTATCGCTCATTTCAAAGGTATGTCTAATGAGTTTTGAAAACGCGCCCATATAGTTGTTAAACGCTTTTTCACCTTGAAGAACCATTGTTGACTGCAGCCCATTAAGAGCATTGAAAATAAAATGAGGATTCATTTGAGCTTGATAGGCTCGGAGCTCTAGATTTGCAATTTGCAGTTGACGATCTCTATTAATTTTTAATACGGTGGTTTCAAAATAAAACCACAAATACAGTACTATGGCTATTAAAAAAAAGACTACAAAAACAAACCACCACTGAAAATAAAAAGGATATGGAACATTGATTGCATAAGTAAGCATGTTTTGTGATGGACTTCCTAACTCTGATGTTCCTTTAATTTCGAGGGTATATTTTCCAGACTGTAGGCCGAACAATTTAACGGTAAAATCAGAGTCCAAAAGAATCCACTCGGGAGACAGACTCGATATACGGTAAAAGATATTATTTAATTCAGGTGTAATCAAATCATTCATTGCGAAGGAAAAGAATAAACTACTATAAGCATTGGGCAAATCAATGGTTTGGTAATTATCAAAATTGGATGTTACCGAAAAAAACCGATTCTTTTTTTTGTCGAAATACCTGAGTTCAACTGGATAGATAGTATAGTCTATGTTGCTTCGAAAGACTAGATTGGGATTGAAGGAAACAATTCCCGAAGAAGTTCCCGAAAAAAGCAAAGAATCTGATGCTTTGTAAAAGGTATTTGGAGTAAAGTTCACATCCAATAATCCTTGGTTCTCATGGAAGTTTTGAATTTGATTGTTGGTCCAATTAATTTTACTCAAACCTTTTGAAGTTGTTGTCCAAATAAATTGTCCAGACTCTTGAATCCCTCTTATTTCAGAATGGATCATTCTTTTGACTCGTCAAAGTAATCCAACAACTGACAAGTTTCTTGATTGATCTTAAATAGTCCATGATCAGACCCCGCCCACAAAGAGCCATCATTACTCTCATGCAGAATTGTAAATTTAATGCCTTTGGAGGATGATAAAATGCCTTCATTGACAAACAAGCGGCTCTTTTGTTGTTTTTTATCTACCCTATACAAACCGGCTACAGAAGCTACCCAAAAATAATTTTCATTCTCTAGGGTGTCATAAACTGAAAAGCTTGAAAAATCAACTCCTGTAAAACCCTTGTTTTCGTCCTTAAATGTGTTTGTCTCGGTATTGAAAGAATATAAGCCTTCAAGCCCTCCTAAATACATTTCATTCTCTGACTTGGAAGCTAGATGAACAAATTTATAACGATTGAACGTTGTATTATTATTAATGGAATACTCAGTAACCGTTCTGTTATTAAAATCCATTTTATATACAGAATCGGATTGATCGACACCCCATATCAACGAATCATTTTGTACCCATAAATCTTTAAAATAGGGTGTTTTTTGTAAAGGCTTATTTTTATTTGTAAGCGAAATCAACTGAAACTTTTCGCCACTTTCTTTCTTATAAATACCATTTGCTGTAGCAATAAAATAGGTCCCTGTAGAATTTTGAACAATCGCTCCAACTTCTGTTTGATCATCCAACGTATTTTGGTTTAAATAACTGTTGAATTGTCTTTTTTGGAGAACCAATTTACTCACCTCATCTGTTCCAGAAATCCAAATGATTTTCTTATTTCCCAAGTAAATATCCTGAATGGGGCTATTAAAAGTAAATGTATTCTTTTGTTCTAAAGAAAGTTTTCCTTTTTCTTTTGTTAAACCAAAAAAGCCTAAAGAGTTTGTGCTTGTTTGTAAAAGAAATGCTGCTTTCAATAAGGGTTTGGAGATGTCAATGGCAGTATTTGGAAATTCCATTATGTACCCATTAATGGAAGAAATAAAAAAATATTGATAGGCTTGTTTGTTATAGAAATACTGCCCCTGAAAACCGAGGTCGAAACCATTTTCTGCTTCTAATACAAGGGCTTTAGCCGCTTTAGACTCAAAGCGTTGTTTTGCGCTCAATTTGTTGTCAGCGTCTAAAACTAAAACTTCCTTAGGAGACTTTACGATAAGGATATTATTTTTTGAGCCTATTATATCTGTTTTTTTACCCTCTATGTTACTATCATAAAGATTTACATAATCAAACTGCTGATTCAAGGGATTGAAAGCAACAATGAAATTACTTTGAGTTCCAAAATACATCACCCCATTCGATAATTGAATAACGGAAGTAGGGATTAATGGCAGGTTGTTTTCAGGATGAATCAAGTTAAAGCTCTCTACTTTCTTAGTTGTAGGGTTGAATGTTCGAATATCATTCAAAGTGAGTACCCAAATCATTCCCGAACGATCCTCATACAATGAAATGAAGTTTTTAATATCTACAACTTCATCAGGGTGGGTTTTAAGCGAGTGAAAAAATGTTTGAGTTCCTAATTCATGAACCAATCCATTATGAGTGGTGTACCTTAAAAAACCTTTTTTATCTTCAATAATGTGTAAGGGAATGTTATAACTTGAATCATAGGCTGATGTTTTGAAACTCTGAGTTACATACTCTTGAGAAATTAAGGATTGGAGCATCAATAAAAAGAGAATTCTTATAAAGAAAAAGCTGAAAAATGATTGAAAAATATACTTTGGCACGAAAATTGGGTTATATGAAAAAGATTTCATAATATTTTTGGTTAGTTATTGTTTGCACCTGCTTTTGTCTCAAAGAATGCAGGTGCTTTTTTTTGCTCCCTTGGGGTATAGTTGAAACCAAACAACATATATAGAAAGCCTATCCAATCGCATTTACACCTATAAACGTATTAAAAACCTGTGCTAAAAACAAAAAAAGCCCTCCATTTTAAAGGAAAGCTTCTCATTGGTTCTTCTACGAACCTCTTGCAAGCTATAAACTTACAAGCAACACAACACTTTTTAGGTTTTGCTATATGCAAAACTTTTGCGGTCTGGACGGGACTCGAACCCGCGACCCCCTGCGTGACAGGCAGGTATTCTAACCAGCTGAACTACCAGACCGTTAGCGTTTAGCGAATGCAAATATACACTCGTTTTTTGTTTAAACAAGATTTTTTTTGAGGTTCGCTAAAAAAATCAATTTACAGCGAAGCATCCAAGGCTTCGGCATAAACATTTTTTGGAGAAACACCTACTTGACGTCCAATCAATTCACCTCCTTTAAAAATCAAAACCGTAGGAATATTTCTAACACCGTATTTAGCAGCAAACTCTTGATTTGCATCTACGTCCATTTTACCAACGACCGCTTTGCCTTCATATTCGGTGCTCAATTCATCAATAATTGGGCCTACCATTCGACAGGGTCCACACCATGCTGCCCAAAAGTCTACCATTACGGGTTTGTCGGATTGTAATACAACTTCTTCAAAAGTTGCGTCTGTAATTTCTAAAGCCATTATGAGGGTTTTAAGTTAATGAATACAAAAATACATATTTTATGTTTGTAGAAAATGTATGGTTATTGTTTTTATAAATCAATTGATAAAATTAAGTGATAACTAGTTGAGTTTGTAATGAAAATTAGAGTCCGTCAAATCTGTTAACAGGTTTTCTGTAATAGCCACCTTTTGATTTCTACTATGCATCACTAATTTTAGTTGCTTTTCCATTTCAAAAAATGCAATGTCCACTGGGCGGTCTCCTTTGTGTAATTTTAATACACCTTTCAAATCGTCGAGTTTGTCTTCATCGAATTCGTTAATATTCAATTGTAGTGTAATTTTTTTTGAGTTGCTCGACAAGGTATCTTGCAGTTGTTGAAAAGCATTAAACTGCAGTCTAGGATCCCCTTTTTTACCTGTTTCTCGATTTACCCAACCTTCTTTCACAAAAACTTTAATATATACAAAATTGTTGGTTACCAAAAAATGTTTGAATTTTAAATATTCTTCTCCAAAAATTCTAAAATCATAGGAATTTGTATAATCTTCAAGAGTAAAAATCGCCCAACCTTTTCCATTTTTAGAAACCCGATGTTGAACATCTCCCACAATGCCTCCCAAAGTAAGTTCGCGATTGAGCAAAGGAGTTAAATCCGCAAAAACATCAACAGATGCATTGCAAAATGAATTTAAAACTACCTTAAAATCATCCAATGGATGGGCTGAAATATATATCCCCACAACTTCTCTTTCTTGTTTGAGGGCGTGTAAGGTTCCCCAAGGTTCACAAGGGGGAATTTCAGGCTCAGCAATTGTATCTTCAGTACTTCCTTCAAACAAACTTACTTGCGATGAGTTCAAATTATCTTGATATTTTGAACCAAACTTGATCACCTTTTCCAAAAAAGTAACCCCGTCTCCACTATCCTGAAAATATTGAGCACGATGGGTATTGCTAAACGAATCCATTCCGCCTGCCAGCACAAGGCTTTCAAAAGATTTTTTGTTGGCAGAGCGCAAATCAATGCGTTTGGCCAAATCAAAAATTGACTTGTAAGGACTTTCTTTTCTGTTTTCGACAATAGTAGCCACTGCATTGGCTCCCACTCCTTTTATGGCTCCCATTCCAAAGCGAATTGCATTTTGGTCATTCACAGTAAATTTGTAAAAAGACTCATTAACATCAGGACCCAAAACAGGAATGTTTGCGCGCTTACACTCTTCCATAAAAAATGTAACCTGCTTGATATCGTTCATGTTGTTAGACAACACAGCAGCCATGTATTCTGCTGGGTAGTGAGCCTTTAGGTATGCCGTTTGATAAGCAATCCACGCATAGCATGTAGAATGAGATTTGTTAAAAGCATAAGAAGCAAATGCCTCCCAATCCTTCCAAATTTTTTCTAATATTTCTCGATCATGTCCATTGGTTTGACCTCCATCTAAAAATTTAGGCTTGAGTTGCTCCAACAAAGAAAAAATCTTTTTTCCCATGGCTTTTCGAAGCAAATCCGCTTCACCCTTGGTAAAATTGGCTAGTTTTTGAGACAAAAGCATTACTTGCTCTTGATAAACCGTAATTCCATAGGTTTCCTTTAAGTATTCCTCCATCGCATCAAGGTCGTACGATATGGGTTCCTGTCCATTTTTACGAAGGACAAAACTTGGAATGTACTCCAATGGACCCGGACGATAAAGAGCATTCATCGCTATCAGATCTTCAAAAACTGTAGGCTTTAATTCTCTCAGATATTTTTGCATTCCTGCACTCTCGTATTGGAATACACCTACTGTATCTCCTCGTTGAAAAAGTTCGTACGTTTTTTGATCATCAAGCGGAAATTCGTCTGGATTCAATTGGATTTGATGACGGTAATCAATAAGTTTAACCGTATCTTTAATAAGGGTCAATGTTTTTAATCCTAAAAAGTCCATTTTTAACAGTCCTGCATTTTCTACTACAGAATTGTCGAATTGTGTAACGTACAAGTCCGAATCCTTTGCCGTGGCAACGGGAACAAAATCGGTAATATCTGAAGGAGTAATGATAACACCGCAAGCATGAATTCCTGTATTTCGCAAAGAACCTTCAAGTATTCTGGCTTGATTGATTGTTTGTGCCTCAAGGTCATCGCCATCAGCAATATTCTTTAGCTCATTTACTTTGAGTAATTCATCGGAACGAAGAGCATCTTTGAGGGCTTTTTCTTCCAATTCGAATATTTTTTTAAGCTTCATGTTTGGAACCAATTTGGAGATTCTGTCAGCTTCTCCCAAAGATAAATCTAACACCCTCGCCGTATCTCGAATGGAGGATTTTGCCGCCATGGTTCCGTAGGTTATGATTTGAGCTACCTGATTGGACCCGTACTTTTCAATGACATAATCCATTACTTTACTTCGCCCCTCATCATCAAAATCAATATCAATATCAGGCAAACTTACCCTATCGGGATTCAAAAATCTCTCAAAAAGAAGGTCGTATTTTATTGGATCGATGTTGGTGATTTTTAAGCAATAGGCAACGGCAGAACCTGCTGCAGAACCTCTTCCCGGTCCAACTGAAACTCCCATTTCACGAGCAGCAGCAATAAAATCTTGCACAATCAAAAAGTACCCTGGGTATCCTGTGTTTTCGATGACTTGAAGCTCAAAATCAATACGCTCTTTGAGTTCGTTTGAAAGTTCTTTGTAGCGATTTTTAGCTCCTTCATAGGTCAAATGTCGGAGATAAGCATTTTCCCCTCGTTTGCCTTTGTCTTTTTCATCTTCAGGATCCACAAACTGTGAAGGGATGGTAAACTTGGGCAACAGCACCTCTCTAGCCAATTCGTATTCTTCAATTTTATCAAGAATTTCAGAAATCGAAACAATGGCTTCTGGGACATCTTCAAACAGCTTTTTCATGGCTTCAGAAGATTTAAAATAATATTCTTGATTGGGCAAGCCGTATCGATATCCACGACCGCGACCAATTGGCGTTGCCTGTTTTTCTCCATCTTTTACACACAATAAAATATCGTGTGCATTGGCGTCTTTTTGCTCAGTATAAAATGTATTGTTGGTGGCAACCAATTTTACCTCATGTTTTTTGGCGAGGTTTACCAACACTTGGTTGACTCTTGTTTCGTCTTCTTGACCGTGGCGCATGAGTTCGATGTAAAAATCGTCCTTGAATTGTTCCTTCCACCAAAGCAAGGCTTGCTCGGCTTGGGACTCTCCTACATTCAAAATTTTACTTGGAATTTCACCGTATAAATTTCCTGACAATACAATCAAATCTTCTTTGTATTGTTCGATAATATTTCTGTCAATCCGAGGGACGTAATAAAATCCTTTGGTAAACGCTATTGACGACATTTTAGCTAAGTGGTGATAGCCTCGTTTATTTTTTGCTAAAAAGACTACCTGATACCCATTGTCCCTTTGACTGCGATCCAAATGATTTTCGCAAACATAAAATTCACATCCCAATATGGGCTTGATATGCTTTTTTTCGGGCTGCTCCTCAGACAAACTATTGTTATAATTCCCAACGGCTTTCACAAAGTGAAAGGCACCCATCATGTTTGCCGTATCCGTCAATGCCACAGCAGGCATTTGAAATTCAGAAGTTTTCTCAACCAGTTCAGAAATTCGAGTTGTTGATTGAAGTACCGAATATTGTGAATGGTTGTGAAGATGAACAAAGGTATGATCAGACAAAACATCTCTGTTTGAACTGAGGTTTTCTTGATTCAGCTCTTTACCTATTTGTTCATCAAGCTGAAGATTCGTCGAAAGCTGCTTTAAGTTTTGATGTTTGATTCCTTCAAGAGGAACACCCTCAGGGAATTTGGCTTGGAGTATCTCTGATAAATCAACAAAGGTTTCATCTTTGATGATATTTTTTCGAACCAACTCCAAAAAAACACGAGTAGTCGCTTCAACATCTGCTGAAGCATTGTGTGCTTCTGCAAAAGAAGAATGAAATAAAAACGCATACAATTCGGTCAATGTGGGAAGTTTGAATTTTCCACCTCGCCCGCCTGGTAATTGGCACAAAGTGGCCGTTAATTCGGTACAAGTATCTATGACTGGAAGCGAATTTAGTTGGGTTGCCACTTTTTCTCTAAAAAATTCGGCTCCCATAATGTTCAAATCAAACGAAACATTGTGCCCAACAACGTATTTAGTTTGTTTTAAATCAGATTGAAAATGATTCAATACTTCGCGAAGGGTAATTCCTTTATCGGTAGCAAGCTGGGTAGAAATTCCGTGAATTTGTTCGGATTCGTATGGAATTGTGAAACCCTCGGGACTCACTATAAATTCCTTGTTGGAAACCATAACCCCATCCTGATCGTGCAGTTGCCATGCAATTTGGACGCATCTTGGCCAATTGTCAGTATCACTAATAGGCGCTTTCCAACGCTTTGGGAGACCTGTAGTTTCGGTATCAAAAATTAAAAACATTCACGGTTTTTTGGAAACATAAAAATACGGATCTTTTAAAAAAATACCTCGAGCGAGTTATCGGAAGTTATCAACGAAATAAAAAGTTGCAAGCAACCTTATCATTGTTCTTTAAAAATATTGTCAATTCAATAAAATAAATTACATTTGCGCCTCATTAATAACCAAGGTTTAGGACCTTTAAAATTTAATTCATTATGCCAGTAAGAATAAGACTTCAAAGACACGGAAAAAAAGGAAAACCATTTTATTGGGTTGTTGCTGCCGATTCTCGATCTAAAAGAGACGGACGCTACCTAGAAAAAATAGGTACTTACAATCCAACTACCAATCCTGCAACAATTGATATAAATACCGATAGTGCTGTTCAATGGCTTCAAAATGGAGCACAACCAACGGATACCGCCAAGAATATTTTGGCTTACAAAGGGGTATTGTTGAAAAACCATTTGTTAAACGGTGTCAAAAAAGGAGCCCTTACTCAAGAGGAAGCCGACGCTAAATTTGAAGCATGGGTAGTAGAAAAAGAAGCCAAAGTTGAAGCTAAAATTTCTACCCTTGACAAGCAAGCTGATGCAGCTAAGAAAAAAGCACTTGCCGCTGAAAAAGAAGTAAGTGACAAAAGAAAAGCCGATGCTGAAGCTGCTCTCCTTGAAGAAACTGCTGCTGAAGAAGCTTCTGCTGAGGAAGTTGTTGCTGAAGAGGCTGCTGCTACTGAAGAAGCACCTGCTGAAGAAGCCTCTGCTGAGGAAGTTGTTGCTGAAGAAGTTATTACTGAAGAGGCTGCTGCTACTGAAGAAGCACCTGCTGAAGAAGCCTCTGCTGAGGAAGTTGTTGCTGAAGAAGTTGTTACTGAAGAGGCTGCTGCTACTGAAGA
>JAURCF010000079.1 GCA_030828565.1 Flavobacteriaceae bacterium
ACAAAAATCATACCATCTCCAGGCTTATTCGTATAACATGTTTTAAGAATTGTTTGAATTACTTGATCTTCCAATTCATTCGGTACAACAACAAAAAAAGAACACCTCACATGCTCCGAAGAAGGAAAAATCATTCCTTTTAGCGATAATGAGTTTGGTATGTTACAATCACAATTGAGATCAGAATGGAAAAAAAAAGTAATTCCGAGTTTAATGAGCTCCTTTTTTACAGCACTGTATTTTGATTTTCGTATAATGCCAGTTAATTTTTTCATTCCAATATTACAGTTTAAAAAAATTAAAAAAGCAAATATTTTTAATTTTAAAACAAAAATTATTGATTTTTTTGTAATAATGAATCAATAGTAGTTTGGGTTAACACTTCCAAAGTACGGTCTCTAACTTCCTCGAAAACCCCTTTAATTCTGCAATTGGATTCATCGCACTGATCACAAGAAGAGTAATAATTGAGAGAAACGCAGGGCAACATAGCAATCGGTCCATCCATAATACGAACAACGTCCGTTAAACAAATTTCTTTAGGATTTTTTAGCAAGGTATATCCTCCTGCTCTTCCTCTTCTGCTGCTCAAAATCATATTGTTTCGAAGCTCTCTAAGAATCGACTCTAAAAACTTTTTGGGAATCTTTTGGTTAGTAGCTATTTCAGAACTCAATACAGGGCGCTGTTCTTCTGCAAATTCCGCAATATACAAGAGTGCCTTTATAGCATATTTACATTTGTTGGATATCATTCAATCATTGTTTTTTTCAAATTTAAGATAAAATTAAATACTTTAATTCCTATAATGTTGGTAGGAATACTAATTTATGTATATATTTGCCAACAATAAACCCATATCAAAATGATTATAGACCAATTTATTTTTCAAAAAAAAGAACGTTCAGCAGGAACCTCAGTTAGGAACGAAAAAGTGTCCAGAAGTTTGTTAAAATCAATAAGCTGGCGAATTATAGGGACTTTAGACACCATACTCATCAGTTATTGGATTACTGGAACATGGAGCTTTGCGATGTCAATTGGCGCAATTGAATTGGTAACAAAAATGGGGCTATATATTGTTCATGAACGTCTTTGGAATCGTATTCCGTGGGGAAAATCATAAGCGGATGGATACAGTGACGTTTGATAAAAACTTGTGGAATCAAAAAATAAAAGGAAAATCTCTTAAAGAATCCTTAGAATGGGTAGTTTTTCAAAACTTCAAAAACCCTTGTTTTTCGACTTCCTTTGGTCAAGAAGATCAAGTAATTACTGACGTTATATTTAATCACAATCTTCCAATTACCTTATTTACACTTGACACGGGAAGGTTGTTTGAAGAAACATACGATGTCTTTTCATCCACAATGGGTCGGTACAAAAAACCCATCCACTCATTTTTTCCAAAAACAGACATGGTAGAACAATTGGTTATCGAAAAAGGACCCAATAGTTTTTACAAATCCCTTGAAAACCGAAAAGAATGTTGTCGGATTCGAAAAATTGAACCTTTAAAAAGAGCACTTGAAAGTTGTGATCTTTGGATTACAGGACTCCGAGGAGACCAAAGTACAAACCGCTCATCACTATCTTTTTTTGAATATGACAGCCACTTTAATGTTATCAAATTCAATCCGCTAATTGAGTGGTCATTGGAAGAAGTAAACGCCTATTTAGAAAAACATCATGTTCCTCAAAACAAACTCCACAAAAAAGGATTTGTTAGCATTGGATGTGCTCCATGTACAAGAGCTATCGAACCGGGCGAAGATATTCGTGCTGGAAGATGGTGGTGGGAAACAAGTAATAAAGAATGTGGATTGCATAAAAAATAAAACAAATGACTGTATTACAACAACTCGAAGAAGAAGCTATTTACATATTAAGAGAAGTTGCTGGGCAATTTAACAAGCCTGCATTGCTTTTTTCGGGAGGTAAAGACTCTATTGTATTGACCCATTTGGCAAAAAAGGCATTTTCCCCAGATAAAATTCCTTTTCCGTTGGTTCATATTGATACAGGACATAACTTTCCTGAAACCATTGAACTAAGAGATCAATTGACCAAAGAACTGGGGGCTCAATTGATTGTAAAATATGTTCAAGACGACATCGATGCGGGATCGGCTCGAGAAGAAACAGGAAGATATGCCAGTCGAAATGTTCTTCAAACCACTACCCTACTCAATGCTATTGAAAATGAAAAGTTCGATGCTTGTATTGGAGGTGCCCGTCGTGATGAAGAAAAAGCACGCGCTAAAGAACGTATTTTTTCTGTCAGAGATGACTTTGGTCAATGGAATGAAAAATCTCAACGCCCCGAGTTGTTTGATATGCTCAACGGCAAAATTCACAATGGCGAAAATGTACGTGTTTTTCCAATCAGCAATTGGACCGAACTGGATGTATGGAATTATATTCGACAAGAAAATTTAACCATTCCCTCTATTTATTTTTCACACAAAAGACAGGTCTTTAATCGCGATGGACAGCTCATTCCTGTTTCTGACTTTGTTGCAATAGACAAAAACGATACGATTGAAAAAATCAATGTAAGATTCCGAACCGTTGGCGATATGACTTGTACCGCTGCGGTCATTTCTGACGCATTCCGACTGGATGATGTCATTGATGAAATTAGCGGCTCACTCATTTCAGAACGCGGTGCTCGTATTGACGATCAACGATCTGAAGGAGCTATGGAAGAGCGTAAAAAGGTAGGTTACTTTTAAAAAAAACAAAATGGATATACTAAAAATAGCCACTGCAGGAAGTGTTGATGACGGAAAAAGTACTCTTATTGGACGATTACTATACGAAACCAATTCCTTAAAAAAAGATCAAATTGAACACATTCAATCTCGAAGCAAACTTCGAGGGTTTGACTACCTTGATTTTTCACTCGCAACCGATGGACTCCTCACAGAGCGTGAGCAAGGAATTACGATCGATGTCTCAAATATATTTTTCTCAACACCCAAAAGAAGGTTCATCATTGCTGATTCTCCAGGACATATCGAATATACAAGAAATATGGTCACAGGAGCTTCTACTTCTGCAGCAACCATTATTCTCATTGATGCTCGAAAAGGTGTGATTGAACAAACCAAAAGGCATTATTATATTACGCAATTACTCAAAATCAAAAAAGTCGTATTTGCGATCAATAAAATGGATTTGGTGAGTTTTAACGAAAATAGATTTAACGAAATACAAGAAGAATTAAATGTATTGATCAAATCCAATGAACATACCGATGTGGATTATCACTTTGTTCCAATTTCAGCGCTTTTAGGAGATTTTGTAGTGGAAAATTCTAAAAATATGGAATGGTATAAAGGAAAACCCTTGTTGGCTATTTTAGAGCAATTACCCAACAAGACGCGCTCTGGGGTGGAAACTGTTTTTCAAGTACAATATGTTATTCGTCCAAAAACACACGCATACCACGATTATAGAGGATTTGCTGGAAAACTGAAGTCAGGAAACATCAAGCTAGGAGATGCTGTTCAAGTGTACCCTTCCAAAAAAACGAGCTATATAAAACGAATTGAAAAGTACGGAAACGAAGTCAGTAGTCTAAACGCTGGGGAAAACGGAACCTTGTTGCTTACCGATGAACTTGACATCTCTCGAGGCGCAAGTATTGTTGGGGTAAATACTTATCTAAATATTAGTAAAAACCTCGAAGCCAAAATTTGTTGGATGCAAAACGAAGAATTGGAAACAGGAAAAAAGTATTGGATCCAACAAGGGGTTCAAAGAGTACTAGCGAAAGTTCAAAAAGTACATAACAAAATCGATCTGGATTCATTCATCCCTCAAAACACCTCACAATTATCACTCAATGATATTGGAGAATTTTCTATCGTTACTGCCGAGCCGTTAGTCTCAAAATCATACAAAACAAACCAAGAATTAGGAGCTTTTATTCTCATTGATCAATTAACAAACAATACAGCAGGAGTTGGGTTTATAAAATAAACATATGCAGAGTTTTAGAACAGAATTAGAAAATCAAGTTGTTGAAAAAGACATTCTTGAATTGGAACGTAAAATATTTCAATTTAAAAATCAAGAAATTGACGAAGAAAAATTTCGAAGTCTTCGATTAGCAAGAGGGGTTTATGGTCAACGTCAACAGGGCGTTCAGATGATACGCATCAAAATCCCTTACGGTAAGATTACCGCCCGGCAATTGCGAAGAATTGCAGAAGTTTCAGACGAATATTCCAATGGTAATTTACACATTACAACGCGTCAAGACATACAAATTCACTATGTTGCATTGGAGCGCACTCCCGAACTATGGGAAACACTAGAAAAAGACAAAATTACCCTTCGAGAAGCTTGTGGGAATACCGTAAGAAATGTTACTGCTTCCATTTTTGCGGGAATCGATCCCAACGAACCTTTTGATGTTTCCCCTTATGCACATGCATTTTTTGAATATTTCTTAAGAAATCCAATCTGTCAAGAACTGGGTAGAAAGTTCAAAGCTGCATTTTCCAGCTCAGATGCAGACGATGCGTTGAGTTTTGCCCACGATTTGGGGTTCATCCCTAAAATTCAAAATAACAAAAGAGGCTTTAGAGTACTTCTTGGGGGTGGAATTGGCTCTCAACCTAGAGAGGCTGACGTAATATTTGACTTTTTAGAGGAGGATCAATTCATTCCGTTTAGCGAAGCGGTTATTCGTGTGTTTGATAAATACGGGGAAAGAAATCGAAGAAACAAGGCGCGGATGAAATTCTTGGTCAAAGAAGTTGGAGTCGATCAGTTTTTAACGTGGGTTGCCGAAGAACGTTCCGCAGTACCTCACAATTCCTACCCCATTCAAATAGAATCTGAACAATGGATAACTACTGATTTGTATGACTCCAAAACAAATACAGAA
>JAURCF010000098.1 GCA_030828565.1 Flavobacteriaceae bacterium
AAAGCCCCAAGCCTACCTTTTTACCCACAGGCGAGTGTAGAGCCAAACTTTGTGTACTAGGTCCACCTGGATTTTTTGCTGGAATTCCTTATGCCATACGGAACTTGTTTGAGCACCTCAATCTAGTCTCATAATTTGTATTGAGAACTCATTTGCGGACAGTTTTAAAAAAGTCCGTTCAATTGCCCATCGATTTGTTCCACAACAAACCCCAAATCTTCTGGGTTGTCTACAAAGTTTAAATCATTGACATCAATGATAAGCAATTTTCCTTTATCATATTGTTGAATCCAAGCTTCGTAACGCTCGTTCAAACGGCTCAAGTAGTCAATACTTATAGAGTTTTCGTATTCACGTCCTCTTTTGTGAATTTGTTCCACCAAGTTGGGGATGCTGCTGCGCAAATAGATTAGCAAATCGGGTCCCTTAACCAGCGACTCCATTAAGTCAAAAAGGGAGCTGTAATTTTGAAAATCCCGGTGTGTCATCAATCCCATTGCATGAAGATTAGGCGCAAAAATATGCGCATCCTCATAGATTGTTCGATCTTGTATGATGTGTTTTTTGGAATTGTGAATTTCTAAAATTTGACGAAATCGACTGTTCAAAAAGTAAACCTGCAAGTTGAATGACCAGCGTTCCATTTGACTGTAAAAATCATCCAAATAGGGGTTTTCTACCACATCTTCGTAATGGGCCTCAAATTTATAATGCTTTGATAAAAGTTTGGTAAGTGTTGTTTTTCCAGCTCCAATATTTCCGGCGATAGCTATATGCATTCTTCTTAGTTTGGTAGTTTTGTTTTAGTCACTTGATTTCCCTTGTAAATATAAAAATAATTGCCCGATGGAAATAATCGTTGTGGTAAATAATTTTTAAGACCCAAAAATTGAAGGCTACTATCCTTATTGTAAGTGAAGGAATACCAACCCAAATCATTTTCTACCAATAGCACTTTTCCATCAAAAGCAAGTGTTTCTTTTCCTTCAAAAGGTATTTTTTGGAGTAAGCTCCCGTAGGTGTTTAAAAGAAACAATGCTGAGGAAGTTTGTACCCAACAAAATTCTTGAGAAGAAGCAAATCCAATAATTGGCTCTGCAAAAGGAGCATACAAAGGAATGCTTTTTTGGGTTCGAACGGTGTATAGTTCTAACTGGTTACTATCCGAATTGATGCGCCACAAACGATCTGCTGAGGCATCGCCTATGTGGCTTATAAATGCATCGAAAAAGACGACTTTTTGTATCGGATTGAGGGTGTTATCAAGCTGAATGGCTGTTTGAAAATCTTTATAAAAAACCCATATTTTTATGGGATTAGAGACGTCTACTTGAGAAATTGCACCCAATAATACATTGTAATAACGAAACGACCCATTGATCAAGGTTTCGTTTTTCAATTCAAAAAAATTTTCCAACGAATTGATGGCTACCACATCAGCTGATTCGAACACAATCTCATTGCTATCAAAAAGGGTTTGAGCAGAAACAAAAAAGGATGCGAAAATCAGAAAAAAAACTCGATTCAACATGCATTAAAAATACAATAAAATGAATAACTAATAATAAATGCCTTTATTATTAAACCTAATTATCAAAACAAAGTCTAAATTTGGTTTACAACTTTTTTACATGAATATTAAAAATCCACTTTTTTTAACTTCTCTCTTTTTTGTTTGTCAATTGTACAGCCAAGACTTTCAAGGAAAGGCTTTTTATGTTTTTAAGTCATCGGAAGAAATCAATTTAGACGGGCGCAACATTCCTCAACAACGTAAGGAAATGATCAAAGAGCGAATGAAAGCAGCCCTTGAAAAAGAGTTTGAATTGACTTTTGATTCTTCGACTTCAATGTACAAAGAGCAAGAGCGATTGCAAACTTCAGGAGCAAACGGATTTGGAATGATGTATTCTTACATGGGAGGAAATTCGGAATTGTTTAAAGATTTAGCAAAACAACGCTATACGCGTAAAGAAGAATTGTTTGGAAAAATATTCTTAATTCAAGATTCTTTGCCTAAAAGAAAATGGCAATTGGGAGCTGAAACCAAAAAAATCGGTCAATATACTTGTTACAAAGCATCCTATACCCGAAAGGTGAAAAATCGTTCTGGGGGTTGGGGTTCCAATTCAAACAATGATGCATCTTCTGACAGTATTGTCAAACAAACAGTAACTGTCACAGCATGGTACACAATGGAAATTCCTGTGTCTTCTGGCCCCAATTTGTATGGAGGACTTCCTGGGTTGATCCTAGAAATTAACGACCATAAAACCACTATTTTATGTGCCAAAGTTGTTTTAAACCCAAAGAAAAAACTAACCATAAAACCACCAAAGAAAGGCAAAAAAGTTAGCCCAAAAGAATTTTATAAAATTCGGGAGAAAAAAGTAAAAGAAATGCGTGAACAGTTTCAAAAAAGAAAGGGGCAAAATTGAGTAATCCAAATAAATTAGAGGCTAGATGCATTTAAAAACAGGAATTTCCGCAGCATTTTTTTTGATAGGAATGGCATTATGGAGTCAGAATCTGGACTATCAAGGAGTTGTGAAAGACTCCATAGGAAACCCTATTACAGCAGCCAATGTCGTTGCGATTAAAAAAGAAACCAACGGCTTAGAATCGTTTGCTATTACTAATGAA
>JAURCF010000052.1 GCA_030828565.1 Flavobacteriaceae bacterium
GTTCGCTTATAAATAAGATTCTAAGGAGTAAAAACACAAAAAGTACCACCACAAAAAGAGCTCCCAGAAATCCCCATTCTTCTCCCACAGTGCTAAATATATAGTCAGTGTGTTGTTCTGGAACAAAGTTTCCTTCGGTTTGTGTTCCCTGCAAGAATCCTTTTCCAGTCCACCGACCCGAACCTATAGCAATTTCGGACTGATTGGTATTGTACCCAATACCTTTTGTGTCTGTGGCTTTGCCCAAAACAATATTGATTCTATCACGGTGACGTTGCTCAAACACTTCATTGAAAATATAGTTTACAGAATATGCAAAACCAACACAACTTAACAGGATAATTGAGGATTTTACAATTGCCTTTCTTTTTTTACCGTAGGTAAAAATAAAAATCAGAAAAAGTGTAGTAAGAATAAGAGCGACCCCGAAAGGAGATAAGTACAAAGTCAATAAAAACAGAACTATCATAATGGTCATGGTCCACATATAAAAAGAGGGAAGCCCTTCTCTATGTAAAACCAAAAGCAATCCAAGGAAAACCAATGCGCTCCCTGGATCGGGTTGTGGGATAATAAGAACCACAGGAAGCAAAATAATAAGAAAAGCGTATAATTGATCTTTGACTTTTTCCAATGAAACATTAATATCACTCAAAAGCTTGGCCAATGCCAAAGCAGTAATTGCTTTTGCAAATTCGGCAGGTTGCAAGCTGAATGGGCCAATAGAGTACCAGGAAGTAGCTCCCGAAACAGTCGTTCCAAAAACAAAAAGCCCCACCAAAGAAATCAGGCAAATCAAGTAAAATATGCTTGAAAACCTCTCGAAAAATTTTACGTTAATAAACATGACAAATAAAAACACACAAATACTGATACCGAAAAAAAACAATTGCTTTCCAAAAACAGCATCCAATGATAAAACATTCTCCATGGTATAGGCAGCGGAAGAAGAATAGATATTTCCTAGTCCAAGCCCACACAATACCAAATAAACGAGTATCGTTAACCAATCAATTTTTGAAGAAGTTGAGTTATTCATTGATAGTAAAAGGTTTTCCGCTATTGATTTTATTATACTCTTCTTCTAGGGTGCCTTCCATCATTCTTTTCTCTAAATAGGGACGAGACACGTCTTTATGTATATATTTTTCTATTATCAAACTAGCAATAGGAGCCGCCCAACGATTCCCCCAATATCCGTTTTCTACAAATACGGCGATAGCGATTTTAGGATTGTCTTTTGGGGCAAAGGCAATAAAAATGGAATGATCTGTTAGCTGCTGTCGTTTTCCATCAATGATTGTAAAGTTTTCAGCAGTTCCTGTTTTCCCACAGACATCAATTCCTTTGATTCGAGCAATTCGCGCAGTTCCTTTTTGGACTACATCACTCATTCCCTCAATAATGGGAGTAAAGTGTTTGGGAGCTATGGTAGTATAGCTGCGATTTAAGTAAATAGAATCAATCGATTTTCCTTGTATTTCTTTTATAAAATGCGGTTTGAAATAATACCCTCGGTTGGCAATGGCGGCGGTCATATTAGCCAATTGAATAGGAGTAGTCAACACTTCTCCTTGCCCAATTCCGTTAGAAATAGTAGTCACTCCTTGCCAACCTCCCTTGGGATACCAACGATTGTAAAACGAAGCATCAGGAACAAAGCCTTTTTTGCCTACGGGTAAATCATAACCTAAATAATTCCCAAGCCCAAAACTTTTAACATGATTGCTCCACTGCGTTATTCCCTCTTCGGGACTTTGGTATTTTTCAATAGTTCGCCTATAAGCATTCGCAAAATACGTGTTGCAAGAATTATAAATACTTCGATTCAATGTGTTTTCTGTTCCCCAATCACAATGGCATTTCATAAAGCTACTTCGGGTGTAATAATGACCCTCGTAACACGTAAATGAAGTTTTTTTTGTGATTACACCCTCTTGGAGAGCAATCAATCCATTCAAAATTTTAAAAGGAGATCCTGGAGGGTATTGCCCTTGTAATCCCCTGTCAAATAAAGGTTTGCTTATACTGTCGTAATAAAGTTTTGTAAAATTTTCCGAACGATTTCTTCCAACTAGTAAGGAAGGATTGTAGCCAGGAGTACTTATCAAAGCCAATACTTCGCCGCTATCGGGTTCAATAGCAACAATCCCTCCACGTTTTCCATTCATAAGAGATTCTCCGTATTGTTGTAATTCTATATCAAGAGTGAGAACAATATCGTTAGCGCGTGTGGGTTTTTCGTCAAAGGATCCATCTTTGTAAGATCCTATAATTCGATTGAAATTGTCTTTTTGGAAATAATTGATTCCCCGATTGCCCCTAAGTTCTTTTTCATAGGATTTTTCAATACCCTGACGACCGATCAATTCTCCCGATTGATAGTATGAATCATTTTTAATATCGGCGTCGTTAACTTCGCTGATGTACCCTAAAACATTGGAAGCAGTTTCATAGTAGTATTTTCTCAAGGATCTTCGTTGGAAATAAAACCCTTTGAATTTCCACATTTTTTCCTGCAGTTTGGCATAATCTGTTTTGGAAATCTGAGCCACAAATACCGAGGGTAAGCGAGGCGAGTACGAAGTTGCTTTTTGAAGTAATGTATTGAATTTTTTTTGATTGATTTTTAAAAGCTTACAAAATTCAGTGGTGTCAATTTTTGAAACATTTCTAGGGATTACCATCACGTCGTAAGTGGGTTGATTGGCAACAATTAGTTTTTTGTTTCTATCAAAAACATATCCTCGTTCGGGATATTCATACAATGCCAATACAGAATTTTTTTTTGAAAGATCTTCAAAGCGCGTGTCAACAATTTGTAAATAAAAAAGACGGGATACGATTACGATTCCCATTACAACGATTAGAAATACAAACAACTTGTTTCTCATTTCCCATTCTTTTTTATCAAATAAAAGAGCATAAAACAAATAACAATTGTAAATATTCCATTGACTAGAGTTCTTTCAATGATCCATAAAAAGCGACTCCAAGAAAAGGCAATAAGCGAATACATGATGGTGTGATGACAAAGCACGAGCAATCCAAGCGCGTTGAGTTGCTGTGGAACAGAAGATTCACGAATATTGATGTCGTGATAGTCGTAGCTTACACCAAATGTAAACCGTAATATGGTAGGTCGAGTAAATGCAGCAACTAAGAATGAACAAGCTTGAACCCCACCTGACATTAGAAAGAGATCCAAGCTAAGCCCGAAGAAAAAAGATACAATTAAAAAACTGAATTGGTCGCTATTCACGGGATAAAGGAGTAAAAATAAAATGGCAATTAAAGGGTCATAGGCTCCCAAAAAATCGATTTCATTGAAAACAACAACCTGAACAAATATCAGCATGCAAAACCTTATAGCGATTGAAAAAAGTGCTCTATTCATCGAGATTCTTTTTTTGAAGGGTTATAACTTCTTCGCGGTCTAAATTTTCAATAACATACACATCACTCAAGTTGGTCATGTCATTGAATAGCTTTACATCAATTTCGTAATAATTTTGAATATCGGGAACATGTATTTTGTGAATATACCCAATAGGCAATCCTGCTGGAAAAATATAGGAATTTCCTCCAGTTACAATTGTGTCACCTTCTTTAACAGGGGCTATTTTAGGAATGTCTATGAGTTTAGTAATACTGGGATCTAAGCCATCCCATTCCAAACTTCCGAAATGTTGGGTATGGAGTAATTTTGCATTGACTCTTGTTATTGAATTCAACAATGAAATTACTGTCGCATATCCATTGGAAGTATAGCTTACAATCCCTACGATTCCCTTAGCTGAAGTAACACCCATTTCAGGAAGAATTCCTTGATTTTCTCCTGAGTTCAACATCAAATAGTTATTTCTCAACGAAAAACTATTGGAAATTACTCGAGAAGGACGATACAAATAGAGTGTATCTTTTTTGGGTTTAAAAATAGCTTCAGAATGCTTTTCTTCGAATGACGCCAGTTGGTTTTTAAGAAGAATATTTTCATTGAGAAGTGATCTGTTCGTTTTTTGCAAATGGAAGTAGGCTTTTATATGACTGCTAGTTTCAAAAATAGAGCCTGTAATTTGCTGATTGAGACGGAATATACGGCTTTTGCGATAAGAGTCATTGGAAATGGTTAGCAGGAGTCCAAAAGAAAATAGCAACAAAAAAACCAGCACATTTTTATTTCGCAAAATGCTGTTAATGATTTGTTGCATTTTAAAAAGTTAGCTATTTAACCAATACGTTTTTGTAACGTTCGAGATTTTTTAACGCAATTCCAGTTCCTCTTACTACTGCTCGAAGAGGATCTTCAGCAATAAACACAGGCAAATCTGTTTTTTGAGACAAACGCTTATCCAGTCCTCTCAACATAGATCCGCCCCCGGCCAAGTAAATACCTGTATTGTAGATATCGGCGGCTAATTCAGGAGGAGTTTGTGAAAGTGTTTCCATAACGGAATCTTCAATTCGAATAATGGATTTATCAAGCGCTTTAGCAACTTCACGATACGAAATCATGGCTTGTTTGGGCTTTCCGGTCAACAAATCTCTACCCTGAACTGACATTTCTTCTGGAGGGTTTTCAAGTTCTTCGGTTGCAGAACCGATCAAAATTTTGATACGTTCAGCGGTTCGTTCTCCAATATATAAGTTGTGTTGCGTTCGCATATAGTATACGATGTCGTTAGTAAAAACATCCCCCGCAATTTTAACCGATTTATCACAAACAATTCCTGACAAAGCTATGACAGCAATTTCGGTGGTTCCTCCTCCGATATCTACTATCATATTTCCTTTGGGTTGCATGATATCAACTCCAATTCCAATAGCTGCCGCCATAGGTTCATGAATGAGGTAAACTTCTTTTCCATTAACACGTTCTGCCGATTCACGAACCGCTCTCATTTCAACCTCAGTAATTCCTGAAGGAATACAGATTACCATTTGCAAAGACGGTGTGAAAAATCGTTTCTTTAAGGAAGGAATGTTTCGAATAAACAAGCTAATCATTTGTTCGGAAGCATTAAAGTCAGCAATAACACCGTCTTTTAATGGACGAATTGTTCGAATGTTTTCATGTGTTTTGCCTTGCATCAAACTAGCCTCTTCCCCGACAGCAATAATTTTATTAGTAGTTCTATTGATAGCAACAATCGATGGACTATCTACCACCACCTTGTCGTTATGAATAATGAGCGTATTGGCTGTGCCTAAGTCAATCGCAATTTTTTCAGTAAGAAAATCAAAAAAACCCATGCTGTAAAAATTTGTAGTAAGTGTAAAAGTAATAAATTAATGTTTAAAATGACGTATTCCTGTCATTACCATAGAAATATCATGATTATTGCAGTAATCAATACTGAGTTGGTCTTTGATAGATCCTCCAGGTTGAATGACCGATTGAATACCTGCATTGCCAGCAATTTCTACACAGTCTGGAAATGGAAAAAATGCATCGCTTGCCATGGTAGCTCCTTTTAAGTCAAACCCAAAAGAGTTTGCTTGTTCGATGGCTTGTCGTAAGGCATCCACTCTGGAAGTTTGCCCGGTTCCTGAAGCTAACAATTGACCGTTTTTTGCCAATATAATTGTATTGGATTTGGTGTGTTTGCATAATTTTGATGCAAACAATAAGTCGTTAACTTGCGCTTCCGATGGTTTTTTGTTGGTTACATAAGTCAAGTGATCCAATTGATCGGTTGTCAAATCTTTTTCTTGCACCAACAATCCATTCAAGCAAGATCGAACTTGCTTTTTGGGAAGTGCAACTTCCTTTTGTTTGAGCAATATTCTATTTTTCTTTCCTTTCAATATATCAAGAGCCTCAGTATCAAATTCGGGAGCAATAACGACTTCACAAAACAAGGAATGAATTTCATTGGCAGTTTGTTTGTCTATAGTTTGATTGGCAATTAAGATGCCTCCAAATGCTGAAACCGAATCGGCTGCCAAAGCATCAACATAAGCTTGATGAAGAGAATCTCTTGTAGCTACTCCACAAGCATTGTTGTGTTTGAGGATTGCGAAAGTAGGAAATTCACCAGAAAATTCATTCATTAAATTTACTGCGGCGTCTACATCCAAAAGATTGTTGAATGACAATTCTTTTCCATGCAGTTTTTCAAACATATCATCAAAAGCACCAAAGAAAAATCCTTTTTGATGCGGATTTTCTCCATACCGAAGTTCTTTACCTTCTGTTTCACTAGCTTTGTAAGCAATAATATCTTCATTAAAATAATTAAAAATAGCTGTGTCGTAATGCGAAGAAATATTAAAGGCTTTTGCCGCAAAATGTTTCCGATCTTCTCGACTCGATGCTCCATTTTTTGTTTCCAAAAGCGATAAAAAACCTTCGTAATCGTCGACCGATGAAACGCATAAAACATCTGCAAAATTTTTCGCTGCAGCTCGAATTAATGAAATACCGCCAATGTCAATTTTTTCGATAATATCTTGCTCCGATGCTTTGGAAGCAACCGTTTTTTCGAACGGATACAAATCCACAATAACGATATCAATTTGAGGGATTTCGTATTCTGCCAATTCTTTCTGATCGTTTTCATTGGATTGACGATTTAAAATGCCTCCAAACACCTTTG
The DNA here is from genome assembly GCA_030828565.1 of Flavobacteriaceae bacterium. GTDB lineage: Bacteria > Bacteroidota > Bacteroidia > Flavobacteriales > Flavobacteriaceae > JAQWSC01. Next base: position 6,600 of record JAURCF010000052.1, read on the forward strand.
GGTGAAGGGTTTTTACACGACCTCCCAATATCGATGGATAGGAGGTAAGGTCTTCCACCGCCAAAACAGGGATACCCAGTTCTTTGATAAAAGTTTCGGTTCCTCCCGTAGAATAGAGCGCCACATTCAGTTCGTGAAGTTTTTTGACAATTGGAGCTAATCCGTCTTTGTTAAAAACTGAAATAAGCGCTGATTGCGCTTGAATATTGGATTGCATACTTACTTTTTGATTATCCTGTAAAAGTAATTATTTTTTTAAGCAAAATAAGACGAAAAAGACAGTATTTTTTAAGTTCTTATTTTTAGGGAAACATAACTATTAATTTCCTCTAAAAATTCCACATCTTTTTTTGAAAAAGCTCTTATTTTATGAGAATCTATATCGATTTGACCTATGTTTTTGTTGTTAACAAAAAGAGGAACAACTAGTTCCGATTTAACCCTTAGGCTACAAGCAATATAGTTGTCTTGCTGAGTAACATCTTCTACCAAAAAGCTTTGATTTGAAACAGCAACTTGCCCACAAATTCCCTTTCCAAAAGGAATTTCAACATGGTCGGTAGGGTCTCCAGCAAATGTTTTCAGGTGAAGCACTGGACGAAGGGTATCGTGGAAATAAAAACCTACCCAATCGTAATGATCAATGTTTTTTTGAAGCAGTTCACAGATAGTTACAAGCATTACCTCCAGCGATATATTCTTATCGTCTGCAAGTTGTTTGATAATACGGATTATATCTTTGTAGGATTTCATAAAAAAAAAGCTGCCTTCAAAAGGCAGCTTTTGAATTAAAATGGTTACATCATTCCTGGCATTCCACCACCCATTGGCGGCATAGAAGCAGGCGAGTCTTCTTTGATGTCGACCAATGCACATTCTGTGGTTAGAATCATACCTGCTACAGAAGCTGCATTTTCGAGTGCAATACGTGTTACCTTTTTAGGATCAATAATTCCGGCTTTAAGCATGTCTGTATATGTGTCAGATTTTGCATCGTACCCGAAATTTTTCTTTCCTTCCAACACTTTTGCAACGACTACAGAGCCTTCTCCTCCAGCATTTTCTACTATCGTGCGAAGAGGCGCTTCAATGGCCTTTGCAATGATTTGGACACCTGTGGTTTCGTCTAAGTTTTGCGTTGTCAATTTTTCGATTACTTTTCGAGAATTTAACAAAGCGACTCCACCGCCAGCAACAATGCCTTCTTCAACAGCGGCTCGAGTTGCGTGTAGTGCGTCATCAACACGATCTTTCTTTTCTTTCATTTCTACTTCTGAGGCGGCACCTACATAAAGTACTGCAACGCCACCTGCAAGTTTAGCAAGTCGTTCTTGGAGTTTTTCACGATCGTAATCCGAGGTTGTGCTTTCAATTTGCGCTTTGATTTCGTTGACACGAGTTTTTATCTGTTCAGCATCACCACTTCCATTAACAACCGTTGTATTGTCTTTATCGATAGTTACTTTTTCTGCAGTTCCTAGCATTTCAATAGAAGCATTTTCTAGGGTAAAGCCTCGTTCTTCAGAAATTACCACACCACCAGTTAGGGTCGCTATATCTTCTAGCATTGCTTTTCTTCGATCTCCAAAACCTGGAGCTTTTACAGCAGCGATTTTAAGAGCACCTCTTAGTTTGTTTACTACCAAAGTAGCTAATGCTTCTCCGTCAACATCTTCCGCAATAATTAATAGCGGTTTTCCTGTTTTTGCAACGGGCTCCAAAACAGGGAGCAAATCCTTCATAGAAGAAATTTTCTTGTCATACAATAAAATGTATGGCGTTTCTAAATCGGCTTCCATTTTTTCCGAGTTGGTAACAAAATAGGGAGATAAGTATCCGCGATCAAATTGCATCCCTTCCACAACGTCCACATAAGTTTCAGTTCCTTTGGCTTCTTCTACTGTAATAACACCTTCTTTACCAACTTTTTCAAAAGCTTCTGTAATCAAGGATCCGATGGTTTCGTCGTTATTTGCCGAAATAGAAGCAACTTGCTTGATTTTTTCGGAAGAATTTCCAACTTCAACGGCTTGTTTGTTGAGTTCCTCAACAATCGCTTCAACTGCAGCATCAATGCCTCGTTTTAAATCCATAGGATTTGCTCCAGCAGCGACATTTTTGATACCTTCTTTTACGATTGCTTGCGCTAGAATCGTAGCGGTAGTTGTACCGTCTCCAGCAAGGTCATTGGTTTTAGAAGCAACTTCTTTAACCATTTGAGCACCCATGTTTTCGAGCGCATCTTCCAATTCTATTTCTTTGGCCACACTTACGCCGTCTTTGGTAACTTGTGGTCCACCGAATGATTTCCCAATAATTACATTTCGTCCTTTGGGTCCTAGTGTAACTTTAACAGCATTTGCGAGAGCATCAACACCTCGTTTGAGGCCTTCGCGTGCTTCTACATCAAATTGAATTTTTTTAGCCATTTTTTTCTAATATTTTTAAATTATACAATTGCGAGAACATCGCTTTCTCGCATAATTAAGTAGTCATTTCCGTTTAGTTTTAATTCATTCCCTGCATATTTTCCGTAAAGAACAGAGTCTCCCACTTTTAGAGTGATAGGGCTGTCTTTAGTTCCCGGACCAACGGCAACAACAGTTCCTTTTTGAGGTTTTTCTTTTGCAGTATCTGGGATAATAATTCCAGATGCAGTTTTGGTTTCTGCAGCTTCGGGGGATAGAACCACACGATCTGCTAGAGGTTTGATATTAACAGTACTCATGAATATAAAGTTTTAAATTAATGAAATTGAGTAGTCATCAATCGTGCCAATTGAAATTTAGGGTATATTTGATGTTAGAAAGTATATTTTACTGACATCTTGACATTTTTTGACAGTATGTGTAAATGCTTATTCTTCTGTGATAGGAACCTCTGGAATTTCAGCAGGCAATTCTTCTGGAACGGTATTTTCAATAACTTCTCCGTTCAATAAACTCGATTCTGGAGCAGAACTTCTATTAGAAATGGTAATGTTTGATAGTAATATCAATGCCAATAATAAAGAGGCCAACACCCAAGTACTTTTATCTAAAAAATCGGTAGTTTTTTGAACACCTCCCAATTGTTGATTGCTTCCGCCAAAAGAAGAAGAAAGTCCGCCTCCTTTAGGGTTTTGAACCATAATAACTAGGATTAATAGAAAAGAAACTACAATAATTAGTGCTAGAAATATTGAAAATGTACTCATATTAGTTGTTTTTTGAAGCTTGCGCTTTCTTAAGCTTTTTAATTTGGTCTGCAAAGAAACCACTTTTTTCTGGATATTTCAAGCTCAATATTTTGAATGCTTGAATGGCTTTTTTATATTTTTTTTGTTCCCAATATACTCTTGCCAATGTTTCGGTCATTAACTCTTGAGGGTCGATTTTTTGATTTTTAGCAAGATCAATATTTTTACCCATCACAGGTTTGATAGTTATTTTGGGATTGTTTTCAATAAACTTATCAATCAAATCATTATTTGAAATGATTTTTTGTGGTGACTTTTCGTTTGATCGTTCAATGGGCTTTGGAGTAGCTATTGTTAGCCACTCTAAAAATGAATGCTGTTCGTCTTTGTCAAACTCCAATGGAGTTCCTTCTTCAATAGTTTTTGTGTTTGAAATGGGTTTTTGAACAGGATTTTGAACAATAAAATCAAACAATATTGTTCTATCTGTAGTGTGTGCAGCACATTTTTTAAGGGCTTGATTGTATTGAAAACTGTTTTGTTTTTTGAGTCCTTTGAGGTGCAATATTTTGGCTGTTTGAAAAAAAGGAAATTCACTAACTACTGATTCAAGCAGTAGGGTATGTTCTTTGGACACGCTTTTGGGATCTGCCATAAGCTTGGTAAATTGCGATCGATTCATTGTTACCATTTTGCCAAAGATGCGTTAAAAATATCTTGAGTAATCCGTTCAAAAATGACTTCATGCGCTTCACTTTGGATGGTACTAACTTGTGTTGCTGCTGGAAAATCATAAAAAAATGTGAATCGTTTTTCAAAATCGTCCTCTTCTTTTTTGGTGTTGAAATAACGAACATTAACCGATATGGTCAATCGGTTTTGAGCAGCTGTTTGATTGGCAGTTGCGGTCATTGGACTTACTCTGTATTCTGTGATTTCCCCTTCATATATCAAATCTGCGTTTGAAGTCACTAGTTGTA
>JAURCF010000069.1 GCA_030828565.1 Flavobacteriaceae bacterium
AAATAAAAACCCCCGCCAATGGGCGGGGGGTAAAAAATTTAAATTTAAAAAATTACATTTTTGTTTTTACATCAACTGAACCCTCTGTTGGTGCATTGAACGATAATTCTTGATCAGGAACACTCCAATAATCTAAATAGTTATAATTAAAAGTTGTATTTAAATTACCTAATTCATCAAGAACCACTTTTTTAGACTGAGGCTGTTTTGTTACATTTCAACGTCTTGCGTCTTAAAACCCAACACCTCTTAAAAATAGGCCTATTCTTCTTTCAATTCTTAGTTCCTCCAAAGCTTCATCTAAGGTAAGACCAGTCTCGCTTACATCAGACAAACCGGATTGTTGTTGCGTTCTAATTTTATCAATTAATGTTAAACCATCTTCAATCTGAGAGGTTCTAATTGAAGCTTAAGTCATCATTAATTCGTTTGCTAAAAAAAACTACTAAAGCGCAAATGCACCTTGGCATCCTTGAACGAAAAGGGAAGTTGCGGTGTTTTTCCCAATACATATTGAAGTTGCAACATTCCTCCTGCGGTTCGAATGCCGAGTCCAGCTCCGACTCCCAACAGCCATTGATTGCCCCAAAAATCATCGTGAAGCAGTGCGTTGTCAATCAAGCCCAACACATAACTGTCTGGCGAAAGAAGGTATCGGTATTCTTGGTTGAGAAGCAAATAGCGGTCAGTCAATAGTTGATTGTCTGAAAAACCGCGTAGCGAAAGGATGCCTCCCAAACGAAACAATTCGTGGGTATAGAGTGCGTCACTTATGAATGTTTTTCCACTCAGCCGAGCAATGTACTGCGAACGTTCGGCCAACGATAGCATATATTGCGAAGACAGTCCCAATCGGTATTGCGATGTTTTTTCGGCATCTACAGAACGTTTTCCCCAAGCGACGTGCCCTTTTATAAAGGAAGGGGTGGCAAAATACGGATCGTTTGCCGCAAATTCTTTTTCAATTTCAAGTGTAAAGGAGGTGGTTTGAAACGAAGGAAGGGTTGTTTGGGCTTCCAACGAACTGCCGTTTGCAAATTCAAGCCCTGTCCATACCCGAAGGTCTTCCCGCAAAGGAACAGACAGTTTTAAAAATTGTTTGGAAGTCACAAAAATGCTGTCTCGGGTAAAAATTTCCAAACCTGGTTCTATTCCTATAGGGGTTTGCAACACATAGGGCCATTGAAGCGCTACTGAAAAATTACGTTGCAGTGCACCGTCATTTTGATAGAGCAAATTCAATTGTTCTCCTTGGTGCAAATTGTTAAGCAGTCGAGCATCCAAATTTCCATTGAAACGAATGCCGCCCGAGTTGTTGGATTCAAACCCTAAAAATCCTTCAATATAATTGTTCGGTTTTCTTTTAAAGTACAAATAAGCAACCGTGCTGTCCTGGGTAAACAAGACTTCAGGCTCACGAATGGCAGTTACGAAGGGTAGCTTTTTAAACGATTGATGCATTTTTTGTAAGGAGCGTTCTTGAAAAGGTTTTTTAAAAAAAAACCGCCCCGTTTGTTTTAAGAACGAAATAGGAAATCGATCGTAGCCTTTGACTTTTATGGCATCGAGGGTACGAAGTTTTCCTAAAGAAACTTCCAGTTGCGCGAGCAATTCTTCCCCATTTCGCTCAATAGGGCGCAGCTCAAAAGAAGCAAAAGGATACCCGATTTCCGCAGAAGTAGCTACAAGTTGATTCAACAAGGCTGCTGTAGTGGAAAAAGGAATTTTTTGGACAGGAAGTAAAGTGGCCAGTTCGTTAGGAACGGAATGGTAGGTTGTTATGCGGACCAATGTTACTTTATTGCCTACGAGAAGTTGAGAGCGGAACAAGGAATCGTTAATTTTTTGGGGTGGAGAAAATGCAGCTTCCAAAAACCCCATTTTTTGAAGTTGACTCGATAATGAATCCAAAACATTTTTAAAAGTTTTTGGAGAAGAGGCCATCAGTGCATTGTCCCAAGATTCGATAAGGGCAGGAATGGGCTTGTCAATCACCTCAATGGCAAGTTGCTGAGAATGCCCCAAAAAAGGAAGGGTTACGATTCCCCAAATTCCTAATATCAAAAAGCATCTGTGGACGTTTTTCAACTTCAATAGTTTGACTCTAAAACGTAAAAATACAGGCATTTCGTTTGGAAACCAATATATTTTTTTAAGAATATATATAATCACTAAAAATACATTGATTTTTATAAGAAAATTATAATGTAAGAAAGTAACAAAGCCAATCTTGGAAAAACAGTTCCTGAAAAATTCGAAAATAGGTTTGATTCCTAACAAAAAAGGTTTACATTTGCAGCCCTTAAAATAGAGGAAAAACACAATTGTAAGAAACATTTATGCCAACTATTTCACAATTAGTACGCAAAGGAAGAGTCAAAATTACCAAGAAGAGTAAATCGGCTGCCTTGGATTCGTGTCCCCAGAGACGCGGTGTCTGCACGCGTGTGTACACTACAACACCCAAAAAACCAAATTCAGCAATGCGTAAAGTTGCTCGTGTTCGGTTAACCAATGGAAACGAAGTGAACGCATACATACCCGGCGAAGGACACAATCTCCAAGAACACTCGATAGTATTGGTACGAGGCGGTAGGGTTAAAGATTTACCAGGAGTTCGTTATCACATTGTTCGAGGTGCACTCGATACAGCAGGAGTTGAAGGTCGCCTTCAACGCCGCTCAAAATACGGAGCCAAACGACCCAAAAAGTAAATCAATTTAGTAATGATGTTCAAGGCGTGAAACTTGAACCGCTCAAAAAAGTAAAGACATGAGAAAAAGAAAAGCAAAAAAAAGACCATTACTCCCCGATCCGAGGTTTAATGATCAATTGGTGACTCGCTTTGTCAATAACCTAATGTGGGACGGAAAAAAATCCGTCGCTTTCAAAATATTCTATGATGCAATCGATATCATAGAAGAAAAAAATCAAAACGAAGAAAAAACAGCATTGCAAATTTGGAAAGACGGTCTTTCCAACGTAATGCCACACGTTGAAGTTCGAAGTCGTCGAGTAGGAGGAGCTACTTTCCAAATCCCGCGTCAAATTCGTCCCGATCGTAAAATCTCTATGGCCATGAAATGGCTCATTAGCTACGCCCGAAAACGCAACGAAAAATCAATGGCTCTCAAATTGGCCTCTGAAATTATTGCTGCTGAAAAAGAAGAAGGGGCTGCTGTTAAAAAACGTGTAGATACTCACAAAATGGCTGAAGCAAACAAAGCATTCTCTCATTTTAAATTTTAACAGACAGGACCATGGCTAGAGATTTAAAATTTACAAGAAACATTGGAATTGCTGCGCATATTGATGCCGGTAAAACAACAACTACCGAACGAATCCTTTACTATACAGGAGTTTCCCACAAAATTGGAGAAGTACACGATGGTGCTGCTACTATGGACTGGATGGAGCAAGAGCAAGAGCGTGGAATTACCATTACTTCTGCTGCTACAACTTGTGAGTGGAAATTTCCACTCGAAAACGGTCAGCCTGTAGCAGATACCGAAGGATACCACTTTAACATTATCGATACTCCCGGTCACGTGGACTTTACCGTTGAGGTTAACCGTTCACTCCGTGTATTGGACGGATTAGTGTTTTTGTTTAGTGCGGTTGACGGTGTAGAGCCTCAATCCGAAACCAACTGGAGACTTGCTGATAATTACAAAGTACCACGAATTGGATTTGTCAATAAAATGGACCGTCAAGGATCTAATTTTATGGCCGTTTGTCAACAAGTAAAAGACATGTTGAAATCCAATGCCGTTCCTATTGTATTAAATATTGGTGATGAAGATGACTTCAAAGGAGTCGTTGATTTAGTTAAAAACAGAGCTATTATTTGGCACGAAGAAACGCAAGGAGCTACTTTTGATATCGTAGATATTCCTGAGGATCTTAAGGAAGAAGCCAAAAAATACCGCGCAGTTTTGATTGAAGAAGTAGCCGGTTACGATGAAAATCTTCTTGAAAAATTCATGGAAGATGAAGATTCAATTACTGAAGATGAAATTCATGCTGCTCTCCGCGCTGCTGTTATGGACATGTCTATCATTCCTATGATTTGTGGTTCAGCCTTTAAAAACAAAGGGGTTCAGTTTTTATTGGATGCAGTATGTCGTTATTTGCCTTCACCCACAGATAAAGAAGGTATCATAGGAATCAATCCCGATACAGAGCAAGAAGAAATTCGTAAGCCTGATGTAAAAGAACCTTTTGCAGCTTTGGCTTTTAAAATTGCTACCGATCCTTTTGTAGGTCGATTGGCATTCTTTAGAGCTTACTCAGGACGATTGAACGCAGGTTCTTATATTCTAAACAACCGTTCGGGTAAAAAAGAACGAATTTCACGTATCTATCAGATGCATTCCAACAAACAAAATGCAATCGATTTTATCGAAGCAGGAGATATTGGAGCCGCTGTTGGATTTAAAGATATCAAGACAGGGGATACCATGTCTGATGAAAAACATCCCATTGTTTTGGAATCTATGGATTTCCCAGATCCCGTTATCGGTATCGCTGTGGAGCCAAAATCCAAAGCAGATGTTGATAAACTAGGAATGTCTTTGGCCAAATTGGCAGAAGAAGATCCTACGTTTCAAGTAAAAACAGATGAGGCATCTGGTCAAACTATCATTTCGGGTATGGGCGAGTTGCACTTGGATATTATCGTTGACCGTCTTCGAAGAGAATTCAAAGTCGAAGTAAATCAAGGACAACCTCAAGTAGAATACAAAGAAGCAATTACAGCTTCTACCGACCATAGAGAAGTTTATAAAAAACAATCGGGTGGACGTGGTAAGTTTGCAGATATCGTATTTACAATGGAGCCAGCCGAAGAAGGAAAAACGGGTCTTGAATTTGTAAATGTGATTAAAGGTGGAAATGTTCCTAAAGAATACATTCCATCTGTCGAAAAAGGATTCAAAGAAGCTATGAAAAACGGACCATTGGCCGGTTTTGAAATGGACTCGATGAAAATTACACTAAAAGACGGTTCTTTCCACGCAGTGGATTCCGATTCACTATCGTTTGAATTGGCTGCAAAAATAGGGTACAAGTCTGCCGCCAAAGCAGCGCGTGCCGTTATCCTAGAGCCTATCATGAAATTGGAAGTGCTAACTCCTGAAGAAAACATGGGAGACGTTGTAGGAGATTTGAACCGACGACGTGGTCAAGTAAACAATATGGATGATCGTGCAGGAGCTAAAGTTGTCAAAGCTGAAGTTCCCCTTTCGGAAATGTTTGGATATGTTACGGCCCTACGAACACTAACTTCTGGAAGAGCGACTTCTACCATGGAGTTTTCACATTATGCAGAAACACCTAAAAACATCTCAGAATCAGTTATTGCTGATATTAAGGGAGCTATTTAATCACCAAGAGATATGAGTCAAAAAATTAGAATTAAATTAAAATCATACGATCACAACTTGGTGGATAAGTCTGCTGAGAAAATCGTAAAGACTGTTAAAACAACGGGTGCTGTTGTTACTGGACCTATTCCACTTCCAACACACAAAAAGTTGTTTACAGTGCTTCGTTCACCCCACGTTAATAAAAAAGCGCGTGAGCAATTCCAACTTAGCTCGTACAAGCGATTGTTGGACATTTACAGCTCTTCTTCAAAAACCATTGATGCGTTGATGAAGTTAGAATTGCCAAGCGGTGTTGAAGTTGAAATTAAAGTATAATAAATTAATTAAAGTTAAATCATAAATTATGTCTGGGTTAATTGGAAAAAAAATCGGCATGACCAGTCTTTACGACGAGCGAGGAAAAAATCTTCCCTGTACCGTTATTGAAGTAGGTCCTTGTGTCGTAACCCAAGTCAGAACCAAAGAGGTGGACGGCTATGATGCCCTCCAACTCGGTTTCGATGACAAAGCAGACAAACACGTTACTGCAGCTGCCAAAGGGCACTACAAAAAAGCGGGTACTGCTCCTAAAAGGAAAGTTGTTGAGTTTCAAGGTTTTGATGAGGAATTTAAATTAGGTGATACCATCACCGTAGATCACTTTCGAGAAGGTGAGTTTGTTGATGTTTCAGGAACATCCAAGGGAAAAGGATTCCAAGGAGTTGTAAAACGTCACGGATTTGGAGGAGTAGGACAAGCTACTCACGGTCAACACAATCGACTACGAGCGCCAGGTTCTATTGGTGCGGCTTCATATCCTGCTCGAGTATTCAAAGGAATGCGAATGGCTGGTCAAATGGGTAACGAAAAAGTTAAGGTTCAAAACTTACGTGTTTTGAAAGTAGTTCCAGAAAAAAACCTTTTGGTTGTTAAAGGGTGTGTTCCTGGACACAAAAACGCATACGTTGTAATTCAGAAGTAATGAAGGTAGCAGTTTTAGATATTCACGGAAAAGATACCGGACGGAAAGTAGAACTTTCCAAAGCGGTTTTCGAATTTGCACCGAATGAACATGCGGTTTATTTGGATGTAAAACAATATTTGGCTCACCAACGACAAGGAACGCATCAATCGAAAGAGCGTGCTGACATTGTTGGAAGTACTCGAAAAATCAAGAAACAAAAAGGTACAGGTACGGCTCGTGCGGGTAGTATTAAAAATCCTTTGTTTCGAGGAGGAGGTCGTGTTTTTGGACCTCGCTCTCGATCATACGATCAAAAACTCAATAAAAACGTAAAGCGCATTGCTCGTCGTTCTGCATTGAGTATCAAGGCTAAAGAAAAATCGGTTTTGGTTGTGGAAGACTTTACATTCGACGCACCCAAAACAGCATCTTTCAAAGCTGTTCTGAAAGCGCTAGGCATCGAAAACAAAAAATCTTTGTTTGTCTTGGGCGCTTCAAATAATAATGTATATTTGTCGGCGCGTAATTTGGAACGCTCTAAAGTTATAACTAACTCAGAGTTAAACACTTACGGTATTATGAATACCCAGCAATTGGTTTTGCTTGAAAGCGCAGTGTCGGCTATTGAATCGAATTTAAGTTAATAAGAAACACAATGAGTATTTTACTTAAACCCATCATTACGGAAAAAGCTACTGCAGAAAGTGAGTTGAGAAATCGCTATTCTTTCGTGGTACAAACCAAGGCGAATAAAGTAGAAATCAAAAAAGCGGTGGAAGCCACTTACGGTGTTTCTGTTGAAAAAGTTCGTACCCTCAATTACGGTCCAGAACGTAAAGTACGTTTTACCAAAACTGGGGTTCAAAAAGGAAAAACAAATGCTATTAAAAAGGCAGTCGTTCAGCTTGCCGAAGGAGATAGTATTGATTTTTATAGTAATTTATAAGTTAATTAGGGATAATGTCAGTTAGAAAACTAAAACCCATAACGCCCGGACAGCGCGGTAGAGTTGTAAATGGATACGACGCCATTACAACTGATAAGCCGGAGAAGAGTTTACTCTCTCCGAAAAAACGTTCAGGTGGTCGTAACAATTCAGGAAAAATGACGATGCGCTACAAAGGCGGTGGTCATAAAAAGCGCTATCGTGAAATTGATTTCAAGCGAAATCGTTTTAACGATGTTGCTGAAGTAAAATCCATCGA
>JAURCF010000071.1 GCA_030828565.1 Flavobacteriaceae bacterium
GAAAAAGAGTTGAAAGGTTATCAGGTTATCAATCGCTTACTGGATGTTTTTGCCACGGCTTCTGTTCATAACCAACAAAAAAAGCTTTCTGCATTTGACCGATTGGCGTTGGCTTGTTTGCCAAGTCAATATCTACATCCTGAAGGGGATTTGTATATACAATTGTTAGACATTAGCTGTTTTGTTGCCAGCCTAACCGATGGAAAAGCATTGGAGTGGTACCAAAAAATGCGATAGTTTTATAAAGTATTTAAAAGACCTTGAACCGCACTAACAGAAATACTTGCATCATGACGAATTTCTTCCAAACTTCCGTGCTCAATAAATCGATCAGGAATGCCAATCCGCTTAATTGGAACAGTATACTGATGATCGTTTGAAAATTCCAAAACGGCGCTCCCAACTCCTCCAGACAACACACCGTCTTCAATTACAACAACGGTTTGATATGTTTGGAAAACAGTATGTAACAAATCAGTATCCAAAGGCTTGGCATAACGCAAATCGTAGTGCGAAAATCGGCTTGATTCCTTGAGAGCATCGAGTGCGTTTTCGATGGTTTCAGCGGTCGTTCCCAAGCTAAGGATGGCAACGTCTGTTCCTTTTTTAAGAAGCTGTCCTTTCCCAATAGGAAGGTACTCAAAAGGTTGTTTCCATTTCAGTATGCGACCTCTTCCTCGGGGATATCGAATCGAAAAAGGGCCGTTATTTTTTTGTTGTGCGGTAAACATTAGATTTCGCAGTTCCATTTCGTTTCTTGGGGCACTAACGATCATATTGGGGATACTGCGCAAGAAGGCAATGTCAAAAACACCATGATGCGTAGCTCCATCCTCTCCAACCAAACCCGCACGATCGAGACAAAATACAACATGCAAATTTTGCAACGCAACATCGTGAATCACCTGATCATAGGCACGTTGAAGAAAGGTTGAGTAAATTGCGCAAAAAGGAATATGACCCTGTGAAGCCAATCCTGCCGAAAAAGTAACCGCATGTTGTTCAGCAATTCCTACGTCAAAGGAACGCTCCGGAAAGGCATCCATAAAAAAGTTCAAAGAGCTTCCGGAGGGCATTGCGGGGGTTATTCCTACAATTTTTTTATTTTTAGCCCCAAGCTCTACCAAAGTTTTTCCAAAGACTTCCTGAAACTTTGGAGGCAATGAGGAATGTTGGCTTGAGTCAATAGTTCCTGTTTTTTTATCAAATTTTCCAGGCGCATGGTATGTCAATGGATCAGATTCTGCCCACGAAACCCCTTTTCCTTTGACTGTGTTGATGTGCAATACTTTAGGGCCTTTGATTTGTTTGAGTTTGTTTAAATGCAAAATCAAACTGTCAATATCGTGTCCGTCAATCGGACCTTGATAATGAAAATTCAGCGCTTCAAAAAAATTGTCTTTAGGAGAAGCAGCAGATTTTATTTCGCCAAAATACGATTTCAAAGCACCCACACTGGGATCAATCCCAATGGCGTTATCATTTAAAATAATTAAAATATTGGAGTTGGATTCTCCAGCACTATTCAAGCCTTCAAACGCCATTCCTCCAGCAATAGAGGCGTCTCCAATCACAGCAATGTGTTGTTTGGACTCGTCACCGTTCAATCGACTGGCTTGCGCCATTCCTAAAACAGCTGAAATAGAAGTAGAGGCGTGTCCTGTTCCAAAGGCGTCGTAAGGACTTTCGGCTCTGCTTGGAAATCCGCTAATCCCTTGCCACTGCCTCATGCTTTCAAAATTGTTGAACCTCCCTGTTAAAAGCTTGTGTCCATACGCCTGATGCCCAACATCCCATACTAATAAATCGTTAGGCGTTTCAAATACATAATGAAGCGCAATGGTTAATTCTACCACTCCTAGGCTGGCGGCTAAGTGGCCTTTTTTAACAGCAACAAAATCAACAATAGTTTCTCGAACTTCGTTGGCTAATTTAGGGAGCAGCTTTTGATTAAGCGCTCGCAAGGCCTTGGGCGAATCTAGATATGGAAGGATTTTTTTATTCACTTAACAAAGGTACGAGTTGAAATCGTATTTTTACGATCAAATGCAATCTAAACAATTATGTCAATCACTCCTTTGGACGATTCGTATTTTATGAAAAAGGCTTTGGAAGAGGCCCAACGCGCTTTTGATAAGGACGAGGTTCCGGTTGGGGCGGTCATCGTTGCCGATCAACAAATTATTGCAAGAACCCATAATTTAACGGAAGTACTTCATGACGTAACAGCTCATGCTGAAATGCAAGCCATCACCTCTGCGGCTAATTATTTGGGTGGGAAATATCTAAAAGGGTGTACTTTGTATGTGACTTTAGAACCTTGTCAAATGTGTGCAGGGGCCTTGTATTGGAGCCAAATTTCACGAGTGGTTTTTGGCGCCTCCGACGAAAAACGCGGATACCGAACGATGGGAACTACACTGCATCCTTCGACGGAAGTTACACAGGGCGTTTTTGCCAAAGAAAGTGCGGATTTGTTAACGCAGTTCTTTCATTTAAAAAGACTGCAATAAAAAACCCCTAGCTAATGCTAAGGGTATGATGGTCTAAAATAAAATATTTTTAGTCAAGAACCTGCACATCGGCAGCAACTCTCCCTTTTCTTCCGTCTTCTTCAGAATATTCTACTTTGTCTCCTTCGTTGAGCGCTAGGCCGTTTAAAGAAGTAACGTGAACAAAGATGTCTTCACCTGTTTCATCGTTGGTAATGAATCCATAGCCTTTTGAGCCATTAAAAAATTTAACTGTACCAGTCATTGTATAATAATTATAAAAATTTAAGTTGCGAAGTTAGGAATAATTATTTGGTTAAGAGCAGTTATTTTTTGCTTTTCTTTATTTTTTCTTTTTTGAAACTCAACGAGTTAGACATTTTCTCTATACTTTCAGGGTTCATAATATAGTCTTCGATTCGTCTTTTTTTCCATCGAAAGGCAATGAAAAGGGGCATTAATACAAATGAAAACACCAAAACAGAAATTCCAATTATACGATCTCCTAAAAGTGTTTCGGAGGATTTAATATAAAATCCATATCCAATACTTGCTATTAATAAAAGGGTGAATATTTTTAGGAATAGTTTCAATGAAGGTAAAGATTAGTTTTTGTTGATTGTTAAAGAAAGTTCTTTCAATTGATCGGCATCGATTGCAGCAGGGGCATCGATCATTACATCGCGTCCGCTATTATTTTTTGGAAAGGCAATATAGTCGCGAATCGTTTCTTTTCCGTCCAAAATAGCGACTAGCCGATCAAATCCAAGTGCAATTCCTCCGTGTGGTGGCGCACCGTATTGGAATGCATTCATTAGAAAACCAAATTGCGTTTTTGCTTCTTCTTTGGTAAATCCTAACAGATCAAACATCCGTTCTTGTAATTTTTGTTCGTGAATTCTAATAGAGCCTCCACCAATTTCGTTTCCATTCAGCACCAAATCATAGGCGTTAGCATATACTTTTTCGGGCTGTGTTTCCAATAGGTCAATTTGATTGGGTTTGGGTGCGGTAAACGGGTGATGCATAGCGTGATATCGCTCGGTTTCGGCATCCCATTCCAATAATGGAAAATCAACAATCCACAAAGGGGCAAACTCATCGGGTTTTCTAAGGCCCAATTGTTCTCCCATTTCCATTCGTAGGGTACTCAATTGTGAGCGAGTAGACGATGTATCGCCTGCCATTACTAGGAGTAAGTCTCCAGCTTTTGCTTCACACGCATTGGCCCATTCAGACAAATCTTCTTGCGAATAAAACTTGTCAACAGAAGATTTAAAAGATCCGTCTTCATTGCATTTGACCCAAACCAGCCCATTGGCTCCAATTTGCGGTCGTTTTACCCAATCAATGAGTTTGTCAATTTCTTTTCGTGTAAAAGTAGCGGCTCCAGGAACTGCAATTCCTACAATCAACTCTTGTTTGTCAAAAACCTGAAATCCTTTTCCTTTTGCCCACGTGTTTAATTCGCCAAATTCCATTCCAAACCGAATATCTGGTTTGTCGTTTCCATACCTCCGCATGGCATCATCATAGGTCATTCTTGGGAAAGTAGCAACTTCAACGCCTTTGAGAGATTTTAACAAGTGTTTTGTTAAAGCCTCAAAAGTATTTAAAATATCATCTTGTTCTACGAAAGTTAATTCGCAATCAATTTGTGTAAATTCCGGTTGACGATCAGCACGTAAGTCTTCGTCTCGAAAACATTTTACAATTTGAAAATATTTATCCATTCCTCCCACCATCAAAAGCTGTTTGAACGTTTGGGGAGATTGAGGAAGGGCATAAAATTCACCCGAATTCATACGAGAAGGAACTACAAAATCGCGTGCACCTTCTGGGGTTGATTTAATCAAATAAGGAGTTTCTACCTCAACAAAACCGTTTTTGGAAAGGTAGTTTCTTACTTCCATACTCACACGATGACGAAATAAAAGACTTTCTTTTACGGGATTTCTCCGAATATCTAAGTATCGATATTTCATTCGAATGTCTTCTCCACCATCCGTATTATTTTCAATCGTAAATGGAGGTGTTTTGGAAGTGTTGAGCACTTTTAGAGTTTCTACAAGGACTTCAATGTCTCCTGTAGGAATGTTTTTGTTTTTGGATTCTCTTTTAATGACGGTTCCATGGACTTGAATAACAAACTCTCTTCCGAGTGTTTTGGCACTTTCAAATACTTCTTGGGGAGTTCGTTCGGAGTCAAAGATAAGCTGAGTAACGCCATATCGATCGCGAAGATCTACCCAAATCATAAATCCCTTATCGCGTACTTTTTGGACCCATCCCGACAAAACAACGGATGTATTGTTGTGGGATATATTTAAATCTCCGCATGTATGGCTTCGTAGCATTCGTCTAAATTTTAGCGTAAAAATAAGAACTTTAGGTGGTTAAATGAATTCTTATTTCAAAAATAACACATGATTTATTAATTATATTTAAAATTTAAAATACTGAAAAACAAATAGTTAGCTGTTTGATGTTAATTTAATGTTTTTTATATGTAAAATATTTTGTAACATCACAGTATGATATAGGAATCATTTAACACCTTTTAATTATGAAAAATACATTTTTAGTACTCGCAATTCTTTTTGGAAGTTTTTTGTTCGCTCAAGAAAATAACCCATCTGTTCAGCTTGAAAAAGTCACTGAAGACATAGTTATGATAAAAGTATTTCATGATAACGGTGAAATTGCGCAGTCTGGGTTTGTTAAAAATAACAAACTGGAGGGTAAATGGGAATCTTTTACTGCTTCTGGAGATAGGGTTTCAACAGGAAACTACAAGGAAGGTAAAAAAGTAGGTCAATGGTTTTTTTGGAATGAAGACGAACTCACTGAAGTTGCTTTTCATGAAAATAAAATATCTTCTGTGAATTTATGGAAAGACTCAAAAATATCTATTGCATTGAAATAGCAAAAACAATTTTATATATAAAAACCGCATCCAAAAGATGCGGTTTTTTTGTTTTTATAAATAGTAAAGGGTTTATTCTTTTATATCGTCGTAAAATTTGGCAATACTTACCTGTATGTATGGTATAAGCCATAAAAATCCTATTCCAAAAGTAAGCAGACACAATAGAGCCCATCCCAAAAATCGAAGGTTTAACAAAAAGTATTTCCATTTGTTTCCTTTCATCATTGCTTTGCTTTTGTCAATCGCATCCACAGGACTAATGGAAGGATCGTCTGCCAAAATGTAAAAGGTCATTGAGTAAGAAAATGCTGCAATGATTCCAGGGATAATTAATAGTAGCATCCAGAGAAAGATAAAAAGCAACATTAGAAGGTAGGCCCCAACAGCCGATTTGAAATTTTGAAATCCTTCAAAAATATTTTCTACTTTGGGGTCGTTGTCTCTGGAAATGTTTAAGCTGAAAGTAATAAATCCCAATGCAATAGGACCGCTAATTATAAGGGTCACAATCATTAGAAGAGGATCTATTTCAGCCAACAACTGAACTCCCATCAAAACAATAAAATAAACGAAAGTGCCGAGTACTGCAAGGCCCCATTTTCCTTCCAGAGATTCTCTGGCCATTTGAGTAAGCGTTGAATTTGTAGTTTTCATGTATTTAGGGTTATTAAGTGATAACGAATTATAAAGTTAAACTTTTTATTTTAATTGCTGCGCGTTTACTTAAATAGAAAGTAACAGGAACGATTATTAGGGTTAAAAAAGTTGCGAAAGTAAGTCCAAAAATAACTGTCCAAGCCAACGGCCCCCAAAAGATGACATTGTCACCCCCTATATAAATTTGAGGATCACCTTCCATAAACAATGAGAAGAAATTGATGTTCAATCCAATGGCAAGCGGAATAAGCCCTAATATTGTTGTTATTGCGGTTAATAAAACGGGCCGCAAACGAGCCTTCCCGCCATTGACTACTGCTTGAAATATTTCTTCTTTAGGAAGCAGTTGTTCTGAAGTAAGTCCATTGTTTTTTCTTCTACGATCGAGCAGCAATTGGGTATAATCGAGTAGAACAACACTGTTGTTAACTACAATTCCGGCTAGCGAAATAATTCCCATCATGGTCATGATAATTACAAAAGTCATGTTGAAAATGACAAGCCCTAAAAACACGCCAATAAAACTTAAAAAGATGGACAAAAGTATGATGGCAGGTTTAGAAATAGAGTTAAATTGAAAAACCAAAAGCAACATGATTAACATCAAAGCCAAAGCAAGAGCCTTTGATAAAAAGGCCATGTTTTCATCTTGTTTTTCAATTTCTCCCGTAAAGCTATAATTGACATCTTTTGGAAGTTCTGTAAAATCTTTGAGTCGAACCTTAAGTTGATTCACAATTTCTACCGCATTGTAGCCTGGTAAAATAGA
>JAURCF010000053.1 GCA_030828565.1 Flavobacteriaceae bacterium
CGAATCATTTTGTATTTGCAAAAAAAACAAGTTGGTGAAACCGTTCGTGATTTGGGATTGGACGGTCAGACCCAAAAATCAGGAACTCCTACAATGGGAGGACTCATTATTATTTTTGCGACGATTATTCCAGTGCTTCTTTTTTCAAAACTTGACAACGTATACATTCAGCTGTTGTTAATCACTACTCTTTGGATGGGAGCGATTGGGTTTTTAGATGACTATATCAAGGTATTTAAAAAAGACAAAGAGGGACTTAAAGGACGATTTAAAATTATTGGACAAGTTGGATTGGGAATTATTGTTGGAGTTACCCTTTATTTTCATCCTCAGGTTACCATTAAAGAAAAGCTGCAAGAAACCATTTCGGAAATTCAACTTGTTCAAGGATTTGATGAAGAAGCCAAGTCGTTAAAAACGACCATTCCCATGCTTAAAAACAACGAGTTCGATTACGGAGATTTGATCGGTTGGATGCATAATGATTTTTCGCACTACGCTTGGTTGATTTTCATTCCCATTGTTGTGTTCATTATTACAGCTGTTTCAAACGGCGCAAACCTTACTGACGGTATTGATGGATTGGCTGCGGGCTCATCGGCAATTATTGTGCTTACGTTAGGGATTTTTGCATGGGTATCCGGAAACATCATTTTCAGTGATTATCTCAATATTATGTACATACCAAGGGTAAGTGAATTGGTAATTTACATTGCTGCATTTGTGGGTTCTCTCATTGGATTTTTATGGTACAATGCCTTTCCTGCTCAAATATTTATGGGCGATACAGGGAGTCTTACTATTGGCGGAATTATCGCTGTAATTGCTATTGCTGTCCGAAAAGAATTACTAATCCCTGTTTTGTGTGGAATTTTCTTAATTGAAAATTTATCAGTGATTTTTCAAGTCGGATATTTTAAATACTCACGTAAAAAATACGGAGTTGGCAAACGTATCTTTAAAATGGCGCCCTTGCATCACCATTACCAAAAATTGGGATATCACGAAAGCAAAATTGTCACTCGATTTTGGATTGTTGGAATCTTATTAGCAATTATTTCATTAGTTACTCTAAAGCTTCGATAAATGAAAGGAAAAGACCTTGTCATATTGGGTGCTGGAGAAAGCGGAGTGGGAGCAGCCATTCTAGCGAAGAAAAACGGCTATCGTGTGTGGGTGTCTGATCGGGGAATTGTACTCGATCATTTCCGAAAAGAATTGGATTCAAATCAAATCGATTGGGAAGAAAATAAACATTCGATGGAGCGAATTTTACAGGCTGATGAAGTGGTGAAAAGTCCAGGTATTCCCGATCATATTCCAATCATACAGCAAATTCGTGAACAAGGCATTCCTGTAATTTCTGAAATTGAGTTTGCCTCGCGTTTTACCAATGCAACACTTATTGGAATTACCGGAAGTAATGGAAAAACCACCACCACTTTGTTAATTCACCATATTTTAAAATCGGCTGGAATCCATGTGGGAATAGCAGGAAATATAGGAGATAGTTTTGCCAAATCTGTCGCAGAAAACGATTACGAATATTTTGTATTGGAATTGAGCAGTTTTCAGCTCGATGGAATTGAAAATTTCCGTCCACATATAGCTGTTATAACCAATATAACTCCCGATCATTTGGATCGATACGATCATTCTTTTGAAGCTTACCGAAATTCAAAGTTTCGAATTGCTAAAAACCAACGGTCTACAGATTATTTGATTTTTGATGCAGACGATGTCGCAATTCAAGAAGGACTGAAACACGCTCAGCTACAAGCAAAAAAAATTCCTTACGCAAAAGATTTTATTCAACCCGAAGGAACTTATATAAAAGACAATCAAATTCATTCAACACTAGAAAACAACCATTTTATGATACCCATTCAAAGTTTATCTCTAAAGGGTCAGCACAATGCCAAAAACGCAATGGCAGCTTCAACTGTAGCCCAACTCATTAAAATTCGAAAGCAAACGCTTAAAGATTGTTTGGAAAATTTTCAAGGAGCATCGCATCGTTTGGAAAACGTATTGACCATTAACAAGGTCAATTACATTAACGATTCCAAAGCCACCAATGTCAACGCAACCTTTTATGCACTCGACAGTATGACATCCTCTACGGTTTGGATTGTAGGAGGAATAGACAAAGGAAATGATTACGAACCTTTATTACCGTTGGTTCGTGAAAAAGTAAAAGCAATCATTTGTTTGGGAAATGATAACGTAAAGCTAATTGATGTTTTTGCACCAGTATCCGAATTGATGGTTGAGACCAACAGCATGTCTGAGGCGGTAAAAATTGCTTATAAGATTGCTAGTTCTGGTGAAAATGTATTGCTTTCTCCTGCCTGTGCAAGTTTTGACTTGTTTGAAAATTATGAAGATCGAGGAAACCAATTTAAAGAAGCCGTAAGAAAGCTGTAATGAAACAACTTCTAAACAATATATACGGAGATAAAGCCATGTGGGCCTTAGTGGTGCTATTAGCAATATTTTCATTTTTACCTGTTTACAGTGCCAGTTCAAATTTGGTATATGTTGTTGGAAACGGTTCAGTGGTTGGTCATATTATAAAGCATATTGTGATTGTGGTGGTGGGTATGACCATTATGTTTGGAATTCACAGGATGCCTTTTCGTTATTTTAAAGGGTTGTCAATTATGCTACTACCTGTAGTTGTATTGCTGTTATTATATACTGCTTTGCAAGGATCTACAATAGGCGGTGCCAACGCCAGTCGTTGGATTCGAATTCCGTTGATGGGAATTACTTTTCAGCCATCAACATTGGCAATGGTTGTTTTGATGGTTTATATTTCGGGTTATTTGTCAAAAAAAAGAGAGCAAATAATTCGTTTTGGAGAAAGTATTCTTCCGCTTTGGCTTCCTGTTTTTTTGATAGTTGGATTGGTTCTTCCTTCCAATTTTTCTACTGCTGCAATGATGTTTCTGATGGTTTTGGTTTTGGCTTTTCTAGGAGGGTACCCTTTAAAATATTTGGCGGGAATTTTAGTGGCAGGCATGGTTGGATTGGCACTGTTTGTTTTAGTAGCCAAAGCATACCCAGAGGCAATGCCCAATCGGGTGGATACCTGGATGAGCCGATTGGATTCTTTTTACAACGGCGGAACTTCAGATTCTGATTATCAAATCGAACGAGCAAAAACGGCTATTGTTTCTGGAGGTTTAGTAGGTGTGGGTGCAGGAAAAAGTGTTATGAAAAATTTATTACCTCAAAGCACTTCGGATTTTATTTATGCAATTATTGCTGAAGAATACGGTCTTTTGGGAGCGTTGTCACTGCTGTTTTTTTATCTATTGCTTCTTTTCAGAATTGTGGTTATTGCCCACAAAGCCGAAACGCCTTTTGGAAAATTATTAGTAATGGGTGTTGGGCTGCCTATTATCTTTCAGGCGCTTGTCAATATGGCTGTGGCTGTGGAGTTGTTTCCCGTAACAGGACAACCATTACCCTTAATTAGCAGCGGAGGAACTTCCATTTGGATGACTTTTCTAGCGCTTGGAATTGTGTTGAGTGTCAGTGCCAATCGAAGTCCAAAACCTATAATGAATGATGAAAACGATAACCCTTTAGCCATACTCAGTGAAACCTTATAAATGTATCATATCGGGAGGTGGAACAGGAGGTCATATTTATCCTGCAATAGCCATTGCTGATGAAATTCGTGAACGGTATCCAAACACTGAATTTTTATTTGTAGGCGCAAAAAATCGCATGGAAATGACCAAAGTACCTGCGGCCGGTTATCCCATAACAGGATTATGGATATCAGGAATTGAACGAAAAATATCCTTGAAAAATTTCCTTTTTCCATTCAAGCTCGTAGTTAGTTTGTGGAAGTCTTTGCTAATCATTCGTGCTTTTCGCCCCGATGTGGTAGTGGGTACCGGCGGGTTTGCAAGCGGTCCGCTATTGTACATAGCCTCTAAAAAAAATATTCCAACGCTCATTCAAGAGCAGAATTCTTATGCTGGAATTACCAACAAATGGCTTTCCAAATCAGTCGATCGGATTTGTGTTGCGTATCAAAACATGGAGCGGTTTTTTCCAAAATCCAAAATTGTAATTACGGGCAATCCAGTTCGAAAAAATTTACGAGAAATGAAGGTCTCTAAGGCATTTGCTCATCAAAAAATGGGATTGCAATCTGACAAAAAAACTTTGTTGGTTTTGGGTGGAAGTTTGGGAGCTCGAAGAATCAATCAACTGATAGAAGCTCAACTTGATTTCTTTAAAGAACAAAATGTTCAGGTTGTATGGCAGTGTGGAAAGTTTTATAGCAACGAATACAAACGCTATTCCTCCCAATCTGTTCAAGTCACAGCTTTTATTGATGAAATGAATATAGCTTATGCGGCTGCTGATATAATAATTTCAAGAGCCGGTGCATCGGCAGTGTCTGAACTTTGTATTGTTGGCAAACCTGTTATTTTCATCCCATCTCCCAATGTCTCCGAAGATCATCAAACCAAAAATGCGAAAGCAATAGTCGATAAAAAGGCAGCGGTGATGATCAAAGAAAGTGAATTGGATCATCAGTTTAAATCCGTTTTTTCTGAGCTTTTGAATGATAACAAACACGTTGAAAATTTAAAAACAAACCTAAAAAAAATGGCCTTGCCCAAGGCAACAAATGCTATTGTAAACGAAATTGAAACCCTATTGTCATGAATTTTTTAAATGCAGAACGGATATATTTCATAGGAATCGGAGGGATCGGTATGTCTGCGTTAGCACGTTATTTTTTACAACAAGGAAAGCAAGTTGGAGGCTATGATCGAACTGAGACAGCGCTTACCCAAACATTGACTTCTTTGGGAGCCGATATTCATTATCAAGATAATTTCAATGAAATCTCTGAATTGTTTAAGGACGCTTCCAAAACTTTGGTGGTATATACCCCAGCGATTCCGGCTTCTCATCAAGAATTAAAAACGTTTCAAACCCGAGATTTTACAATTTTAAAACGTTCACAAGTTTTGGGATCCATTGCCAATCAAGGGTATTGTATGGCAGTTGCAGGGACGCATGGAAAAACAACGACATCAGCCATCCTTGCTCATTTATTGAAAGAATGTGGAATAAAAGTGACTGCTTTTTTAGGAGGGATTTTAGAAAATACCAATTCCAATTTAGTATTGGAAGGCAGTGATGTAATGGTTGTTGAGGCCGATGAATTCGACCGTTCCTTTTTACAACTTCAACCCGATGTGGCGTGTATTACATCAATGGATGCCGATCATTTGGATATATATGATTCCCATGAAAATTTGCAAGCCACTTTTAAAGAATTTGCCGAACGGGTTAAAAAACCAAACGCTTTATATATCCGACAGGGACTTCCTTTGCAAGGAATTAGCTTTGGATTGGATGCCAGTGCAAATATTTCCGCACAACAAATTCGTGTCGAAAACGGCGGTTATGTTTTTGATATTCATGCAGAAGGCGAATGCATTCATTCGGTACGTTTTGAACTACCAGGCTATCACAACATAGCCAATGCCTTGGCAGCGTTTGCTATGGCTTTGAACGTTTGTGATTCCAAAGAACAACTTGCAAAAGCGCTTTCTACTTTTCAGGGAGTGCACAGAAGATTTAGCTACCGCCTAAAAAGTCCCAAAGTTTTGATAGATGATTATGCGCATCACCCCAGTGAAATAGATGCTGTTTATCAAGCCGTTTCTACGTTCTATCCCGGCAAAAAAAATGTTGCTGTATTTCAGCCTCACTTGTTTAGTCGTACGCGTGATTTTTGTGATGCGTTTGCAAAAAGTTTGTCTCAGTTTGACGCTGTCATTCTGTTGGATATTTATCCAGCACGAGAAGAACCCATTCCCAATGTTAGCTCTACGGTTTTACTCGATAAAATTTCTTTAAAAAATAAGCAATTGGTTTCCAAAGCGCAACTTATTCATCAATCTCAGCTGCTTACATCCGATGTTGTTGTGATGATGGGTGCAGGAGATATTGCCGATGAAGTTCGTTCCGTTCAACAAAAAATAGCTATGCAAAATGAAATATAAATACCTTAAAATAAGCATTTTAGCTATAGTTTTAATCGGCTTGTCTGTATTTTCTTTTCATCAAAATCAGTCCAGAGATGTATTGGATATAACAGTTCATTTTGAGCAAAACGGAGCGCGTTTTATGACCACGGATTCGGTTAATAAATTGTTAACAGTAAAGAAAACAGACACTACCAATTTACTGAAAAGTGAATTAAATTTGAGGAAGATGGAATCTATACTTAATCAAAACCACTTCATCGAATCGGCTCACGCATATCTTGGAATTGAAGGAGGCGTGGGAATTAAAATTCAAGAGAAAACTCCAATCGGAAGAGTGATGGGGTCTCCGGGTTTTTACATTGACGACCAAGGAAATCAAATGCCTTTGTCGCCCTTTTATTCGGCACGTGTTCCTTTTGTATCTTCTCAAGTAACGAATCAAAATAGGGGAGATGTTTATTCGTTACTTTCTTTTATTTCCAAAGATGGATTTTTGAAAACGCATATAGTAGAAATTGAGCAACAAAAATCCAAATGGTTTTTAACAACGCGCAACCAATCACTCACCATTGAGTTGGGTAAGCCAGAGGACTTGGAACGAAAATTTAACTTTTACAAAGCGTTTTATGTAAAGACGCTTCAAGATCAAACTTTATCATCATATGCGAGCGTTAGTTTGGAGTATTCCAACCAAGTCGTTTGCAAAAAAATATAAATATGGAACAACAAAAATTTTCTGTAGGATTGGATATTGGGACTACCAAAATTGTTGCTATGATGGGTCGTGAAAACGAGTATAAAAAACTCGAGATCGTAGGTATAGGCAAGTCCAAAAGTTTGGGAGTTCATAGAGGTGTTGTCAATAATATCACTCAAACCATTCAGTCCATCCAACAAGCTGTTGAAGATGCTGAAGCACTTTCAGGTCAAAAAATTGAAGATGTGGTTGTAGGTATCGCAGGCCAACACATTCGAAGTTTACAGCATAGCGATTATATAACTCGTCCCAATGCCGACGAGGTTATCAACTCCGAAGACATCGACAAACTGATCAATCAAGTGTATAAGTTGGTAATGCTTCCTGGCGAAGAAATAATCCATGTACTTCCCCAAGAATTTAAGGTGGATGGTCAGGCTGAAATTACAGAACCCATAGGTATGTATGGTGGAAGGCTGGAAGCTAATTTTCATGTTGTAGTAGGGCAAGTTTCGTCTATTCGAAATATTGCGCGCTGTGTAAAAAGTGCGGGTTTGGAATTTGGAGGAATTACCCTAGAACCCCTCGCATCTTCTGACGCAGTTTTGAATCAAGAAGAAAAAGAAGCAGGCGTTGCTTTGATAGATATCGGAGGCGGAACAACAGATTTAGCTATTTTTAAAGACGGAATTATTCGACACACAGCAGTGATTCCTTTTGGTGGAAATATCATTACCGAAGACATCAAAGAAGGCTGTTCGATTATTGAAAAACAAGCCGAGCTGTTGAAGGTTAAATTTGGATCTGCTTGGCCTGGAGAAAATAAGGAAAACGAAATCGTTTCCATTCCGGGACTGCGAGGTAGAGAGCCCAAAGAAATTACGTTGAAAAATTTATCCAAAATTATTCATGCGCGGGTTGTTGAAATCATTGAGCAGGTGTATGTTGAAATCAAAAACTATGGGCACGAAGAGCAAAAGAAAAAGCTTATTGCGGGAATTGTGTTAACAGGAGGAGGAAGTCAACTTAAGCATTTAAAACAACTCGTTGAATACATCACAGGAATGGATACTCGCATAGGATATCCTAGTGAGAATTTGGCGGGAGATTCAAGCCAAGAGACTACCAGTCCAATGTATGCTACTGCTGTGGGATTGGTAATGAAAGCAGCCAAAGAAAATAAGTTTCAAGAGATGGAACAAGAAGTTTCCGTTGAAGAAGGAAACGAAGAACAGGAAGTACCAATGCCCCCAAACACTTCCGAAGCAAGACGGTCTATTTTTGATCGATTTACAGAAAAGTTAAAAGAATTTTTAGACAACGCAGAATAAAAAGTAAAAACATGATACAACCAAATTCAAATTTCGAGAATTTATCATTTGATTTACCAAAAAATCAAAGCAATGTCATTAAAGTAATTGGAGTAGGGGGTGGCGGTAGCAACGCAATCAACCATATGTATTCGCAAGGAATCAACGGCGTTGATTTTGTTGTTTGTAACACCGATGCCCAAGCTTTGCAAAACAGCCCAGTGCCTAACAAAATTCAGTTAGGACTGCATCTTACGGAAGGAATGGGCGCTGGAGCTAATCCAGAGATTGGCGCACAGTCTGCCATTGAAAGCGATCAAGAACTTCGAGGGATGTTGGAATCCAACACCAAAATGATTTTTATTACCGCAGGAATGGGCGGTGGAACTGGAACCGGAGCGGCCCCCATTATTGCTAAAATGGCTCGGGAAATGGAAATCCTTACGGTAGGAATTGTAACGATCCCTTTTCAATTTGAAGGTAAAACTCGAAACGATCAAGCGCATGTAGGTGTCGAAAAATTAAGAAAACACGTTGATTCTTTGATAGTAATTAATAACAACAAACTGCGTGAAGTGTATGGTAATTTGGGTTTCAAACAAGGATTTTCAAAAGCCGATGAAGTTTTGGCTACTGCATCTCGCGGCATTGCGGAGGTTATTACACATCATTACACACAAAACATTGATTTACGGGACGCAAAAACCGTATTGTCTAATAGCGGAACGGCCATTATGGGCTCTGCATCTGCTGCTGGAAGCAGTCGAGCGCAAGAAGCCATTGTAAAGGCATTGGATTCGCCATTGCTTAATGACAATAAAATCACAGGCGCCAAGAATGTATTGCTCCTAATAGTTTCGGGTTCTGAAGAAATTACCATTGATGAAATTGGTGAAATCAATGAATATATTCAAAACGAAGCGGGTCACGGAGCCAATATTATTATGGGAGTTGGCGAAGATACCTCATTGGAAAATTCCATTGCAGTTACTGTTATAGCCACAGGATTCAATGCCGAACAACAACAAGAAATTGTTCATGCAGATCCACAAAAAATAATTCACACACTCAACGACGAACAAAGCGTTGTTCAAGATTTGACGAATAAGTCGGTTGTTGAATCAGTAATTCAGCCGTCTTCTTCAAATGATGAGTTAGTAACCGAAGAAACAATAACGCACCATCTTGAAGAAGATCAAGAGGACGAAAACGAATTCATACCCACTACAGAAATTCTAAAAAACATAGCGGTTGATTTTGAACAAATTGAAGTGTCATCACCCATTGAAGCAGTTTCAGAAGAAGAATTTGTGATCAATGATGTTACTCCGAAAGTAATTGATTTTGATGTGGTAGATCCCGAAACGGTAGCTTTTGAAACTCCCGATCAGTTCAGTTTATCATTTGACTTGCCATTGGCAAAACAACAATCCAATGAAAAAGAGGAGTCCAAAATTGTCTATGATCTTGAAGAATCTATTAATGAAATTGAGGTTAATGAAGCCATTCAATTGATTCCTGTTACTGACATCGATAAAGACGGAACTACAAAATACAGCTTGGATGATTATGAGGAAAAACAAGATACTGTTCAAGTCGAAGCCAAAATAAAAAGCAAACAACTATCGGGAGAACAAGAATCTAAGACCTCAACAGAAGAAGTTAACCCATTGAATAGTACTATTTCTGATATGGCAAAACGCACTGCTGAGCGTAAAATTACTTTGAAAGAGTTCAACCATAAATTTTACAAAACCTCCCGCATTGAAGAACTCGAAAAAGAACCCGCATTCAAACGAGCAGGTGTAGATTTAACCGATTCTTCGAAAGACCTAACGGCTTCTCGAACTAGTGTGAGTGTCGATAGCAACGAAGGGGTTCAGTTACGAACGAACAATTCTTTTTTACACGATAATGTCGATTAATGTTAGATACCAATTTATGAGTTTACAACAAAAAATTACTGAGGCAATAAAAACCGCTATGAAAGCAAAGGATGCGGTTGCATTGGAATCTTTGCGAGCTATAAAATCAGCTATTTTAATAGCACAAACCCAAAGCGGTGCAAGCGAAACTTTGTCTGCTGAGGAGGAATTAAAATTGCTACAGAAATTAGTGAAACAACGTAAAGACAGTGCCGCTATTTTTAATGAACAAGGCCGTACAGATCTTGCAGATCCTGAATTGGCTCAGTGCGCCATAATTGAAAAATTTCTTCCTGCCCAATTAAGTGAAGATGAAATTACAGTAGTTGTTTCTGAAGTGATTGGTCAAACGGGAGCTTCTGGAATGAAAGACATGGGAAAAGTAATGGGTTTGGTTTCGCAAAAATTAGCAGGTCAATCTGATGGAAAAACGATATCCAATATTGTTCGGTCGCAACTTACATAGTTTAGTATTATAAATCGGAGAATTTATAGGGGGGATGTTTAAAAACTTTCCTAAATTTGCAGAATAAATAAGGCTCCGTGGCGCAACTGAATAGCGCATCAGATTTCGGCTCTGAGGGTTGCAGGTTTGAATCCTGCCGGGGTCAC
>JAURCF010000078.1 GCA_030828565.1 Flavobacteriaceae bacterium
GCAGCAGAATATGCCCCCAAACTCCGTGTGAATGTAATTGCCCCTTCCCTAACCGATACACCCTTGGCCGATAAATTTTTGAACAACGACATTAAAAAAGAAAAAGCTGCCGAACGTCATCCTCTTAAAAGAGCAGGAAAAGCTTCAGATATCGCATCGATGACGAGCTTTTTGTTGAGCGATCAAAGCAGCTGGATGACAGGACAAATCATTGGAATTGATGGAGGAATGTCTGCTTTAAACACTGGAAATTGAAACAAAAAATAGTGCTTTTTTGGTTTCGAAGAGACTTGCGTCTTGAAGACAATGCAGGATTGTATGCTGCATTGAACGAATCCTTTCCGGTACTTCCTATATTCATTTATGATACTTCAATCTTAGGGAAATTACCCAAAATCGATGCGCGGCTCGATTTTATCCACTCATCGATTGCTCTTCTTCAAAAACAGTTAGAGCTCAAAGGAAAATCCATGGTAACCGTTAAAGGAGAACCTCTTGAGGTAATGGGACAACTCATTGAAAGCTATGCTGTTCAAAAGGTCATCACCAATCGTGATTACGAACCTTATGCCAGAGAACGGGATAGCAACATGGCTTCCTTTTTGGAATCCAAAGGAATTGCCTTTGAAACACACAAAGATCATGTGATGTTTGAAAAATCAGAAGTCACCAAAGACGATGGTTTGCCTTATAAGGTATATACTCCCTATTCCAGAAAATGGATGGCGGCCCTTGATAAAGAGGGAATTACCGCCTTTCCGTCCGAGAATCACTTGGACAAACTTCTCAATCACCATCAAAAATTGCTTTCGCACGAAGACTTAGGATTTGAAAAATCGGATGTGAAAGCTCCGCAATACAACATTTCAACCGATCTTATTGAGCAATACGAGGCACGAAGAAATTTCCCTGCCGTTGCTGGAACTTCCAAATTAGGCGTTCATTTGCGATTTGGCACAGTAAGTATTCGGCACATGGTTAGCAAAGCCCGAAGTGCTGGCAATAATATCTTTTTAAAAGAGTTGGTTTGGCGGGAATTTTTCCAACAAATTCTTTGGCATTTTCCGCATACACAAACAGCGTGTTTCAAACCTCAATACGAACGAATAGAATGGCGCAATAATGAAAATGAGTTTGAACACTGGTGCAACGGAACTACAGGGTATCCTTTTGTAGATGCAGGAATGCGCGAACTCAATGCAACGGGTTTTATGCACAACCGAGTGCGGATGCTTGTAGGTAGTTTTTTGTGCAAACACTTGCTCATTGACTGGCGTTGGGGCGAATCCTATTTTGCTGAAAAATTAATGGATTACGAAATGGCAAGCAATGTAGGAAACTGGCAGTGGGTGGCAGGATGTGGCGTAGATGCGGCTCCCTACTTTAGAATTTTCAATCCTACCGATCAAATCAAAAAATTTGACAAAGCCCACCAATACATTCAAAAATGGGTCCCCGAATTTCAAGAACTTACTTATGCACAACCTATAGTAGAACACAAAATGGCGCGGGAACGCTGCTTAGAGGTTTACAAAAGTGCTTTGAAATAAAATGAAACGGGTTCTCAAAAGCAATCTACCTACCAAAATATGCCCTGTGTGCGAACGCCCTTTCTCTTGGCGAAAAAAATGGGAAACGGTTTGGAATGAAGTAATATATTGTAGCAAACGTTGTAAAAATGAAAGAAACAGCCATCGTATGGTATCGAAATGATTTGAGGGTTCAAGACCATCAATCGTTGTATTTGGCGAGCTGCAATCACCAAAAAGTAATTGCCTATTACACCTTTGACCCCGCTCATTATCAGACCACTTCTTGGGGTTTTAAAAAAACGGAAAAATACCGCGCTCAATTTTTAATCGAAACGGTTGATGCTTTGCAAACAGAACTCGAAGCTCTTAATATCACCTTGGTTATTGGTCAAAAATCGCCTCAAGAAGAATTGCCAGGCCTTATCAAAAAATGGGATGTTGCAACGATTTATCTGCAAAAAGAATGGACTTCTGAAGAACAAAACACACTTAGGGAAGTGCAAAAAAATTGCGATGAAAGTGTAGTGTTCTCCGAACATTACGATCAGTTTTTGTTTCATCCCAACGATATTCCGTTTGAAATCGAACAGCTGCCCGAAGTTTTTACACAATTTCGAAAACAATGCGAAGCAAAAGCCTCGGTACGACCGCTGATTTTAAAGGCGCAATGCATGCCCAAAGAAAATGTACTTTCGGAACGTTACTCTACCCCATCGTTAAACGATTTGGGGCTTGAAGCCTCATCCCAAGACAGTCGAACCGCATTTCCTTTTGAAGGAGGAACCCAAGCGGGAAAGCAGCGCATGCAGTATTACGGTTGGGAAAGCAACAAACTTTCGTTTTATAAAAAAACGCGAAATGGATTACTAGGCAAAGACTACAGTTCCAAATACTCGACCTGGTTAGCCAATGGCAGCCTTTCGCCCAGAATGATTTATTGGGACTTGATGGACTACGAACGCAATGTTGAAAAAAATCAATCCACCTACTGGCTGTTTTTTGAGTTGGCATGGCGGGATTATTTTAAATTCATTTCTTTAAAACACCAAGACCGTATTTTTTACTTGGGAGGAATTAAGGGCAGAGACTACGATTGGAAAAACGATTCACAACTTGTCAATCAATGGATACAAGGACAAACCTCGGAGCCGTTTGTCAATGCGAATATGTTGGAACTCAATCACACAGGATGGATGAGCAATCGAGGGCGGCAAAATGTAGCCAGTTATTTGACCAAAGAAATGCACGTCGATTGGCGCATTGGAGCGGCCTATTTTGAAGCCATGCTCCTAGATTACGATGTCCACAGCAATTACGGAAACTGGATGTATGTGGCAGGAGTTGGGAACGATCCCCGCGATCGCAAATTCAACATACCACTCCAATCCCAACGCTATGATGCGCAAGGAGCGTATCAAAAAAAATGGCTGCAAACTACCCTATTCTCATGATAATAAGACTTTTGCTTGGCGACCAACTCAACTTGCAGCACTCGTGGTTTCGAGAAGTACAACCGCAAGTGACCTATGTGCTTTTTGAAATGCGTCAGGAAACAGATTATGTCAAACACCATGTTCAAAAAGTAGTGGGCTTTTTTGCTGCAATGCGTGGCTTTGCAGAAAGCCTACAAAAACAAGGGCATTCGGTATTGTATTATCGCATCAACGATGCTAACAATCAGCACCAATTGGAGAAAAACCTCCAACAAGTGATGTCGGAGTTGACCGCCAATCGTTTTGAATATTTGTACCCAGACGAATATCGATTGGAAAAGCAATTGCAAGCCTTTTGTGCATCCTTATCGGTTGCTTTCCAAGGGTTTGATACCGAACATTTTTTGACATCAAGAGCCACCTTAAAATCGTTTTACCAAGGGAAAAAGCAGTTTGTAATGGAATATTTTTATCGAAAAATGCGTAAGCAGTTCGATATTCTCATGGTAGGTGATCAGCCCGAAGGAGGCAGTTGGAATTTTGATAAAAACAATCGCAACAAGTGGAAAGGCACTGACCCCATTGCGAAAGCCTACGTGCCTAAAACAAGCAATATCACTGCGATTTACAAAGAGGTCGTAGAAAGCGGAATTGCCACTTTGGGAACGTTAACTGCCGATTCGTTTTTGTACCCTACTTCGCGTGAGCAGGCTTTGGAACAACTCCAATATTTTTGTGAGCATTTGCTTCACCATTTTGGCACTTACCAAGACGCCATGCATACGAATGAAGAAAATTTGTTTCATTCCAGAATATCCTTTGCCCTCAATACCAAAATGATAAACCCTCTGGAAGTGGTTACCCACACCATTGCCTTTTACAGAAAAAACAAAGACCGCATTTCACTTTCACAAATTGAAGGATTTGTTCGGCAAATCATAGGATGGCGTGAGTATATGCGAGGCATGTATTGGATGGAAATGCCCGAGTACAAATCGCTCAATGCGTTGGAAAACACCCAATCGCTTCCGGCTTTTTATTGGGATGCAAACACCCAAATGAATTGCTTGAAACACAGCATTCAAAATTCGCTCGATCATGCCTATGCACATCACATCCAACGATTGATGATTACCGGAAATTTTGCCTTACTCACCCAAACCGATCCCGATGCTGTAGATCGATGGTATTTGGGAATATATGCCGATGCGGTGGAATGGGTACAACTTCCCAACACTCGCGGCATGAGCCAATATGCCGACGGAGGAAAAGTAGCAACCAAACCCTATATTTCGTCCGGAGCTTATATTCATAAAATGAGCAACTATTGCCAGTCGTGTGTGTACAATCCCAAAAAACGATTGGGCGACGATGCCTGTCCGTTCAACAGTTTGTATTGGAATTTTTTGGATGACAAACGCCCCCACCTCAAAAACAATCACCGCATGGGAATGATGTACCGTTTGTTGGACAAGATTCCACAAGAAGAATTGACAGCACTTAAAGAACGTGCTTATCAAATTATTGAACACCCGGAACGCTTTTGATAGAATTATGAAAAAAACACCTCCTTCTTTTAGCCCGCAAGAAATTGACCGTATTATTGAAATGGCATGGGAAGACCGTACGCCGTTTGAAGCCATTGAATTTCAATTTGGAATTAAAGAGCAAGCGGTCATTGAACTGATGCGGACCGAAATGAAGGTTTCTAGCTTTCGCATGTGGCGCA
Source organism: Flavobacteriaceae bacterium (assembly GCA_030828565.1). Taxonomy (GTDB): domain Bacteria; phylum Bacteroidota; class Bacteroidia; order Flavobacteriales; family Flavobacteriaceae; genus JAQWSC01. The sequence continues at coordinate 4,695 of JAURCF010000078.1, forward strand.
AACGCGTACAAGGACGAGCTACCAAACACGCCCAACGAAGAGGCAATGCTGTTGACCGATTCAAATGCTCCCGACAACGCAGTACCGGAAACAAAATTTCCAAACGGTAATTGATTTCATTCCTTTTTTTTATAAATTAGCGGTAGAAACGACCCCAACTCGCTTCCACGCTTATGAACCACCTGCAACACACTGAAATTTCAAAATACAAACCATACTCTTCCCTTGTTCTAGGAATAGGGAATTTTGTGCGTTCTTCAAACGCAGTCTGTGGTACTTCCAAAATCAAAAATTCTCTTGCAAAAAATAAAGCCCCTTGGGGTGATTTTTATATAACAAAAAGTTCAACAATACATGCTGATTTGGGAAGTATTGTTGAACAAAAACAAAAATATAACGGAAATAAACACACCAAAGGTGTGTATACAAAATAGTTACCCAACATTTACAAAAATAGAACTTTAGAATTTAAACCTTATAGAAAACTTAAAAAATAGATATGAAATTTTACACTTCGATACTTGAAAGTCTGAAACCATATTATAAAGCGGAATTGAATAAATACCGAACCGAATATGCAAGCGGATTTTCTATTCGGTTTTTATTTGATAAATTAGTTGCTTAAACACGCCACTAATCGTACACAAGTCCTTTACCCATGGCGTTTTCTGGCCAACAGGGTATTTTGAAGTAACATAGCAATGGTCATAGGGCCCACACCGCCTGGAACAGGCGTAATATAGCTCGCTTTTTCTTTTACTGCTTCAAAATCAACATCTCCTGTAATGACATA
>JAURCF010000048.1 GCA_030828565.1 Flavobacteriaceae bacterium
CAACATCATTATTTGAGTTGCTTTATTATCTATATATCTGTTTTTCATATAGTTATGATCGATAAAATTGACTTTATTCTGCCTTTAGTTTTTACTGTATAGGCTATAAAGGTATAAAATTCTCTTCAAACTAATTGAATAATAATGAAAACTCACTTTTAACATTAATAAGTTATTATTGTTGAAACGTTGACCGCTTCAGTAAATGGATTAATTAGTAATCAATCTTAAACTGGTATTTTTAAAAACAGTAGTGATTTTCTTCAGCAATTTTTTCAGCAACCTGATTCCGTAGAGCAACAATGTTGGGAAATTCTGAATATTTGGTGTACCGTTTCAGCCCCATCAACATCATTTTTTGTTCATCACCTTCCGAAGAAGAAATAACAGCTTCTTTTCCACGTTTGGAAATCAGTTCTACAGCATCAAACAAATACAATTGTGTCATCGCAATTTGATGTGCTTGTGTTTCAACACCCATCCGCTCTATATTTTTTTCAGTTCTTAATACTGCAGATTCCGCCATGTAAATCTCAATCATAATATCTGCTACACACATAAGAAGTTGCTGGTGTTTTTCAAGTTGATCTCCGTATTTCTTAACTCCAGATCCAGCAATCATTAAAAACACTTTTTTTAGATTTTTGACAATGTGTTTTTCTTGGGCCAATGGTGCAGAAAAATCAGGAGTATCAAAAGAAGGGATTCCCATCAATTCTTCAGCGACACTCATGGCAGGTTCTAACAAATCAACATGCCCTTTCATGGCTTTTTTGATGAGCATCCCTACACACAGCATTCGATTGATTTCATTGGTACCCTCGTAGATCCTAGAAATACGAGCATCTCTCCATGCCGATTCCATAGGAGTTTCTGCTGAAAATCCCATTCCGCCCAATACTTGAATTCCTTCGTCAGAAGTATTTTGACAATCTTCAGAAACAGCCACTTTCAATATAGAACACTCAATTACATATTCCTCAACCCCTTTAAGCTCGGCTTCTTGGTGAGAATTTCCTTGATCCACTCGAAGTTGAATTCGATCTTCAATATCTTTTGCAGCTCGGTAACAAGCCGACTCGCCAACAAAACTATTGGTTGCCATTATAGCCATTTTTTCTTTGATGGCTCCAAACTGACTGATGGGTGTTTTGAATTGAATGCGTTCATTGGCATATTTAATAGCTTCTGTAACGATTCTTTTTTGGGCATCCAAACAAGCTGCAGCCAATTTAATTCGTCCTACATTTAAGGCATTCATGGCAATTTTAAAACCGTTGCCTCTTTCTGAAAGCATATTTTCAACAGGAACTTTGGTTTCATTAAAAAACACTTGTCGGGTAGAGGAGGAGTGAATTCCCAATTTGTCTTCTTCTTCTCCCAACGTAATCCCATTTGAAGGGTCGTTTTCGACGATAAATCCTGTAATATTTTTATCGTCTTCAATACGAGCAAAAACAATGAATAAATTGGCAAACCCTGCGTTTGATATCCACATTTTTTGCCCTGTAATTTTATAATGACTTCCATCCTCAGAAAGTACTGCCTTGGTTTTTCCGCTGTTGGCATCCGATCCCGCTCCAGGTTCTGTCAAACAGTATGACCCAAACCACTCTCCTGTAGCAAGTTTAGGAACATATTTTTTCTTTTGTTCTTCAGTTCCGTACAAAACAATAGGCATCGTTCCAATTCCAGTGTGCGCACCAAATGCTGTTGAAATTGAACCCGAAGACCCTGAAATATATTCACAAACAAGCATGGTGGATACAAAAGACATACCCAAACCACCATAGGCTTCTGGGACAGAAACTCCCAAAAATCCTAGGTCTCCGATTTTTCGCATGATTTCTAGCGTTAAATCGTAGTCCTTTTTTTCCAAGCGTGGCTTTTGTGGCCAAATTTCTCGATTCGAAAAATCAACAACGGCTTCTTTCATCATCAATTGTTCTTCAGAAAAATCTTCCGGTGTGAAAACGTTTTTGGCTAGGGTTTCTTTCAAAAGAAACTCACCGCCTCGGGTCATGTTATTTTCCATAATTTCCATAAGTTTTATAAGATTTCAAAAATTCCTGCGGCACCTTGTCCTGTTCCCACACACATGGTTACCATTCCATACCGCTGTTTGCGTCGTTTCATTTCTTCAAACAACTGAACCGAAAGCTTCGCTCCCGAACAACCCAACGGATGTCCCAAAGAAATGGCACCTCCATTAACATTGATAATCTCGGGATTCAAGCCAAGCGCTCGAATAACAGCTAACGATTGTGATGAAAAAGCTTCGTTTAGCTCAATCATTTCTATGTCTTCAAGCTTCATATCTGCCTGTTTTAATACTTTCGGAATGGCCTTAACAGGACCGATCCCCATGATTTTAGGAGGCACTCCTGCTACTGCATAGTTGACCATTCGAGCAATGGGTTCTAGGTTGTATTCTTTGACCATAGCTTCGCTCATAACCATTACAAAAGCCGCTCCGTCACTCATTTGAGAAGAATTTCCTGCTGTTACAGATCCGCCGTTGGCAAATACGGGACGCAACTTACTCAATGCTTCAACACTGGTGCCAGCTCGAGGGCCTTCGTCTTTGCTAACGGTATAGTTTCTGGTTGTTTTTTTACCCTCTGCATTCAAATAGGTTTCTTCTATGTCAATAGGAACAATTTGCGATTCAAAAACACCGTTTTCAAGCGCCTTTAAGGATTTCATATGAGATTGAAACGCAAATTCATCTTGATCTTCTCTAGAAATTTTATACTGTTTGGCGACTTCTTCGGCAGTAAGCCCCATATTCCAATAGTATTCTTCTTTTCCCTGTTGTGCTAGTTGATAATCGGGAACAGCTTTGTAACCGCCCATAGGAATAAAACTCATGCTTTCAACTCCACCAGCTATAATACAGTCAGCCATTCCACTCTGGATTTTAGCTGTAGCCATGCTAATAGTTTCCAATCCCGATGCACAGTAACGATTCACTGTAACTCCAGGAACATCTTCAGTATGAAGCCCCATTAGTGAAATCAATCGCCCCATATTGAGCCCTTGTTCGGCTTCGGGCATTGCATTTCCAACAATGACATCATCAATTCTGGATTTATCAAAATGGGGTAAAGTATTCATCATGTATTCAATGGTTTCCGCAGCCAATTCGTCGGGTCGTTTGAAACGAAATAACCCTCGCGGTGCTTTTCCTACTGCAGTTCGGTATGCTTTGATTATATAGGCAGTTTTCATATGGTATTTTTTTAAATCGTTTTAATTTCGAAGTGGTTTTCCAGTAGTGAGCATGTGTTGAATGCGTTCCAAGGTTTTTCTTTCAGTACAGAGCGACAAAAATGCTTCGCGCTCAATGTCTAATAGATATTGTTCGCTAACTCGTGTTGCTTGCGAAAGATCTCCCCCTGCCATCACATAGGCAAGTTTGTTAGCGATTTTTTGATCGTGTTCGGAGATGTATTTTCCGGCTTGCATGGAGTCAGTTCCTACCAAAAACATTCCAAGGGCTTGTTTCCCTAAAACTTTGATATCGGTTCTTTGAATGGGTTGTGTGTAACCCGCTTCTGCCATTATCAAAGCGTGTTTTTTGGCTTCAGCAATCAAACGATTGTTGTTGACAACAACAATATCTTTATGTTTTTGAAGAACACCAAAATCATAAGCTTCGTATGCTGAAGTCGAAACCTTGGCTGTTCCAATGGCAAGAAAATACTCTTGCAAAACATTGAGTTCTACATCGTTTTTTTGGAACATATCCGAAGCTCTTAAGGTCATTTCTTTGGAGCCACCTCCACCAGGAATGACACCTACCCCAAATTCTACCAATCCCATATATGTTTCTGCTGCTGCTACGACTTTATCAGCATGCATTGAAATTTCACATCCACCTCCTAAGGTCAATCCGTGAGGAGCTGCCACAGTAGGAATCGATGAGTAGCGAAGTCGCATGACTGTATCTTGAAAAATTTTGATAGCCATATTGAGTTCTTCGTATTCTTGCTCAACAGCCATCATAAAAATCATTCCAATATTCGCTCCTGCGGAAAAATTAGCCCCTTGATTTCCAATTACCAGTCCCTGAAAATCTTTTTCAGCGATATCTATGGATTTGTTCAGACCTTGAAGTACTCCTTCGCCAAGGGTATTCATTTTGGTTCGGAATTCTAAATTTAAAATCCCATCTCCCAAGTCCGTTACTATGGAATCTTTATTGCTCCATACAGTCTTATCGTCTCGAAGACTGTCCAAAATAATAAACGACTCTTGTCCAGGTTTCACTATGTAAGTGGAGGAAGGTATATCGTAATAATGAACAATGCCTTGTTTTGTTGTATAAAAATGTGTGTTTCCGTCCGAGATAAATTTCTCCAACCAAGTGGCTATTTGTATTCCTTCGGATTTCATCAATTCAATTCCTTCGGCAACACCCATTGCATCCCATATTTCGAAAGGACCTAATTCCCATCCAAAACCAGCCTTCATTGCATCATCAATTCGATACAATTCGTCCGAAATTTCAGGAATTCGATTTTGAATATATCCAAAAAGTCCTGAAAAGTTTTTTCGGTAAAATTCACCTGCCTTGTCTGAACCGTTCACTAAGATTGGGATTCGCTCTTTGACCGAATCAATTGCTTTGGTTTTTTCGAGTGTAGCAAATGAGGCATTTTTTTTGGGACGGTATTCCATCGAAGTAAGGTCCAACGTCAGAATTTCTGATTTCCCTTTTTCGTTTTTTATTCTTTTGTAAAAGCCTTGTTCTGTTTTACTCCCCAACCAATTGTTTTCAAGCATGGTGCTAATAAAGTCTGGAATGGCAAACAAATGATTGCATTCGTCATCGGGAAGATTTTTTGCCAAACTGTTACTGATGTGAATGAGGGTATCGAGTCCTACAACATCTACGGTTCGAAAAGTAGCTGATTTTGGACGCCCTAAAACGGGTCCTGTGAGTTTGTCAACTTCTTCAATGGTTAGTCCCATTTCCCCAATTTGATGAAACAAACTTTGAATGCCAAACATTCCGATACGATTTCCTATAAATGTAGGAGTATCTTTGGCTAGCACTGCAGTTTTGCCTAAATAAAGATCACCGTAATTCATTAAAAATTCTGTCACTGAGGGATTACAATTCGGTCCAGGAATGACTTCAAAAAGTTTAAGATAGCGCGGAGGATTGAAGAAGTGAGTTACTGCAAAATGTTGTTGAAAATCTTCACTGCGTCCTTCATTCATATGTTTGATAGGAATCCCTGAAGTATTGGACGTAATTAAGGTCCCAGGAGTTCGGTGCTTTTCAATTTTTTCAAAAACTTGTTGTTTGATATCAAGTCTTTCGGTAACCACCTCTATGATCCAATCTGCTGAATTGATTTTGTGAAGATCATCGTCCAAATTTCCTGTTGAAATTCGTGAAGCGAAGTTTTTATGATACAGAGGCGCTGGCCTTGATTTGATCGCATTTTGAAAATGTGCATTAACAATGCTGTTTCTTACTTCGGGACTTTCAAGAGTTAATCCTTTTGCTTTTTGAGCATCGTTCAAGGCGTTGGGTACGATGTCTAATAAAAGCACTTCAACTCCAATGTTAGCAAAATGACAAGCGATGCCAGAACCCATAATTCCAGATCCTATAACGGCTACTTTTTTGATGGTTCGTTTCATTTGTTACTAGTTGTTTTTTAGGGTATTGCTAAATATTTGCTTGTTGTTCACCAGGTTTTGAATGGTGTCTATGACTGAGTAAAATTGATCCAATGCTTCTTTATCAACTTCTTCGCGAATTCTATTATTGAATTGCAAAACAAATTCTCTAGAAACGGCTCTTTTTTCCAAACCGAAATCGGTAAGATGAATCAAAACACTCCTTCGATCGTTGGGGTGTGGTTTTCTTGCAATGAGTCCTTTTTCTTCCATTGAATTTAAAATCCGAGATAAGCTTGTAGCTTCCATTCCCATTTTAGGCCCAAGGGCAGTAGAAGGCGTTCCTTCATTTGGATCAATACTCAACAAAGCAAAACCTGTAGCCATGGTGCTGTCCGACTTTAAGGCTTCTTCATTGTACATTTTTGCAATGGCTTGCCATGTTGCTCTTAAAACATGATCAATGGTTCTTTTTTGTTGCATTTTAAACAGATTGTCTTCAAAAATACAAAAAATTTATTATGCATGCATAATAAATGAAAAAGAATATTTAAAAAAAAATTACAATTTTTTTTGGGTTACTCCTCGTAAATCTTATTGTAAAGCGATGAATATATTGAAAGAATGGATTTCCTTTTGAGCTTCATTGTAGGTGTCAAGTGTCCACTTTCAATAGTCCATAAAGTAGGGGTTAACTCAAATTTTTTGACTTTTTCCCATTTTCCAAGTCGTTCATTGTATCGGTCAACTTCTTGTTGGATTCGTTCAATTACTTTGTCGTTTTGACTAATGGTTTTTAAATCATTACCAACATTCAAAGAATGTTTTTTTGCCCATTCTTTGACAAAAGCTTCATTGATTAAAATCAAGGCTGAAGGCATTTTTTGACTTTCTCCCATCACCATAATTTGATCAATGAAAAGCGATTGCTTCATTATGTTTTCGATGACCTGAGGAGCAATATATTTCCCTCCTGAGGTCTTAAACATTTCTTTTTTACGATCAGTAATTCGTAAAAACCCATCTGCATCTATAACACCAATATCGCCCGTATGGAAGTAGTCTCCAGACATGACCTCTTTTGTTTTTTCAGGATCTTTGTAATATCCCATCATTACGTTGGGTCCTTTGCATAAAATTTCTCCATCTTCGGCAATTTTAATTTCAACGCCATCAATGACTTTTCCTACCGTATGAAATTTATAAAATCCTTTTTCGAGCATATTAACAGAAATCACTGGAGAAGTTTCGGTAAGACCGTACCCTTCGTTGATGGTAATTCCTGCGGCGGTAAAAACCTTCGCTAATCGTGGTTGTAGCGCGGCACTACCCGAAGAAATCAATTTTAAATTTCCTCCCAATGCGGCTTTCCATTTACTAAAAATTAGTTTTCGAGCTATTTTGAGTTGCAATTCATATAACAATCCATTTTTTCCAAAGGGTTGGTAGCGAAGTCCTAAACCTACCGCCCAAAAAAACAATTTCTTTTTAAGACCTGTTAAATCGGCTCCCTTACTAATTATGGAGTCATACATTTTTTCTAACAATCGAGGAACAGCACTCATTACATCAGGTTTTTTCTCGTTAAGATTTTGCCCAATATTTTCTATTGTTTCTGCAAACGAAACTCGGATTCCATTGAATAAATAAATGTATAAAAGTACACGTTCATAGATATGGCAAACTGGTAAGAAACTCAAGGCTGTCGATTCGCCATGTATTAAAGGAAGTCGTTTTGAGGCCGCAAAAACATTGGAAACAATATTGTCATGGCTCAGCATAACTCCTTTGGGTTTTCCTGTTGTTCCGGATGTATAAATTATGGTTGCCAAATCAGATGGTTTTACCTTGCTTTTTAATGCTTCAACTTCTTTTTGAGTGTTTTCATCAACTCCTAGTTCTTTGAGCTCAGACCAGTGTTTGCAGCCATCAATGTTATCAAAAGAATAGACTTCTTTCAAACTGGAAACTTGATCTTTTATAGCCATTACTTTTTCGTAAATCTCAATATCTGAAACAAAACAATAGGTAGACTCCGAATGACTAAGAATATACTGGTAATCTTCTTTTGAAATGGTCGGGTAAAGAGGAACATTGATGGCGCCAATTTGTGCAATACTCGCGTCTACAATACACCACTCGGTTCGATTGTTGGAAGTAATCATGGCAACCTTATCTTGAGGCTTGACTCCTAACTTTAAAAACGCTCGACTCATTTTCTGAGCTTCATCGTAATACTCTTGCGTAGAAATCCCTTTCCAAACTCCCTCGTATTTTGTAGATAAAATATTGTCCAATGGAGAGTGAACGGCTTGATGCGCTAAAAAATCAAATATTCGACTAGGTTTCATAAATAAAATTATAGTGATAGTGTATAAAAATAATCAAATAATTTTAATGATGACCTTAGAATACGAATATTAATGGTTTTTACACCACAATTCAGCATCTATGAATACCTGAATCCAAGGAGATAATTCCTCGTTTTTTCTTTCTTTGGGATAATGTCCCCAGTTCCACGGAAAAATTGAGCGTTCCAAGTGAGGCATCATTACCAAATGTCTTCCGTCATCACTAGACAACATAGCTGTGTTATAATCAGATCCGTTGGGGTTTGAGGGGTATGAATCGTATGTGTATTTTCCAACAATTTTGTAATGATATTCATCTTTTGGTAAATGAAATTTACCTTCACCATGTGCTGCCCAAATTCCTAGTGTGCTCCCTGATAAATTTTGAAGCATTACCGAATTGTTTTTAGGAATGGTTACTGATGTAAAGACACATTCAAACTTGTGAGAATCGTTGTGCAACATTTTTGGTTTTTCTGCATCGTTGGGGTGAAGCAGTCCAAGCTCGATAAACAATTGACAACCGTTGCAAACTCCTAAAGATAGCGTGTCTGTTCTTTCGAAGAATTTTTGAAGAGAATTTCGAGCTTTGGCGTTGTACTTAAAAGCTCCCGCCCAACCTTTGGCCGATCCTAACACGTCGGAGTTGGAAAAACCACCCACAGCTACAATTAGCTGAACATCTTCTAGGGTTTCTCTTCCCGAAATTAAATCGGTCATGTGAACATCTTTCACGTCAAAACCTGCAAGATCCATCATATAAGCCATTTCGCGTTCCGAATTACTTCCTTTTTCTCGTATGACTGCTGCTTTTATTTTTTGACCAGCGGGAACTTGCGGTCGTTTTCCATCAAAAGTGGATGGAAAATCAAAGGATAGTCTTTGGTGTTTGTAGTTCTCAAAACGTTCTTTGGCTTTTGTCTCTCCGCTTTGCTTTTGATCCAATAAATAAGAAGTTTTACTCCAAATATCACGGTATTTCGCAATGTCAAATTCTAGTTTTTCTTCCAAATATTGAATCGACAATAGGTTGCTCTCAGTGACATTTCCAATTTTATGAAATGGAATAAAGTGCTGGTTTAACAAAGACTCAGCAGTAGAATTTGCCTGAAAAACAATCCCTGCATTTTCACTGAACAGTAGGTGAGCCAAGTCAGCGGCTTTGATAGGCGATAGGTCTATGGTTGCACCCAACTGATTGTCTGCAAAACACATTTCCAACAATGTGGTAATCAATCCCCCCGAACTCACATCGTGTCCAGCCAAAATAGTATTTTCTCGTATGAGTTGTTGAACAATGTCAAAAGCATTTTTGACAAACTCAGCATCTTTTACATCGGGTGTTTCGGCGCCTACTTGACCCAAAATTTGCCCTAACGAAGACCCTCCTAATTTATACGCATCCTGAGAGAAGTTGATGTAATAAATGGATTGTTTTTCTTTCTGAAAAACAGGCTCTACAACGTTGGCAATATCGTTGCAATGTGCTGCAGCAGAAATAATCACAGTCCCTGGTGCGATTACTTCGTCGTCAGGGTATTTTTGTTTCATTGAAAGAGAATCTTTTCCTGTAGGAATATTAACTCCCAATGCGATTGCGAAATTAGAACAAGCTTCAACAGCTTCGTACAACCTAGCGTCTTCCCCCGAATTATTACAAGGCCACATCCAGTTAGCGGACAAGGTAACCGATTGTAACCCTTTTTCTAAAGGAGCCCAAATCAAATTGGTTAGCGACTCTGTAATAGCAATTCGGCTTCCAGCTTTGGAATCGATAAGAGCACTCACCGGAGCGTGTCCAATTGAAGTTGCAACTCCTTGTTTTCCTTTGTAGTCCAAAGACATAACACCGCAGTTGTTTAGTGGTAATTGAAGCGGGCCAACAGTTTGCTGTTTAGCAACTCGCCCTGTAACACATCGATCTACTTTGTTGGTCAGCCAGTCTTTGGAACCTACAGCTTCTAGTTGCAGTAATTGTTCTGTAAGCTCATATATGCTTTGATGGGTGATAGTAACCTTTGCAAAATTTGGAGAAATCGTTTGGTCTTCCATGATGGTTTTGGGAGAGCTTCCAAACATGTCGGAAAGCGCCAAATTCATGGGAGTTGTATTTCGTTCTTTGGAAGTTATCAAAAAGCGGTCATCATCAGTTACTATTCCAACTTCGTAAAAAGGTGCGCGTTCGCGTTCAGCAACTTTTTTGAGAGTTTCTATGCCAGATTCACTTATAACTATGCCCATTCTTTCCTGAGACTCATTACCAATAATTTCTTTATCAGAAAGGGTTGGGTCGCCTACGGGTAATTTGTCCAAATCAATCATACCCCCTGTTTCCTCAACGAGCTCCGATAAGCAATTCAAATGTCCTCCAGCACCATGATCGTGAATAGAAACGATGGGATTTTCTTTCGATTCCACCATCCCACGAATGGCGTTGGCAACCCTTTTTTGCATTTCTGGGTTGGATCGTTGAACTGCATTGAGCTCGATTCCACTGCTAAATTTACCCGTATCGGCAGAAGAAACTGCAGCTCCGCCCATTCCAATTCGATAATTTTCTCCTCCTAGGATGACAATTTTATCGTTTTTTTGTGGGGTGTTTTTAAGACTTTGGTTGGCTTTTCCATATCCAATTCCCCCTGCCAGCATAATGACCTTATCAAAGCCAATTTTTTTGGAATTCTCTTCGTGTTCAAAGGTAAAAACAGAACCAGCAATAAGCGGTTGCCCGAACTTATTTCCAAAATCAGAAGCGCCGTTGGAGGCTTTAATTAGAATATCCATAGGAGTTTGATAGAGCCAATTTCGCGCTTTCATTCGTTCCCATGGGCGTTTGTTTTCCAAACGAGAATATGCTGTCATGTAAACGGCAGTTCCTGCCAAAGGAAGTGAGCCGATTCCACCTGCAAGTCGGTCCCTAATTTCTCCACCAGAACCCGTAGCAGCGCCATTAAAAGGTTCTACCGTTGTTGGAAAGTTATGAGTTTCGGCTTTTAAGGAAATTACCGATTCAAAATCTGATTTTTTAAAATAGGAGGGAAGGTCGGGACGTTCGGGAGCAAATTGTTCCACAATGGGACCTTTTACAAAAGCTACGTTGTCTTTGTAAGCCGAGACAATATCGTTTGGGTTTTCTGCGGCGGTCTTTTTGATAAGTTTAAAAAGGGAATCCGGTTTTTCTTTTCCGTCAATGACAAAAGTTCCGTTAAATATTTTGTGACGACAATGTTCTGAATTGACTTGAGAAAATCCAAAAACCTCAGAATCAGTAAGTTTTCGATTGAGTCGTTCGGACAAAGCTTCCAAATAAGCAACTTCCTCATCGTTGAGCGCAAGTCCTTCTTGTTTGTTGTATACACCAATATTTTCGATTTCAAGAACCGGTTCGGGTTGAATATTCACTTCAAAAATGGTTTGATCCAAAGTGTCATATCGTTCCAACAGCATAGGGTCAAACTCTTCGTAAAAAGGCACAAATTGCTCGATGCGAACGAGTCCTTCAATTCCCATGTTTTGAGTGATTTCAACAGCGTTGGTACTCCAGGGTGTAATCATTGTTTTTCGAGGACCTACAAACTCGTTTTCGATAGTTTGGGAGTGAATTTTTGGAAGACCACCGAACAGCCATTCGAGCTTTTCAATGGTTGTAGCGTCTGGAGTTGAATTGGATTGAACCGCAAAGATTCGTTGATTTTTGTTACCAAAAAAGAGGATCATAATTTGGAAATATTATTGTGTGTATTGTTGTTTCAAAGATACGTAAAGTGTATCGAATTGCACCGACTTATTTGCCAGTTCGCAATACAATTATACCGTGTTTATTAACAACTAAAATCAAATCAATTGCTTTGACTTCGATTTCCCAATTCAATAACTTCCAAGTCCTTGATGTCGGGACCATCAATTACAAACCGAAGCAGTGTTCGCACTTTGTGAAATCCAGACTTTCCAGCAGCTCCGGGATTCATATACAGCATTTGATTTTTGGAATCAAATTGAACCTTAAGAATATGAGAATGGCCGCAAATAAACAATTTAGGTTTGTGAATATCCAACTGTTCTTTAACTCCTTTTGCGTAGCGTTTTGGGGTGCCCCCTATGTGCGTAATAAGTACCGAAACTTCTTCACATTTGAAAGATTGAAACAAAGGAAATACCGTTCGAATTTTGGCGTTGTCGATGTTTCCATACACAGCTCTTATGGGTTTAATTTTTTCTAAAGAATCGGTAATGGATAAGTCTCCAATATCACCTGCATGCCAAATTTCATCCGCTTTTTTTGCGTAGCTAATGATCCGCTCATCCATGTGGCTATGTGTGTCTGAAAGAAGTAGAATTTTTTTCATGAAACAATAGCATTGGTTTTTTTAATTAAAAGGTATCTTTGTTCAATTAACAAACATACGTTTTCTATTGCGATTTTTTTTAGAAATAGCTTATCGCGGAACACATTACCATGGTTGGCAGCGTCAACCCAATGCCGAAACAGTGCAACAAGTTATTGAGAATTCTTTGTCGATTATATTGAATGAAACTGTAGCAATTATGGGAGCTGGTAGAACGGATACTGGAGTCCATGCAAAACAAATGTTTGCTCATTTTGATACTGATCAGAAATTGGAAAATGCGGACGATTTTGTTTTTAAAATGAATGCTTTGCTTCCAAAAGATATCGTAATTAAAAATTTGTTTCGAGTGTCTGATA
>JAURCF010000056.1 GCA_030828565.1 Flavobacteriaceae bacterium
GGGTTTATGTTTTAAAATTTATTTAATTTTGGACCATGCCTCAACAAATAATCATTTCAAAATCCGCGGAATTAAAACTTGATTCAATTGCGCTTCAAATTGAAGATCGCTATGGTTTATCTGCACGCAATAATTTTTTGAAAGTATTTTTTAAAATGATTCGTCATGCTGCTTGTTTTCCTGATCTTGAAAAAATTTACCGTGAGGATATATGTTTTCTTATTATTAAAAAAAAGGACGCTAATATTTTACAAACACGATGGACCAACAATGTATGTGGTTGCTGTTTTTTTAGCACGTTAAAATTGGATGAATCAATTTTAAGAATACTTCTCTTCTATTTCCTCAATGGTCAGTGTTTCCCCTTTTTTAATATCTACTTCACCTGACCGTATATATTCTTCTATTTTTTTTTCAAATTCAAGAATTTTTACAATCTTTTCCACCTCACTGAAAGTGAAGTTTCTGTACTTCATTCTGTTGTAAAAAGTCGCTGAAGGTATACCTGTCATCTTCATTAGAGATTTTGGCTTGAAAGCTGATTTTTTAATTTTTTCAGGAAGTGAATCAATTAATTTTCTTGTTTCTTGGAGTAATAGTTCCATAATTCACATTGTTTTTATACAAATATAAGGAGTTTGTTTTTCATTTAAAAATTGTAAGGCATTATGAATTCATAAATTATAATAACTTTACATAAAAATCAACTCGGTTGATATTGTCTATGGATAAGGATTCCAATCATACTTCTTCTAATAAAGCGTTATTGCTTCAAGACCACTTGATTTCTGATTGGCTTCCTGAGCTTCGAAAGCTGATAGCACAAAAAATATCATTTGGCGTATTGAACACTTCCATTACACAACATGTAAATCTAAACAAGGCACCTAAAAGTTTTGAAATGCATTTCTATTGGAATATACTGAAAGTGGCTTCCATTTGATTTGTTTTACCGCAGGATCCAACGGTCGTCCCAAAGCCATTATAAGGTCCTATGAAAGCTGGATAAATAGCTTTAAGGTTCAACAAGAAACAATACAATATCCTTCCAATACACTCAGCATGATTGTGGGCCAATGTTCGCATTCCTTACATTTTTTTGGGCTCATGGAAAGTTTGTATAGAAATATGCATCCTGTTGTGTTAGATCCCTTTACGCCAAAAAAGTTTTTCACCATTTGTGAAAACACACTTCCCAAACTATTATACATTACCCCTGTTCATTTGGGGTTGTTGCTACAGTATTTCAAAGCTTTTGATGCAGCTCCAGTTCATTCGTTACGTTATTTGATTGTAGGAGGTGCTTCTGTAGATGCTTCTGCACTTGAAAACGTTCAGTTAATGTTTCCCAATGCAGTTATCCATGAATTTTTTGGGGCTACAGAAACGAGCTATATTTCCATAAAAACTCCAAATTGTCCTCAAGATTCTGTTGGGAAACTGTGCTCAGGAGTTGCTGTTCGGATTTTAGATGCTAATCAAAACCCCTTGCCTGTTGGGCAAATTGGAAACATTTGGGTACAAAGCAATCAACTTTTTATTCGAACTGTTTGGGGTGAGGATGCTACTTTGTTTGATGATAACGGATTTATTCACATTGGAGATATGGGATATGTCGATAAAAACCATCATTTGTACTTTGTAGGAAGAAACAACCACCAAGTAACTATTGCCGGCAAAAACATCCTCCTCTCTCCTATTGAAAAATGTATTCAAGACCATTTAAAAACCTCCGAGGTTGTTGTGGTTTCCGTAGCCGATTCTTTGAAAGAAAATCGACTTTCGATACTTACATCTTTGTCTTTAAATAAAAAACAACAGCGTGCATTGTTCTCAAAAATACGACTGGAATTTGGTGCGCTTGCTACTCCAAAAACCATTGTTTCAGTGCCCACCTGGCCTTTACTAGCCTCTGGAAAAACAAATCGAATATTGCTTCAAAAACTTGTTTCTCCATGAAAACATCGTCAGTTTATATAGTAGCAGCCTCAAGAACGGCTGTCGTTCCGAGTGGTGGTGCTTTTAAAAACCTAAATTATGAACAGTTGGCCGTCCCTCCTATTTTGGAATGTCTCCGGCAGGCCGGTTTAAAAAAGAACGATGTGGACGAATTGATCGTATCCAATGCTTTGGGAGCTGGAGGCAATCCAGCAAGAATCATTGCTTTGGCTGCAGGTCTTCCCCATTCCATAGCTGGGTTGTCCATCGATCGTCAATGCGTGGGCGGATTGGATGCTGTTTTATTAGGAAAGTCACTAATTGCTTCAGGAAAAGCTGATGTTGTCGTTGTGGGCGGAACAGAATCTCACTCGTTACGACCCAAAAGATATTTCAAATCCGATTGGAAAAGCGATGCTAAATTCAGCGAGCAAGCGCGCTTTACTCCTTGGCCCGAAAACGACCCTTTGATGCACGATGCTGCAAGCGAATTGGCAAGTAAATTTGCCATCAGTAAAATGCAGCAAGACCAATGGACGGATGACAGTCATTCCAAAGCAATGGCTTCAAGAGAATCCCTGAAAAACGAAATCGTTTGTCCGACCAATACAAACGTTTCATACGATCCCTATGCTAGAACACTAACACAAGAACATTTTCGGCGTTCAAATACAATTTCGGGTACTATTACAGCTTTAAACACAAGCGTTTCTGCAGATGGTGCTGCATTTCTAGTGTTGGTTTCTGAAAAAGTAAAAAACAGCTTGTCTGTTCCTTATGCGCTTCAAATTTTAGATGGACACACCTTGGGAGGAGACCCTTCCCTACCTGCCTTGGCTCCTGTTGCTGCAATCAATCATTTGGTAATAAAAAACCGTTTAGCACCCAATGACCTTGCTTTGATTGAATTGATGGAAGCCTATGCAGTTCAAGCTATCGTTTGCGCAAACGAGTGCAATGTACCTAAAGAACGTATTAATGTTTCAGGCGGATCACTTTCTCGCGGTCATCCTATTGGAGCTTCGGGAGCTATTTTGGCTGTACGACTGTTTCATGAATTTAATCATAAAAACGGAATTGGATTGGCAGCCATTGCGGGCGCTGGTGGTATCGCTTCGGCTTTGCTTGTTGAAAAAATTTGATTTTTGTCACCAATCTATCGGCCTTTTTCCTTTGGATCGTAAAAATGCATTGGATTGACTAAAGTGTTTGTTTCCAAACCAGTACCCTCTATTAGCACTCAAGGGTGACGGATGTCCTGAGGTTAATATATGGTGTTTTTGAGCATCAATTTTACTTCCTTTTTTTTTGGCAAATCCACCCCACAACATAAAAACAACTTCTTTTTTGTTTAATGACAAGGTCTCAATGATACGATCCGTAAATTCCTCCCATCCTTTTTTCTGATGGCTGCCGGCTTGGTGAGCACGCACTGTTAAAGTTGCATTTAATAACAAAACGCCTTGTTTTGCCCAACGCATCAAATCACCGCTTTGAGGATACGGTCTATGCGTATCGTTTTCAATTTCCTTAAAAATATTTACTAGCGAAGGCGGATGAGGCGTTGAATCGTGAACAGAAAAACACAGTCCATTGGCTTGATTGGGCCCGTGATAGGGATCTTGACCAATAATAACCACTTTTACGGCGTCAAAAGGACATGCATTTAGGGCAACAAAAACTTGATTTGCAGGAGGATAGCACGTATGCTCTTGGTATTCCTTTGTTACAAAGGCTGTCAAGTCATGAAAACAAGCTTCCTTTAGGGCAGATTGCAAGACCTTTTCCCAAGAAGGATGTAATTGAACATTCATTGAAAATAATGTACTTTTGTCGGGTAAATTTAAGGAAATTGCTGACAAAAAAATCATTAGAAGATTTAGAATTTCAAACTGTTCTTCAACAACTTAGTACTCATTGTGTAACTGAGTTGGGCGTTGAACGAATTCGTTCGTTGCATCCCATGGTAGATTTTGAGGCTATTTCAACCGCATTGTCCCAAACCGCAGAATACAAATCTTCTTTTGAAAATGACAATCGTATTCCCAATCACGGTTTTGATGCGATTAAGCAAGAATTGTCGCTTCTGCGTATCGAAAACAGTCAATTGGAACTGGAAGGTTTTAGACGTTGCAAGTCCCTAGTAGAAACCACCCAAATAATTACAAAGTTTTTTAAGAAATTTAAAGAGTACTACCCTACCCTTTATCGGATTTTTGAGGAAGTGGATGTAGTAACGGAAATCTCAAAAGAAATCAATGGGGTCATTGATCGGTTTGGAGCAATCAAAGACCGTGCTTCAGAGGATTTGTATCAAATTCGAAAACAAATGGGTTCGGTGCGCTCCAAAATTGGGCAAAGTTTCGGAAGTGCTTTAAACACCTATCATGGTGCGGGATTTTTGGATGAAATCAAAGAGTCTATTATTGATAACCGGCGTGTGTTGACCGTTAAATCAATGTATCGCAGGAAAGTCAAAGGGGCTATTATGGGAAGCTCAAAAACAGGCAGTATCGTCTATATCGAACCCGAAGCTACCTTGCAGTATAGCCGAGAATTACAAAACTTACAGTACGAAGAAACAGAGGAAATTACTCGTATTCTCAAAGAATTAACCAATTTTTTGAGACCGTATAGCTCTTTCCTTGAAACGTATCAGGAGGTATTAACTGTTCTGGATACTATCTCTGCAAAAGCCTTGTATGCCAAGAGAACCCATTCGACATTGCCTATTTTGAATACTCATCAGCAACTGTATTTGAGGGACGCCTATCATCCCCTGCTTTTTTTAGCAAATGAATTGAAGGGAGAAAAAACATTTCCACAAACCATCGAGCTGAAAAAAGACAACCGAATCATCATTATTTCGGGTCCCAATGCTGGAGGAAAAAGTATTACTTTAAAAACCATTGGGCTTTTACAGTTAATGCTTCAAGGCGGCCTATTGGTTCCTGTTCATGAACGAAGCAATATGTGCGTGTTTCAAAAAATTCTAACCGATATTGGAGACAATCAATCCATAGAAAATCACTTGAGTACCTATAGTTATCGATTGAAAAACATGAATCGTTTTTTAAAAAAATGTGATGCATCAACTTTGTTTTTGATTGATGAATTCGGAACTGGATCAGATCCTGAATTGGGAGGCGCTTTGGCAGAGATATTTTTGGAGGTTTTTTACGAACGTCAATCGTTTGGTGTGATTACAACGCATTATGCCAACCTTAAGTTGTTAGCCACCGAACTGCCTTATATGACCAATGCCAATATGGAATTCGATAATAAAAGTTTACAACCAACTTTCAACTTAGTGCTAGGGGAAGCAGGAAGTTCGTTTACTTTTGAAGTCGCCCAAAAAAACGGCATTCCTTTCCGACTTATCAATCAAGCCAAAAAGAAAATTGAAAAAGGAAAAGTTCGCTTTGATGCTTCCATTGCTAAAATGCAAAAAGAACGAAGCCAATTAAGCAAGACCTCAAAATCGTTAAAAGCAGAAGAAATTAAGGCGCAAGTGGAATCCGAACGGTTGGAAGTGTTGAATGATAAAATGAAAAAGAAACTGATCAGCTATCAGGAATTGTTTGACAACAATCAGCGTATGATTGTTCTTGGAAACAAGATTAATGATGCTGCTGAACAGTATTTTTTGGATGGGAAAAAGCGACCGCTTGTTGCAGAGTTGCTTCGTCTTGTAGAGACCGAAAATTCAAAACGAAAGCGGTTAACTGCAAAAAAACACAAAGAAGCCAAAGAAGTCAAGAAGAAGGTTGAAAAAGAGGTTTTGGAAAAAGTTGTAAAGGTTAGAAAGGAAAAAAAAATCAACAAAGTCCAAGCTCAGAAAAAGGAAGTAAGCAAACCGCGTCCTGTTTTAAAGGTAGGTGATCGTGTTCGGATGTTTGATGGCAAATCTGTAGGAAGTATTGATGTCATAGAAAAGAACAAAGCGATTGTCAATTATGGGATTTTCACAACGCAAATCAATCTTGAGGCTCTAGAACTGGTTGAAGCTGTTAAAAAATGACTTCTGTGAGCCGTTTTATTGTGTTTTATGACGGCCATTGTATCCTTTGCAACCGAGTGGTTCGTTGGGTGATAAAACACGACAAAAAGGATGTTTTTCGCTTTGCGCCTCTTCAAGGATCTACTGCCAAGGCGTTTTTTAAAGAAAGAAAAATTGACAGTCTTGATTTGGATACCGTTGTTTTATGGAAACCCGATCATGCATATTGGACTCAGTCAACGGCATTTTTTGAAATTATCAAACAATTGAGCCTGGTTTGGCGTTGGCTCCTTGTTTTTTCTGTTTTACCAAAAAATACAACCGATTGGGCATATAACATTGTCGCTAAAAAACGACTTGATTGGTTTGGAAAATATGACTACTGCCCTATTCCAGACCCCCAATTAACACACAAGTTTTTGGATTGATTTATTTTTGGTAATGATCGTCCCAATGCTTTTCAACAGGCTTGTCTTTAAGCTTTCCAACCGACTTAGCGACCATCATCGACACGGCAGCATCACCTGTTACATTTACCGAAGTTCTGCACATATCTAAAGGTCGATCTACAGCAAAAATGAGAGCCAATCCGGCTTCAGGAATTCCTGCTTGCGCAAGAACAATCACTAGCATTACCATTCCCGCTCCAGGAACAGCTGCCGATCCAATAGAAGCCAATGTGGCGGTTGCAATAATACCAAGCTGTGCTCCAAGCGTAAGGTCAATTCCAAAGGCTTGTGCAATAAAAACAGCCGCTACGGCTTGATACAAACTGGTGCCATCCATGTTGATTGTCGCACCAATAGGCAATACAAAACTGCTTACTTCTTCCTCTACGCCCAAATGCTCTTGAACCCGCTCCATAGTTACTGGCAAGGTGGCTGCACTGGAACTGGTTGAAAATGCAAGTAACTGGGCTGGAGAAATGCCATTGATAAAAAAACGCGGCGATTTTTTAGTGACAATCTTCACCAACAATACATAAAATAAAACCATAATTAGCAATCCAATGATTACGGTAATGGCATACATTCCTAGCGCTTTGAACAAATCAGCGCTTGGTGCTTCTACAACCAATGCTGCTAGCAAAGCAAAAACTCCATAGGGTGCAGCTAACATAATAAGATCAATAAGTTTTAGAATCACTTCGTTAAAAGCATCAAAAAATTCTTTGACTGGTTTTGCTTTTTTTTCAGGAATTAAAATCAACCCAATTCCAAAAAAAATAGCGAAAAAAATCACTTGAAGCATGTTTCGGTTATCGGTTGTGGCTTTAAAAATATTAGAAGGTACGAGATCAACCAATGCTTGCAATGGTCCAGATTCTTTTTGGGCATCGGCAGCTACTTTCTTTTCAGCTGCACTGTCAGCATAAGCCATCACCAATTCTTCTCGAGTTTGCTCACTAATGCTTGCCCCTGGTTTTAAGGTGTTGACAGCAACCAACCCCATAGTTACCGCCAAAAGGGTTGTTAGGATATAAAGCCCGATTGTACGACCTCCCATTTTGGAAAGCCTTGAAATGTCTTTAAGATCAGAGACTCCTTTAATTAAAGAAGCTAAAATCAACGGAACGGCTATCAGCTTGAGGGCATTAATAAATATAGTTCCAAACGGTTTAATCCAATCGGAAATGAATGATCTTCCAAAATCAAATTGAACCATAAGGAGCGCAAAAAACACTCCCGCAAACATTCCGATTAAAATTTGCCAATGCAAGGATAATTTTTTCATAGTTAATGATTTGCTGGTTAATATTTTAAGTAAAAAAAGTGAGCAGTTTATAGCTTAACCGACCGATTTAACAGAAAAAAATCTGCTAAAACAAGCGCAGCCATTGCTTCTACAATAGGAACTGCTCTTGGCACTACACAAGGATCGTGCCTTCCTTTTCCTTGCATTTCTACCTTCTGACCGTCTTTTGTAATGGTTTCTTGCTTTTGCATAATGGTAGCAACAGGCTTGAAAGCAACATTGAAATAAATATCCATTCCGTTGCTTATTCCGCCCTGAATACCGCCTGACCGATTGCTTTGCGTAGTTCCATCAGCATTGTATGGATCGTTGTGATCGCTGCCTTTCATTTTAGAACCCTCAAATCCGCTTCCGTATTCAAATCCTTTGACTGCATTGATTGAAAGCATCGCTTTTCCTAATTCTGCATGTAATTTATCAAACACAGGTTCTCCCAGTCCGACAGGTACATTTTGAATTACACAAGTTACTATCCCGCCAACAGTATCTCCTTCTTTTCGAATTTGTTTGATATAGTTCTCCATCTCCATAGCGACCTTTGGGTCGGGACAACGCACAGGATTTTTTTCGATATTCGAGAAGTCCATTGACTGGTAATTATTTTCCAACTGAATCGGTCCTACACCAGAAACAAAAGCGTTGAAAGTAATTTCAGGCATCATTTGTTTGGCGATAGCTCCAGCTACTACGCGACATGAGGTTTCTCGAGCTGAACTTCGACCGCCTCCTCTATAATCGCGAATTCCATACTTTTTGTCATAGACATAATCAGCGTGAGAGGGTCGATATGTTTCCTTAATATGAGAGTAATCGTTGGATTTTTGATTGGTGTTATGGATAGCAAACCCAATAGGTGTTCCTGTAGTTTGCCCTTCAAATATACCCGAATAAAAAGTGACTTCGTCGGGCTCCTTTCGTTGTGTTACTATGGAGGATTGTCCAGGTTTTCTGCGATTCATTTCATTTTGAATCGCTTCCAAATCAAGGGTGATTCCCGAAGGACAACCATCAATGACACCGCCAAGTGCTGTGCCATGAGATTCACCAAATGTTATTAATTTAAAGAGTTTTCCGTACGTATTTCCTGCCATGGATTGCTAATTTTGTTCAAAAATAAGGCGATTCTCAATGATAAAAAAAGGTTTGGCTCATTTTAGGCCTTTTTATACCAACGCATCAAGCAATATTTCTACTGGATGAAATGCCTTTTTACGAGTCCCATCCTTGATTTGATGCCTGCAGCTGGTTCCATTTGCAACTACAACAGTCGTGTTGGGAAGTTTTTTTAGTTCGGGAAACAAAACATCTTCTCCAATTTGCATACTTACATCATAATGTTCTTTTTCATAACCAAAAGATCCTGCCATTCCACAACATCCGGAAGGAATTAGGCTTGCTTCGTAATTAGTGGGAAAATTTAAAATTCTTAGGGTATCTTTAGGATCACCCAATGCTTTTTGGTGGCAA
>JAURCF010000067.1 GCA_030828565.1 Flavobacteriaceae bacterium
ATACAAAAACTCGAAAAGATATTTCCAAGCAAATCATCGGTTGTGATTTCACCTGTAATTTCTCCCAAATGATGAATAGTTTCTCTAAGATCGACGGCGAGTAAATCGCCTGAAAGCTTGTGTTCCAAACCTTCTTGAACAAGAACAATACTTTTAAGTGCTTTTTGCAACAACTCGAAGTGTCGTGCATTACTCACAACTGTATTTCCAATTGTTGGGCGGTCATTGATTTCATCAACCAATGATTTTTTCAATGAATCCAAGGATTGCTCTTCTTTAAGACTCATTTGAATTGCAGTCGAAATGTATTGTTTTACACCCATTTTGTCCAGTTGATTTGTAAAATCATTTGGAGTCTTTTTATCCAACAAGTCGCTTTTATTTTGCACCAATATAATTGTTAAATGCTCTCTGTAAAATTTCTTTAAATCCGCAACTACTTCATAGGGTTGGTTGTCCAGTTGATCAAATAAATAAAGTAAAATTCGCGCATTGGAAATATGGTTTTTGGCTCGCTCAACTCCAATAGCTTCAATGGTGTCGGAAGTTTCTCGAAGTCCAGCAGTGTCAATAAAGCGAAATGCAATACCCTCAATTATAAGCGTATCCTCAATGCTATCTCGAGTAGTTCCTGCAATATCAGAAACAATGGCTTTGTTTTCGTTGAGTAAGGCGTTGAGCAACGATGATTTCCCTGCGTTGGGTTTGCCCGCAATAGCAACAGGAACGCCATTTTTGAGAACATTTCCTGTGGAAAATGAGTCCAATAAATTTTGGAGAATTTCCTTTATTTTCAATACCAATTTGTAAAAAGTGTCTTTGTCTGCAAAAGCCACATCTTCTTCAGAAAAATCCAACTCCAATTCAATCATAGAAGCAAAATGCAGCAATTCGTCACGCAATACTTTTAGGTGATTGCTAAACCCTCCTCGCATTTGTTGTATGGCAATTTGATGAGCTCCTTGGTTTTCAGACGCAATTAAATCTGCAACTGCTTCGGCTTGGCTCAAATCCATTTTACCATTCAAAAACGCACGCAATGTAAATTCCCCAGCATCCGCCAAGCGTATCCCATTGGACACAAACAGTTGAAGAATTTGTTGTTGCACATAAACCGAACCGTGACAGGATATTTCTACCACATCTTCCCCTGTATAGGAATGAGGATTTTTAAAAACGGTAACCAATACCTGATCCAACACACGATTATCTTGATACAAATGTCCCAAATGCACAGTATGCGACTTTTGATCCAAAAGTTTTTTCTGATGAATCGAACGAAAGACTTTATCTACCGACTCAATGGACTGTGCTCCTGAAATACGAAGGACTGCAATGGCACCCATTCCTGAGGGAGTTGCTAGCGCAATTATAGTGTCTTGTTGATTCATAGTCGCAAAAATACAACAAAGGTTCTGAACACCTAAATTTCTTTGCGATAGGTTCTACGACGTTTTGTTAATTGATGTGGGTATTTTTTCCATAGCGAAAGCATGGCTTTGTTTTCTTTTAGTGTGGGGTTGGTTTCGATTTTATAAATTCCTTTGCGATCCAATGTCTTATGTAGCTCGTCAAAAAGTATAGCATTCAATCCTTTTTGACGATATTCTGGCAAAATTCCAATTAAATACGTCGAAACAGTATCGTGAAAATGCAGTGATTTTAGAATGTGAAAAAACCCAAACGGAAACATCGAACCGTTTGCTTTTTTTAATGCTTTTGAAAACAAGGGCAATATCACAGCAAAAGCGATAAGTTTTCCGTCCGAACGAGTGATGCATTTAATATATTGTGGATCAATGAATTGAAAATATTTTTCTTTATAATAATTGATTTGTTCTTCTTGAATTGGAACAAACGATTCGAGTTGGTTATAGGTGTTGTTTAGTAAGTCAAACATTTTATCTACAAACGGAATCAACTCTTTGGTTGATTTAAATTGAAGGACTTTTAACGAGTATCGTTTCAAAACAATTTTTGATATTCGCTTTAATTTTTCTGGAGAATTTGCATAAATCGGAATTGTTATTGCAAATTCCAACCATTCCGATGCGGTCGAAAATCCCAGTGTTTCCAGGTGATCTTTTTGGTAGGGATAATGATACCAAGTATTCATGCTATTGAGTTTATCGAACCCTTCACAGAGCAGCCCGGCTTTGTCCATGTTGGAAAATCCAACCGGACCTTCTATGAAGTCCAGTTTCTTTTGTTTTCCAAAGGAGATTACAGCTTCTAAAAGCTTTTTGCTAATTTGAATATCATCTTCAACATCATACCAACCAAAACGAACTTTCCGTTTTTGTTGTTGATTGACTTCAACCCAATTTACGATTGCGGCTATTCTTCCGACTATTTTTCCTTGTTTTTTGGCAACAAAAAAAGAGGCTTCTGCGTTTTTGAAAACAGGATTTTTTAAAGGATCCATAAACGCCTTTTCTTCCTTTGTTATCGGAGGAACCCAATAAGGACAGTTTTTATAGAGCTTAAAAGGAAACTTTATAAATTCGGTTAGTTCTGTTTGATTGTTGATGGGGTGGACGGAAATCATAGCATTTGCTTAGTCTTTTTGTCGTTTTCGTTCGGCTTTGGCTCTTTTTTTAGCGGCTTTTTTGGCTGTTTTCTCTTGTTTTTTCCGTGCTTTTTTATTGTTTCTATCCAGTCTTTTTTCTGCCTTTGCTTTGCTACGCATTTCTTTGGCGATTCTTCGATCTTGAGGAATTTCGCTGTTGTGCCAATCCAATCGGTATGAAACGCCAATATTAGCAGTTAGCATACTTGGAGTTGTTTTGAGACTGCTTCCTACACTGGTTTCTAGCTGTAAGTCTGTCGATACCAAGTAGGCGACTCCTCCTCGCATCAATACGTCGGAATAAATGTCACTTCGAATTCCTTGGTGTTCTAAATAAACTGACCACTGAGGATTTGAAAGGTTATGAGTTAGCGTTAATATATAACTCAAACTAGGATAATCGGTTCCAATTCGATCATAACTTACATTGGTTACAAACACCCAGGTTTCTTTAAAATGATTTTGAGTAGAAACGGCTACTTTTGGACTGATAGTAGGTTCAACCAAAGGGTCAAACGGATTGTAAAACAATTCGTTATAAACATCATCAAAGGGATATGTCTCGTCCAAAACAATATTGGCTCCGGCATACACAGCTACTGCAGGGATTAAATCAACCCATTTTATTCCTTGATTGGCTTTCCAACTGTACAAGTTGGGTTTGTAACGGTCCACATTTCGAAACGGGTCAAATACTAAGTATTTGAATCCAATTGTATGTTTTCGAAACCCTTTTCGATTGGACACTAAAGCAGGCGAAAAAGTAGTGTTAGTTAGCTCATCCATGAGATAGGTAGCTTCCCACATTACTTCAAGCTCTTCTTTCCAAAATCCATAACGCAGAGCAATCTCATATTCTTGCCCACTAACTGTAGCGTTGTTAAATTTTTCGTGTTCCCATTGCGTAAATCCAAAACCCGCTTCGGCTTGAAGAACGCCTTTACCCACTGAAAATGACCCAAAAGAGACTCCAGGACGATTCGAATTAATGGTTTCTGTGTATTGCGACCATCCTACAAATGAGACTGCTGCCAAAAAAATACTAAAAAGATAAGACCTTGCTTTCATGAGTTTTGCGTGATGACTAAATGTTTAGACAATTGTTTCTAAAAAGATGATTTATCACCAAAGATACTAGAATTTTGATTTTAAGGGAACACCCAATAGGCTATTCTTATCAATAATTGTATTTTTGAAAGACAAAACCGCGGGAACGATTATGGCGCTTTTAAAATTCATACTTATTGTTCTAACAATTTATTATTTGATTAAATTGTTGCTCCCCTATGCAATGCGATTTTTTTTTAGAAGATTGGAAAAAAAAATGAGTCAGGCTTCACAAAATCAATCGACTTCTGCAAAACCTCCCAAAAAGAAAACAAAGACTTCCGAGAAAGTTGGTGAATACATTGATTTTGAAGAAATTGAGTAATATGAAACAATTGAAATTTCTACTACCCCATCTTTTGTGCATCCTTTCTTTTGTTGTAGTGTCTCTCGTTTATTTCTATCCAGTTTTGGAAGGAAAGGTCATCGAACAATCTGACATCACTCAATTTTCGGGAATGTCGCGTCAAATTACAGAACATCGCAATCAATACCATGAAGAACCATATTGGTTGGACAATGCATTTGGAGGTATGCCTTCTTATCAGGTAAGTACTCGATTTTCTTCTGATTTTTTAAGAGCATTGGATTTAAGCATTCGTTTTTTACCGCGCCCTGCAGATTATCTTTTTTTATACCTATTTGCTTTTTATTTATTACTGATTTCACTTAAGGTCAAAATGCGCTATGCCGTTTTTGGGGCTTTGGCTTTTGGATTTTCAACCTATCTCATCATCATCTTGGGCGTGGGGCACAATACCAAAGCCCTTGCCATTGGGTATATGCCATTGGTTGTAGCAGGTATTTTGATGTCTTTTGGAACTCACAGAAATTGGGGATGGCTTTTAACAGCGATTGCCTTGGCGCTTCAAATCCATGCCAATCATTACCAAATGACTTATTATTTACTTCTTTTGGTATTGGTTATAGGTGCTGTTATGTTTTGGAATGCTATTCAAAAAAACACCTTACAACCCTTTTTAAAATCACTTTCAGGACTTTTTGTAGCTGCTTTATTAGCCGTAATGATGAATGCTCCTTTGATTCTCGCAACTCAAGAATATACGCCGTTTAGTACACGAGGACAGAGCGAACTCACCATTTTGCCTGACGGAACCGATACGATTGTTTCCTCTGGACTTTCGTACGATTACATAACCGAATACAGCTACGGAATTTTGGAAAGTATGAACCTCCTTATTCCAAGGTTTATGGGAGGCGGAAATGCAGATTCTTTTGATAGCGAAGGTCCCTTTGTGAGTTTTTTAAGAAGCATTGACCCGGAAAGTGCCCAGCAAATTATACAATATGCGAGTTTGTATTGGGGAGATCAGCCCATTGTTGCTGCTCCTGCCTATGTAGGAATTGTAGTAGTTTTCTTTTTTGTAATTGGACTGTTTCTTTATAAAGGATCTTTAAAAAAATGGTTAATTGCAGGAGCGGTGATTTCTTTGCTGCTTTCTTGGGGTAAAAATTTTCCACTTCTCACCGATGCAATGATTGATTATTTTCCACTTTACAATAAATTTCGCGCGCTTTCTTCAATACAGGTTTTGCTAGAGTTTTGCATTCCAATTCTAGCTGTTTTTGGATTGCAATCTTTTTTTTCAAAACATATTGATTTGCAACAAAAAACAAAAGTATTGCTTTCCACCATGGGAATTCTAATTGGATTGCTAGGGGGAATTGCCTTGTTAGGAAATTCTTTATTTTCGTTTGTTTCTACGAATGAAATTTTTGCTGCCTATCCTGAAATATTAAAACCGTTGATTGAAGAACGGCAACAAGTTTTACTGTCGGATACACTTCGTTCCTTAGGATTTGTTGTTGCAATCTTTGTTGCATTGGGTTTATGGACAAGGCAAATTATCAAAGAACGCATTGCTTTTGCTAGTGTAGTACTGTTGTTGCTGTTAGATTTGGTGGGAGTGAATAAGGAGTATGTAAACGCTGATCAATTTGTTTCCAAACGAAAAGTTGAACAAGCTTTTCAACCGACTCGCGCTGATAGAGCAATTCTAAATGACACTACACATTATAGGGTTTACGAGCCTAACTTGCGTTTGTCTCATGCCAGAACGGCTTATTTCCACAACGCAATTGGGGGTTATCATGCTGCTAAGCCTCAACGTTTTCAGGAGTTGTATGATTTTCATATTGCCAACAATCACAGTCAGGTGATCAATATGATGAATATCAAATACATCATTCAGCCCTCCGAAAACAATCCATTGGGGGTTTCTAAAAATCCAAACGCATACGGCAATGCTTGGTTTGTAAACCAACTCAAAGCTGTTCCCGATGCAAATACTGAATTGCTTGCATTAAAGGATACCGATTTGCAACTTGTGGCACTTACACGAGATCGTGATAATCAGGTTTACCGAAAAGATAGCACTGCTCAAATCACATTACATTCTTACAAGCCCAATGAATTGATTTATAAAACAAACACCACCCACAAGCAGTTGGCAGTATTTTCAGAAGTGTATTACCCAAAGGGTTGGGACGCTTTTATTGACGACAAACCGATTTCTTATTTTAAGGTAAATTACCTATTAAGAGCCCTCGAAATCCCTCCGGGAACTCATACAATTCGATTCCAGTTTCGCCCCAAAGTCATTCAAACAGGCTGGTGGATTTCTATGAGTGCATACTTGATATTGTTTTTCTTTGTGTTGTTTCAATTTAAAAAAGCGTTACGTGTATAAAAAAATCCCTCAAAAACGATACGATGCTACTTTGAAAATGCTGCAGCGAATTCTTCCAGCACCTGCTCGTATATTGGATTTAGGAGTCAAAAATCCTTTTTCAGAAATTATGCAACAGCACGGATACAAAGTGCAAAACACACAAGGACAGGATTTGGATTTCAATCCTCAAATCGAAGTATCGCCCAAAGTAGACTTGGTAACCTCTTTTGAGATTTTTGAGCATTTGCTATCTCCGTTTACAGTTTTACAACATTTACCTGCCGACAAATTGTTAGTTACAGTCCCTCTAAAACTATGGTTTGCGGCTGCCTATCGTAGTAAAACAGATCCATGGGATCGTCATTACCATGAGTTTGAAGATTGGCAATTTGATTGGCTTTTGGAAAAAACAGGATGGGAAATTAAAGAACGGGCTTACTGGAAAAACCCATCCAGCAAAATAGGAATTCGACCATTGTTACGCAACATTACACCGCGCTACTACGCTGTGTATGCAGAACGAAAACAGAACTAATCATGCGAATTGGAATGATTTTAGACGCTCCGTATCCCACAGATCCTCGGGTAACTCACGAAGCTGAAGCGCTTCTGGAAGCAGGACATGAGGTGTTTTTATTTTGCTTTTCGTTTGAAAAAAAATACATCCCCAACGAATCAGTTCTCAACATTGAAGTGCGTCGGTATTATTGTTCCAAACTGCTCTACAAATTATCTGCGCTTGCCTATTCGATCCCTTTTTATAAAATTAGTGTCGCCAAAAAAATTCGCCATTTTATCAAAAGCAACGGAATTGAAGCCCTACACGTTCATGACCTTCAGGTGGCTTCTGCGGCATTTTATGCCAACGACTCTTTTTCACTGCCCATTGTGTTGGACCTTCATGAAAATCGACCCGAAATCATGAAATATTACCGACACGTGCAACGCTTTCCAGGAAATTTATTGATTTCCATCAAACGTTGGAGACTTGCCGAAGAATACTATGTTCGTCAAGCTACAGCGGTAGTTGTTGTCACATCCTTTGCCAAAAACGAATTGATTAAACGCACTTCCATAAACCCCAAAAGGGTAGTGGTAATGCCCAATACGGTTCGAGAAGCCTTTTATAGTGAATATCCTATTGACAAGAAAATTGTAGATCGTTATGCGTCCAAATTTGTGCTTTTGTATTTGGGAAACACTTCCGA
>JAURCF010000081.1 GCA_030828565.1 Flavobacteriaceae bacterium
ATACTGGAGTCCATGCAAAACAAATGTTTGCTCATTTTGATACTGATCAGAAATTGGAAAATGCGGACGATTTTGTTTTTAAAATGAATGCTTTGCTTCCAAAAGATATCGTAATTAAAAATTTGTTTCGAGTGTCTGATAGTGCTCATTGCCGTTTTGATGCCATTTATCGCACTTACGAATATTGGGTTTATGAGACTAAAAACCCTTTTTTGGAATCGTTTGCATATCGTTTGAAATCAAATGTTGACTATCATGTTATGAATCAGACAGCTCAGTTGTTGTTGGAGCATAATAATTTTAAATGCTTTTCTAAAAGCAATACCGATGTATCGACTTTTGAATGTGATATTACCAAAGCGGGTTGGAAACCTCATGAAGAGTATAGCGTCTTTACGATTACCGCTAATCGTTTTTTGCGTAATATGGTCCGCGCCGTTGTGGGAACGCTCTTGGAAATAGGGCAAGGAAAACGCCCCGTTTCACACTTTCTAGAAGTGCTGAAGAGTCAAGACAGAAGCAATGCTGGATTTTCTGTTCCCGCACATGGTTTGTATCTTACCGAAGTAGGATACCCCAACGAATTAATAAAAACTGATGGATAACAAAGCAAGAGGACAAATTTTAGACACAGTATTGCTCAAGCGACTTATGACTTATACCCGCCCTTACCGAGGGGTGTTTGTATTTGTGATGTTTGCGGCCATTTTACTTTCAGTGTTCTCTACGCTTACACCTTATTTGTTAAAAATAACAGTAGATGACTACATCTCACTGAAGGATTACGACGGATTGGTTTTGATGATTTCACTCATGTTGGGAGCCTTGTTTTTGGAAGTCGTTTTCCAATTTTTTTTCCTTTATTATGCCAATTGGTTAGGGCAACAGGTAATTAGAGATATTAGGATTCGTCTTTTTAAGCATATGGTACGATTTAAAATGGCATATTACGATACTTCGGCGGTAGGAAGATTGGTAACACGAGCCGTTAGTGATATCGAAACCATTGCCAGTATTTTTAGCCAAGGACTGTTTATGATTATTGCCGATTTGCTAAAAATGCTAATAGTAGTTGTAGTAATGTTAGCGGTAAGTTGGGAGTTGGCATTGCTTGTGTTTTTGGTGCTGCCCTTTATTTTATTTGCAACTCGAAAGTTTCAAAAGGCAATGAAAAAAGCCTTTGATGACGTAAGAACTCAAGTCGCAAATTTAAATTCGTTTGTCCAAGAACGTATTACAGGAATGAAAATCGTTCAGCTTTTTACTCGTGAACAAATTGAATATAAGAAATTCAAAGAAATTAATGAACAACACAAAAAAGCCTGGTTAAAAACAGTTTGGTACAATTCTATTTTCTTTCCCATTGCTGAACTTTCCACTTCAATTACGGTTGGACTTATTGTTTGGTTTGGAGGCATGAACGTTATTGCACAAAATTCGGATGTTTCATTAGGAACTATTTTTTTGTTTATTCAAATGTCGCAAATGTTGTTTCGTCCGTTACGGCAAATAGCAGATAAATTCAATACGCTTCAGATGGGGATGATTGCCTCCAATCGTGTGTTTACTATTTTGGATACCCAAAGCACTATTGCCAATTTGGGAGAAAATCAACCCACAGAAATTAAAGGACATCTTTGTTTTGATAATGTTGAATTTTCTTATAAAGAAAATGAACCCGTTTTGAAAAAAATATCGTTTGAAGTTGAACCTGGACAAACCCTTGCTATTGTCGGAGCTACAGGATCAGGGAAAACAACTCTTGTCAATGTATTGAATCGTTTCTACGAGATCAATGCTGGAAATATTTATTTAGACAACCAACCCATTTCTTCTTACGATTTAACTTTTTTACGTTCACAAATGGCGGTTGTATTACAGGATGTATTTTTATTTGCAGACACTATTTTAAATAATATTACGCTTTGGGACGATACCATCACAAAGTCCCAAGTTATTGATGCAGCAAGGCGAATTGGTGTTCATGAATTCATAATGAGTTTGCCGGGAGGATATGATTACAACGTCAAAGAAAGGGGTATTATGCTTTCATCAGGCCAACGCCAACTCATTGCATTTTTAAGAGCTTATGTTGGTAATCCTGCTTTGTTGGTTTTGGATGAAGCCACCTCTTCGGTCGATACCAATTCTGAAGAATTAATTCAAAGTGCAATGAAAAAAATTACGGAAGGAAAAACTTCTGTAATCATAGCTCATCGATTGGTAACGGTTCAAAATGCAGACAAAATTATTGTTTTGGATCAAGGAAAAATTGTCGAAACAGGAACTCACGAACAGCTGTTAAAAATAAAAGATGGATTGTATAAAAACTTGTATAAAGTTCAGTTTTTAAAAGAAGATGCGGTTGCTTAAGACAAATCCTCTGCCAATAGTTTTTTTAAAGTTTCGTTGTCTTTAAAATACGAAAACTCCCCATTTTTGATATACGAAATTATTCCAGTTTCTTCGGATACTACCAAAGCCAAGGCGTCTGTTTTTTCAGTAATTCCAATTGCTGCAAGATGTCTTAATCCAAAACGAGCTGGAATTTGTTTGTTATCCGATACAGGAAGAACCACACGGGTAGCGGTGATCGTGTCTCCTTCAATGATAATAGCTCCGTCGTGTAGCGGACTGTTTTTAAAAAAAATACTTTCAATAACGGGAATTGAAGCTTTTAACGAAACAGGATCTCCAGAGCCTTTTACAAAGTCCAGATCGTTATTGCGTTCCAAAATAATAAGTGCACCGGTCTTGTTTTGACCTAATGTTATACAGGCATCAATAAGCATATCACTATCAATTTCCAAAGCCATGGAACTTCTTTTAAAAAAATTCATATAACGTACTACACTCTTGCGGTTGGACAATTTGGGAGAACCAAGAAGGAGTAAAAACTTCCTGATTTCTTGCTGAAAAACAACAATAAGGGCAAAAACTCCAACACTGATAAACTTCCCGAGAATATTGCTTAACACATCCATGTTAAGTGCGTCTGTCAATTTCCAAATTAAGTAGATAATGACAATGCCGATAAAAATTTTAATAGCTGCAGTGCCCCTAACAAGTCGATACACATAATAAAGAAGAATGGCAACCAATACCACATCGACAATATCGATAATGCTGAGCTCTAAAAAGTCGAATTTTCCCAAGGGTAAATTTTTTTTAAAAATACATAAAAAAAATGGCTATGACGATTGGAGTTTATTAAAGAGTATGATTGTTTCAAAAGCTTCCTTAACATCGTGAACCCGAAGAACACCAGCTCCGTTCATCAAAGCTGCCATATGCAAAGCTGTTGTTCCATTTAAAGCCTCTTCGGGTGAAGTGTTTAAGGGTTTGTAAATCATCGATTTTCTTGATACACCTGCCAAAACAGGAACTCCAAAAGCAGTAAGATTGGATAAATTTTGAAGTATTTCATAATTGTGAGCTACAGTTTTTCCAAACCCAAACCCCGGATCAATTATCAATTCTTTGATACCTAATAAGGTAGCTTTTTCTAATTTTTTTTTAAAAAAATCAGCAATTTCTAAAACGATATGATTGTATTTCGGTTGATCTTGCATAGTTTGAGGAGTCCCTTGCATATGCATCATGATATAGGGTACTTTTAATTCAGCAACAGTATCCATCATTGCAACATCGAGTGATCCCGCCGAAATGTCGTTGACAATAGAAGCTCCCGATGCAATTGCATTGCGTGCTACTCGACTTCGAAATGTATCAATAGAGATTATCGCTTTTGGAAACTTTTCCACAATAAGTTCAATGACAGGAATGACTCGATTCAGTTCCTCTTCTTCCGAAACATTCTCGGCACCTGGTCGTGAGCTATACCCTCCTACATCAATAAAAGTAGCTCCTTGATCCAACATGTTTTTAACTTGAAGGACAATTTGCGCCTGATTGTTGAATTTTCCCCCATCATAAAATGAGTCAGGAGTGACATTCAAAATCCCCATAACTTTTGGACTTTTACAATCTATAGGGGTGCCGTTACAGTGAATCGTCATAGTTTTAATACAAATCAGTTGATAATCTTTGGAAATTTTTTATAAAAATAGGGATTCCAATTCAAAAATTTGCCCGAAATTTACGGAAAATAGATTGTAATTCATGCATCATACTTCTCAACAATACGATCAAGTCATTGATCAATGTCGTTCCCTTTTTAGTAAAAAAATGAAAGATTACGGGAGCGCATGGCGTATCTTAAGGCTTTCCTCATTGACAGATCAAATATTTATTAAGGCCCAACGAATTCGAAGTTTACAGCAAAATGAGGTTCGAAAGGTGAACGAAGGAGAAGTTTCTGAATTTATAGGCATCATTAATTATTCTGTAATGGCACTTATTCAAATCGAAAAGGGCATTGTTGAACAGCCCGACTTGTCTCTCAATCAAGCACTAGATTTGTATAACAAACATGTGGAGGTTACCAAACAATTGATGGAAGATAAAAACCACGATTATGGCGAGGCATGGCGCGATATGCGAGTAAGTTCGCTTACTGATTTGATCCTTCAAAAATTGCTACGTGTTAAACAAATTGAAAACAACGAGGGAAAAACCTTAGTCAGTGAAGGGATTGACGCTAATTACCAAGACATGATTAATTATGCGGTATTTGCGCTTATTCATCTACAAAAAAACCAATAAAAATGTCACTATCCGCTGTCTTAACGCAATTTGTTCGGATTTTTGTTGGAGTTCTATTTATTTTCAGTGGACTCATTAAACTCAACGATCCGTTGGGATTTTCCTACAAACTTCAAGAGTACGCTGACCCTCAAATTCTCAACATAGAATTTATAATTCCA
>JAURCF010000089.1 GCA_030828565.1 Flavobacteriaceae bacterium
AAAGAAGGTGCAAATATCATTACGGCAATGCCCAAGCTTAAGCCGCTATTGAAGATGTTTCGAAGCGGGTTTTCTACAAAGGGTATCGTTAGAAACTGTCGAAAGGCAAACAATACAAAAAGATAAGCCGCTATTGTTGTTGGCGAAGCAATGACTTCAGGGTGGCAAATCATGAACAAGGTGGCAAATGCCTCTAAATATGTGTTTTGATGAGCAAAAGGAAAGACACCCGCAATGCGGTGATGCTGAAAAAGGATGGTCAATACCATTCCCATGTGTGCAAAATATATGAAGTTCCATACTTCCCAAAATTGATGCAAAACAAGTCCAATCAGAAGTCCGGACAACAGGATTCCT
The DNA here is from genome assembly GCA_030828565.1 of Flavobacteriaceae bacterium. Taxonomy (GTDB): domain Bacteria; phylum Bacteroidota; class Bacteroidia; order Flavobacteriales; family Flavobacteriaceae; genus JAQWSC01. Next base: position 358 of record JAURCF010000089.1, read on the forward strand.
TGTATAGGATTTGATTTGTTAAAAAAACTTGTTATCATCTTGGGTTTTTGTACTTTTGTGCTGTAAATATAATACTGTTTCTGTAATGAAAGATCTATTTCAGTTTATTGAAAATTTGTTTGTCAACGTATTGTTCGCTCCGCTCGATATGCTTCGCGCTCTTGAAATGGAAAGTTGGACGCTTGCCAATATTGTCAATTGGTTGTTTGTATTGGTTGGAAGCGCAGCTATGATGTACTGGATCTTGCAGTTGAAAAAATTCAACGACGCAAACGAAGAAGACAAAGATCCTTCTGCGCATTCGTTTTTATAAATCGAATCCTAAGTCTTTTCGATAGTATTTTCCATCAAACGAAATTTGCTGCAAACTTTGATAGGACGTACTCAATGCTTCTTTAAAGTTGTTTCCAAAAGAAGTTACCGCTAAAACACGTCCTCCGTTGGTGACTACATCGTTGTTTTTGGTAGTAGTTCCCGCATGAAAAACAATAGAATCTTTTACCTTGTTTATTCCAGTAATGGTTTTTCCTTTTGCGTAGGCTTGAGGGTATCCTCCCGAAACTGCCACGACTGTGGTCGCCGATCGGGGGTCAATTTCTAACGAAACCTGGTCTAGGGTTTGATCGGCTACAGCTTGAAATAAGGCCGCCAAATCGTTCTTTACTCTTGGAATGACTACTTCCGTTTCGGGATCGCCCATTCGTACGTTATATTCTATTACAAACGGATCGTCTCCGACTTTGATTAAACCAATAAAAACAAATCCGTGAAAAGGAGTGTTGTCTTTTTGAAGCCCTTCAATGGTAGGTTTTACAATACGTTCATCGATTTTTTGAATAAAAATCTCATCAACAAAAGGCACGGGTGAAATGGCTCCCATTCCTCCAGTGTTGAGCCCTGTGTCGCCTTCTCCAATGCGTTTGTAATCTTTTGCCATGGGAAGTGTGAGAGCGTTTTTCCCATCAGTCAACACAAAACAAGACAACTCAATTCCATACAAAAACTCTTCAATAACTACCTTGTTGCTAGCCGCTCCGAATTTTTCATCGACCAACATGGCCCGCAATTCGATTTGAGCTTCTTCAAGGTCATTGAGAATCAACACCCCTTTTCCGGCTGCCAATCCGTCTGCTTTGAGAACGTAAGGCGCAGGAATTTGAGAAAGATAGGCTACTCCTTGCTCAACCGTTTCTTTGGTAAAACTTTCGTAAGCCGCCGTAGGAATGTTATGACGCTTCATGAATTCTTTGGCAACCTCTTTACTGCCTTCCAATTGCGCCGCTTTTTGTTGAGGCCCAATAACAGCCACCTGCTGGAGTTGTGGGTCGTTGCGAAAAAAGTCGTGAATGCCATTGACTAAGGGATCTTCTGGTCCCACTACGACCATAGTGATTTGGTGGTCTAAAACTGCTTTTTTGAGTGCTGGAAAATCCGTTACCGAGATGGCAAGGTTGTTTGCAATGGCTGCTGTTCCTGCATTTCCTGGAGCTGCATATAGGTTTTTACACAACGGGCTTTGGGCGAGTTTCCAACAAAAGGTATGTTCACGTCCGCCGCTTCCAATGACTAAAATATTCATGCTATTTGTTTTGAACCGCAAAGATAAGAAGAGCAACGGCTTTTGAATGTGTTTTTACCAATTCTTTTAGTAGGCTTTTTTGTCCCCAAAAACCATTAACCATACTGTCTGAAAAATAATCTTTACATCCAAAAGGAACGACCAGTTTTTGATGTAAAAAATATCGTATTTGACACGATTCACAATGTCTTCGTCTGATTTGATCTCTCCTCGGTATCCTTTGGTTTGTGCAAGCCCTGTAATACCCGGCTTAACCATGTGACGGAAAGCGAATGTTCCTGTTTTTTCTGCAAATTTTTGGTTGTGTGCCTCCATGTGCGGACGCGGACCAACGACAGACATGTCGCCCAACAATACATTGAAAAACTGAGGAAGCTCATCGATGCTCTTTTTTCGGATAAATTTACCAATAGGGGTAATGCGATCATCTTCCTGAGTTGCCTGAGAAGTGCTGTTGTTATGTCGCATGGATCGGAACTTGAAGCAATGAAAGACTTGATTGTTGAGTCCGTTTCGTTTTTGAGAAAAAATTGCAGGGCCTTTTGAAGTGACGCGAATCAATATCCATAAAATGGGGTAAAGCCAAGACAAGACAAATAAAATAACAAGCAAAGACACCAAAATGTCGAGCATCCGTTTGACATACCGATTGGATTCTCTTTCTAAAGGCGTTTCGCGAATCGAAATTATAGGCAAATAATCGATGTATTCTTGAATCGTTGCATGATTGAAAACAATGTCCAAGTCTGCCAAAAACTTTAGGTCAATAAAATGATTATGAGTAAACTTTTGTAAGACCACAACTTCTTGCTCTGAAAATTCTTTGAGGGAACAAAAAATCACTCGGGTACGCTTTGGGTCGATTTGAGCAATCACCGATTTCATAGTCTTGATTTTTAGGTGGTGATCAACACGAAACCCAAAGTCGGTTCTATTAGCTAGTACCGCTTTTAGTTCGAATATTTGGGGGGTGTTTCCGATAAGTAGGGTGGATAACGGTCGACGATTGATGAGTCTGTTGTATCGAACAATAATCAAAAACCAAAGCAAATGGATAATAAAAATAACTAGAGCACTGAACAGGAAATAATGTAGCAGTTGCTCCCGACTGAGGTCTGGCATTTTAAAAATGCCTATGTACGCAAACAAGCCCCCTAAAAAAGACAAAAAATGGACTCCCAAACGGAAAAAAATTACCACCAATCGCATGTAACTTACCCAAAAGTAGATGTTGGAGAAATAGGCGATTAGCTTCCATAACAAAATTGCATAGATGATAAACGATGTTGAAAAATCTATAGAAACTGGGAATAGATATGCTGCAATAACTAAAATGAGGATGTCAAACAGCCTGGGTATCGATTTTATAATGCGCATTTGCTTGGAAGGGTTGTAGGTCATAGCTGCTTAGTGTGTTGGGGGTTCACATCTTCTGAAATGTTGCGACTAAAACATACACTGTTTGAACAACAGTAATTGGGTTGTTTTCCTGTCATTTCGTTAATTGGTATTGCTTTTAAAAAGCAACGTTTTTTGGTTTCCTTTATTAGGTAACAAAAATCAAGCCAATTTATTGTGAATGACAGTAATTATTTTCAAAAAATCAATTATAATTGATTAGGGTCTTCCTACGGAAAAGTATGTGATTTGGTTTTTCTTCATTGTTTTTGGGTTGAAAATATTTCTTCCGTCAAAAACAACGGGGGTGTGCATGCGGCTTTTAAAAATAGCGGTGTCGGCCGTTTTAAATTCGTCCCACTCCGTGCAAATTAATAGCGCATCGGCCTCTTTGAGCGCTTCTTCTTTGGTTTTTGAATAGGCAATGCTATTTCCCAATTCCTTTTTTACATTGGGCATGGCTTCGGGGTCAAAAACTGTAATTAATGCCTTTTCATCTAAAAGTTTATGAATCATTTCAAGGGCGGGGGCTTTTCGAATGTCGTCGGTATCGGGTTTGAATGCCAATCCCCAAACGGCTATTTTTTTGCCTGCAAGTTGGTTGTTGAAATAGGCTTTGATTTTGGAAAACAACACAGTTTTTTGTTGCTCGTTTACATCAATGACCGATTCTAAAATCGAAAACTGAAGGTTGGCTTCTTGTCCTGATTTTTTGAGGGCTTTGATGTCTTTGGGAAAACACGAACCTCCAAA
>JAURCF010000028.1 GCA_030828565.1 Flavobacteriaceae bacterium
ATTCAATCTTATGGTATCTTTATGCGATATATTAAACTATGGCTCCTTCGAAGAGAAAAGAACCCATTTAACTGAATTTTTAACTGTGGATTTTAAGCATCAAATAAATCAAAGTTGTAGTTTTTTGCAAAAAGGAAAAACCATCTTATACCCTACAGATACTGTGTGGGGACTGGGTTGTGATGCCACAAACCAAAAAGCCGTTTCCAAAATCTTCACCCTAAAAAACAGATCCGATTCCAAAGCGTTAATTTGTTTGATGAAAGACATAACAATGATTGAAAACTACGTGGATACCGTTCCCGTTTTGGCAAAAAAACTCATCGTCGAAGCTACCAAACCATTGACAATCATTTATCCCAAAGCCAAAAACTTAGCCCCCAACCTAATCGCTCAAGACGGTTCTATCGCCATTCGAATTCCCAACCATTCATTTTGTCAAAAAATATTGACTCAATTCAACAAACCCATTGTATCAACCTCTGCCAATGAAAGTGGAAAAAAAACTCCACAATCCTTTGACGAAATAACACTCAATATTTTGGAACAGGTAGACTATGTTGTAAATTTGCAAGAAAAAGAAGCCACAGGAACACCTTCCACTCTTGTAAAGATTGAGTCAGACGGTTCGGTTGTGGTTATTCGACCATAAAATGCATCATAACAGCTACAAACACGCTCTTACAGATTCCATTTTCAGAATCATTTCCGACACAGCCGACGCTTTGCATTTGGAATGTTATGTTATTGGAGGTTTTGTACGTGACTTTTTGTTAGAAAGAGGAACTCCAAAAGATATTGACATTGTAGCTGTTGGAAGCGGTATCGAATTGGCAAAAAAAGTAGCCAAAGCATTGCCACACCAACCCAAAGTTCAAATTTTTAAAAATTTTGGAACCGCTATGATTAAGTCCGGTGATTTGGAAATTGAATTTGTCGGTGCTCGTAAAGAAAGCTACCAAAAAGACAGTCGCAAACCGATTGTAGAAAACGGTTCTTTGGAAGACGATCAAAAACGAAGGGACTTTACTATCAATGCGCTAGCATTTGGCTTGAATGCTAAAAATTTTGGAACGCTAATAGACCCATTTGACGGTGTCAATGACTTAAAAAACAAATGCATTCGCACTCCTCTTGATCCTAGCATTACGTATTCCGACGATCCGTTACGAATGCTTCGCGCTATTCGTTTTGCAACCGAACTAAACTTTACCATTCACCCGGATTCGCTTCAAGCTATTCATGAACAAAAAAACAGAATTGAGATTATTTCCAACGAGCGAATTGTTGACGAACTTCATAAAATATTGCTAACACCTCAACCTTCTAAAGGGTTTTTATTGCTTGAAAAAACCGGTTTGCTCCACTTTATTCTTCCCGAACTAACAGCTCTGAAAGGTGTTGAAGAAATAGAAGGCCAACTTCACAAAGATAACTTTTATCATACCCTGAAAGTCGTTGATAATATTTGTCCAAATACAGATAATTTGTGGTTGCGTTGGGCTGCCCTTTTGCATGATATTGGAAAGGCACCCACCAAAAAATTTAGCAAAAAAGTAGGTTGGACTTTCCACGCTCATGAGTTCGTAGGAGCTAAAATGGTATTTAAATTATTCAAACGACTTCGGATGCCTTTGAACGATAAAATGAAATACGTTCAAAAATTGGTGTTCATGAGTTCGCGACCGATTGTATTGTCTCAGGAAACTGTTACCGATTCGGCTGTAAGAAGACTTGTTTTTGACGCAGGGGAATATGTAGATGATTTGATCACCCTTTGTGAAGCAGATATCACCACAAAAAACCCTAATCGTTTCAAAAGATACCATCAAAATTTTAAGTTGGTACGAGAAAAAATTATCGAAGTTGAAGAAAAAGATAGCATTCGAAACTTTCAACCTCCTATAACTGGGGAAGAAATAATGGAAATTTTTGGCTTATCTCCTTGTCGCGAAATTGGTATATTAAAAGAGTACATCAAAGAGGCTATTTTGGATGGGGATATTCCAAACGAATACGAACCTGCTAAAAAAATATTGCTTGAAAAAGCAAGCGAATTGGGGCTAAATACTCAAAACTGAAACGAATATATATGAATTCACGGTTTTATTTTATTGCAAAATCAACCCTCATTTTGGTGTATGGAGTCATTTTGGCGGGATCTGTGGTTCGCATGACGGGAAGCGGTATGGGGTGTCCTGATTGGCCTAAGTGTTTTGGCTATTTGATTCCACCTACAGATCATGCACAATTGGAATGGACACCAAATCACAGTTATAATAAAGGAAATATCATCATAGTAAACGAGTCCTTACAGGTTGCCAAATACGATTTTGTGTCTTCATCTACTTACAATTCGACTCAGTGGGAAGCCTACACAAAACATGATTACGCCGAATTCAATCCCTTTCATACGTGGGTAGAATTCATCAATCGGTTGTTAGGAGCTCTTGCAGGTCTTGCCACAGTTCTCATGTTTGTTTTTTCGCTTCAATTTTGGAAAGATAAAAAACGAATTTCCATACTTTCGTTTTTAGCAGTTTTGGGAATGGGTTTTCAAGCTTGGCTTGGCAAAACCGTTGTTGATTCGAATTTGGCTCCCTTTAAAATTACCATTCACATGGTCATGGCCTTAGTGATTGTTGCTTTGTTATTGTGGATACTCAAACCCTACGCAAGAACAACTCGCAACCTTGTCTTGAGAAATACGCTATGGGTTGCTTTGGGACTTACGCTTTTGCAAATAATTATGGGGACACAAGTGCGCCAATTTGTAGATATTCAAGTAGGCTTGTGGGGATACGACCAAACCAACCAGTGGTTAGACAATGTGCCTGTAGTATTTTATATTCATCGATCTTTTTCTATAGCCGTTGTTATGCTTCATTTGTACCTCCTTAAATTGAGCTTTTCTCAACAAGAAAAAACACGTCATATTTATTGGATATTGGGATGCATCGGTCTTGAGGTAATAACTGGAATTATTATGTATTATGGGGATTTTCCCTTTGCCAGCCAACCCATACATTTGTTTATAGCAAGTATTTTATTTGGAATTCAAATGGACTGGTGGCTGCATGAAACCAACACAAAAAAACAACACAATGATTTATCGATTTAGAATAATTTTTGATTCCAAAAAAGACGATATCTTTAGGGATATTGAAATTGAGTCCAGTGCGACTTTCGAAGAATTTCACAACACCATTACTCAAGCATTTGGTTTTGGAGGAAGTGAAATGGCTTCCTTTTATCTGAGTGATGACGAATGGAATCAAGGAGAAGAAATTGCACTTTTTGACATGAGCGAAGGAATGGATGAAGCCCTCTTGATGTCAAACACGACTCTGGAAAGTCAATTTTTTGACGATCAAAAAAGACTGATTTATGTCTATGATTTTTTAAGCATGTGGACATTTTTAATAGAACTCATGGATACGGCCGAACATCAATCGGGAACAAGCTACCCCAGTTTGATTTATTCGCATGGAATGCTTCCGGAAGACGCTCCTGATAAACAATTCGAAGCAGAATCCGAAAACGACTTGGAATGGGAAAGCGAAGACGAAGATTTGTATGATGATAACGCAGAAGATCTTTGGAATTAATGAATTCCTAGCGCTTCATGACTCTCATAATTTCTTTTTACAAAATCAAAGCCAGCTTGCACAATTTGCCCCATCGTATTGCAAGCTAAAAAATTGCGATCCAAAGTCAATTGATACACTTGATTTTTCAAAATATCTATATTTTTTGGAGGAGCCAGATGATCTGAAATCATTGCATTCATTAATCTTTTAATACGGTCTCCCGAACTAATCAGTCGTTTGGCAATAATGGATCGCTCTTCGATCTTGTATTGATTTATAGATGCCTTGTTGAGTTTGTTTTTAACCAATTCCACCATTTTATAATTTTCTTTGAAAAATTGAGGGCGATAAATCTTTAAGTTGCTTTCAAAAGATTGTTGATCAAAATCAATCGCTCTTATTTTATAAATTACTTGGTCAAAATCGTGTGTAGGAACAATCACATAATTGTATGCTCGCATATCTCCTAAAAGCCGAATCATGCAGCGTTCATTGAATTTTACAAATTCTTTCGTGATTTGAGCTTTTTCAGACTCCAAACATTTGGGTAAAAAGTGTTGGATAAATTCGTCACCAGGAATCCCCGCAATATGCTCCTCTATTAATGTGTTTTTATAGACTAAAAAATTAAGATTATCAGGAGACAACATATGTTCGAGTGCCAATCCGTAGATTCGTGAAGCGTCTGCTTTTTTTACATAGAAATAAACAAAATTATCATTTAAAATATTTCTAATTTTAATTCGAAAAGGCTTGGAATTCCCAAAGGTGCAATAGTCAATCGCATCAACATTTAAATACGGTAGAGAGGCCTCGCTTCCGTCTGAATGAAACAGGGTGTATACTTTTTTTAAATTCATATCAATTTCCGAACGTTCATGTTCCGCATAAAAAACACGAATCCAAAGAGTGTCTTCCTCTTTTTGGTTGTACACCGAAACCGAGCCCGAAAAGCGCTCCAAATCTTCATAAGAAATGGGAATTTTCATATACCGGTTGTATCGATTCAAATAATCTTCAAGAAGATTCGAAATCGGATACGAAGGTTTTTTTTGCGACATGCGTGGCTCAGACATCTAAAAAATTTTATCAAAGTTACTATCTTTTCAGTAACAAAATGTAATTTAGTTCGTTTTAGCAGTAAGCTTGCTCATGAAACAGATACTTCGCCTTCACAATCTTTCCAAAAATTACGGTCGTGTTCACGCTGTAAAAAACCTTTCTTTTTCGATTGAAAAAGGCAATGTTTACGGGATTTTAGGACCCAACGGAAGTGGAAAATCAACCACGCTGGGCATGGTCCTCAATGTTATCAATCCAAGTTCAGGAAGTTTTGAGTGGTTTGACTCCAACCTCAGCACACACAAGGCTTTACAAAAAGTAGGGGCTATTATCGAAAGACCTAATTTTTATCCATACATGTCAGCGTATCAAAATTTAAAATTGGTGTGCAGAATCAAAGAAGTTTCGTTGAATAAAATCGATGAAAAGTTAGCATTGGTGGGGTTATTGGATCGAAAAAATGATAAATTCAGAACATTTTCCCTAGGAATGAAACAACGGCTTGCAATAGCCTCTGCCCTACTAAACGATCCTGAAATTTTAATTTTGGATGAGCCCACCAATGGTTTGGATCCTCAAGGAATTTTTCAAATCCGAGAGCTGGTCAAGAAAATTTCTCAAATGGGAACAACCATTTTGTTGGCCTCACACCTTTTGGATGAAGTAGAAAAAGTGTGTACGCATGTACTGATTCTCCAAAAGGGAGTTGGTTTGTTTGCTGGATCGGTGGACATGCTAATTTCTTCAGAAGGGTATTTTGAAATTCAAGCTAAAGACCCCGATCAACTCGTTAAGCTTCTCAATGAAGTTGAAGCCATTGGAGAAATTAAACCAACACGATCGTACTACCAAGCCTTTCTAAAAAGCCCGCTTGAGGTTGATGAACTTCAAAAATATTTAATCGACAACAACTGTGTAGTCACTCATCTTGTAAAACGGAAAGAACGTCTTGAAGAACAATTTTTAGAACTCACCAAAAATCAAAATCCATGAAAAGGCTATTCCTGATAGAGTTTGATAAATTGTATGCCAATCGAATCAGCCGTATTTTGGTTTTTAGTTACTTTTTATTAATGACTTCAATTGCTTTGATAGCGGCTATCAAATTTGATTTTGGTCCTATTAAATTTCACTTGGCGGAACAGGGTATTTTTAATTTCCCTTATATATGGCATTTCAACACTTTTATAGCTGCTTGGTTCAAATTGTTTTTGGCCATTGTCATTGTATCCATGATTGCAAATGAGTATAGCAATAAAACTATCAAACAAAATCTTATCGACGGCCTCAGTAAAAAGGAATTTTTACTCTCAAAATTTCTTATGATTCTTTTTCTATCGATAGTATCAACCCTTTATATTTTTGCCATTTCATTGGCTTTGGGGCTTACTTTTTCAAACTATACCGAATTAAGAATTATTTTTTCCGAAATGTCTTATTTACTAGCATTTTTTATAAAACTTGTTGGGTTTTTTAGCTTTTGTTTCTTTTTAGGAGTGCTAATCAAGCGATCAGCATTTGCTCTTGGCTTTCTAATTTTATGGCAAGCCTTTGAGGGCATCCTTTATGGATTTATGAGATGGAATCTATTTAATGACGAAAAAATTGCGGATACTATTGCCCAGTTTTTTCCTTTAAATTCTATGAATAATTTAATTACAGAACCTTTCTCTCGCTTATCTGCAGTGAAAAAGGTTGCTAGTGAAATAGGTGCAGACTTTGGAAATCACAGTGGAGTAGCGCTTTATGAAATTCTTATTGTTGTAGCGTGGATCTGTATTTTTATTTTTCTCTCTTTCAAACTTCTTCAATCAAGGGATTTGTAGTATTTTTAAGTCCCAGATTTTACAAGTCATTTGATTCGCAACTGTAGCCTATATGTCTAAATTTATATGACAAAAATAGCCGTGGGGGTTTTAATTATGTTTAAGCTAACGAAAAGTTGCGTTTTATTTTTACTAATTATTTTCTCTGTTTCAAAGGGAAATTCACAATTAAGTAAAGTCCATTATATTCCACCCATAACAGACCACGGGACAGGTTCTACAACTGGCGACCAATATCTTTATATTTCTACTCCATCCAACTCAAATGTTGCATATAAAGTAACTCCTATTGGCAATCCTTTGGGTGTCACTCAAGGGTTTGTTTCTAATGCAAATCCCGAAAAATTACCTATCGGCACTGGAGTTTCACAACTCATATTGGAATATAGTAAGATAGGCGAAGTAGTTAACAACAAAGGATATTATATTCAAGCAGACGATCTGGTGTATGTTTCGGTAAGAATGAATAAGGATATGAGCAATACGGGCACATCATACTTTCAAGCAGGAGCTCTTGTAAGCAAAGGAATGGCTGCTTTGGGACAAGAATTCAGAGTCGGGTCGTTTACGACACCCAACTCTGATGATGGTCATTTAAGCTTTTTCTCAATTCTAGCAACAGAAGACAACACAATAATCAATTTTGATTTTCCAAAAATAGCGCAATATATAAATTTGGGAGGCACCCCACCTTCATCTATTATTCTTGATGAATTTGAAAGTTACACAATTGCTATTGAAGGTGGTTCTGGCAATATTGGAACCCTTGATCAGCTCATTGGTACACTCATTCAATCCGACAAACCCGTTGTTGTTAATTGTGGATCATCAAACGGGAGTTTTTCCGAAACCCTAGGTGGGAGAGATATTGGAATCGACCAAATTGTGGATGTTTCTCGTACGGGAAAAGAATATATTTTAGTAAAAGGCTATGGTCCAGATAGTATCGAAAACGTGTTAGTTGTGGCCCATTATGACAATACACAAATTTCAGTAAATGGTTTTGATATTGGAATCACGCTAAACAAAGGCGAATACTATTCCATTGAGGGGGGTAATTTCTTAAATGGAAATATGTATGTCCAAACCACAGAAGATGTTTTTGTATTTCAAGGAACAGGACTCATTTTCTCTGGAAATTCCTCAGCTGCCAATCAGGGTTTGTTTTTTGTACCCCCCCTAAGTTGCGAAAACAAAGGAAACGTTAACAATATAGCTTCTATAGAAAAAATTGGAGATACCACATTTGTAGGAGCCTTAAATTTAGTGGTTAATAAAGGTGTTGAAGTGAAAATAAATGACATCGCTCTTAATGATTTAGATACCTCCATTTCAATTGATGGCCCTAACGATGTGCTGAGTCTAGATTACCAAACATATGTTATTTTGGGATTGACTGGAAACATCAAGGTCAGTGTTTCTTCGGGAGAACTCTATTGTTCCTATTTTACTCAAAATGGACCCGCTACCTCAGGTAGCTTTTATTCTGGGTTTCCTTTAGCTCCAGAAATTAAATTCATTCCCTCCTTTGAGCAGCTTGGAAACTGTATTCCCAACATCGTTCTTGAAGGTGCCAATACGGATGTTTTTGATTCTTTTAAATGGATGTTTGACGATGGTTCGGGATTTACAGACACAGGGGTTTCGTCGGCTACAATTACACCCAGTAGTCCTGGGAAATACAAACTCATTGGAATTATAGATTGTTCGGGTATGAGTTTCGAGTCTGTTGAAATTCCTGTAAGTATTTGCCCCTCCGATAGTGATAGCGATGGAATTATTGACAATATCGATTTGGATAACGACAACGATGGAATTTTAGATGAAGTTGAATCGCTTGGAAATGCCCTTCTAAATTTGACGGATAAAGACAATCCCAGCATTAGTTTGAACAGCGGAAGTTTATCATCAATTAGCGCAACAGGAGCTTACACTTCTTCAAGTTTTTCTGGAACAACTAATTCCTTCACTGGAGACACAAACGGAAACTTTTCTAGTGTTCTTATTGCAGATGCAAGCGCACAAGGGGTGTATACTCTTTCCTTTACTGAATCTGTAAATGTAACAATCAAACCTAGCAATGGTTCAAATCACTCTTATAATGAGGGAGAAAAATTCAGTATAAAAACAATCCCTTCTAATAAAAACATTACGCTGTTCAATGAAAACAATCACTTATTGATAGATACCAACTACGATGGGGAATATGAATCCGGTGTAACTAATTTCACGAATTCTGAAATCAGATTTGTATTTAACAATAATAACATAGGCAATTCTTATGCTTTAAATGCTAGTGAGATAGAAGGAATAGAGCTGATTCACCAATCTAACAATCCGATTGATTCGTCAACTTTTAATGCTCAAATATCACTCTATAGTTTAGCCGTAGATACTGACGGAGATTTAATCCCCGATGCTTTTGATGAAGACAGTGATGGGGACGGTTGTTTTGATACCCTTGAGGCAGGTTTTTCAGATGATGATTTGAATGGAATTTTGGGAGTAGATCCCATTACCGTTGGAGATCGCGGTCGTGTATTGAGTCAAGGGGGATATGCTCCTCCTGCCAATAATAATGCCAATGGAACTTTTGATTTTCAAGAATCAGGAAATGCAGTAAATATTACCAATCAGCCTGTTGCGCAATCCATTTGCAGTGGAGGAAATACTACTTTTTCTGTAGATACTGATACAGCCGATGCGATTTATCAATGGCAAGTGAAAACAACAAGTGGAGATTGGGAGGATATAACTTCTACGGCCGTTTACAGCGATTTTAACACCAATACATTATCACTTACCGCCGTTCCTGATACTTTTTCTGGAAATGCTTATCGAGTTCTTGTGCAATCGCCAACTTATCAATGTGATACCTCTTCTAACAGCAATGTGGTTTTGAATGTAAATGCAGTTCCTAACGATGCGGTGGTTGAGCCCATTCAAACTTTTTGCAATGATAACAATCCAACTGTCTCAAATTTGGTAGTTGTTTCAGGAACAAATATTGAATGGTATGAAACTGAAACAGGAGGTACTCCTCTTGACCCTACAACACTTTTAGTTCACAACAAAGCTTATTACGCACTTGCCAAGGATGCTTTAGGTTGTGAAAGTGTGAATAGAATCGAAACAACTGCGTTTATTAGCAACCCCGAAATTTCAGCCACCTCAAATGAGATTTGTTTGGGAGATAGCATAATGTTAACAGTTAATGGTATTCCAAAAACTCCACAAGATTTTATTGACGCACACCCTGAGCTTAAAAAAATACAAGAATACAACGGAGCTTATTATTTTGTAAAAGAAGAATCGATGTCTTGGGAAGATGCAAACATACTAGGTGATAATCTGGAAGGAACCTCCATGTACATCATTAATGATTTGGCTGAAGAACAAACTATTTATAGCGGATTACAAGCTCTTGGCTTAACAGGAGACGACGATATTAGTTTTTGGTTTGGACTCAGACAAAATTTAAACGCATCCAGTCCAGGGACGGGCTGGTTTTGGGTTGACGGAACTCCACTAAGTTATCAAAATTGGGCTGATGACGAACCTAATGATTGCTGTGGTTCATTAGGTGAAGAAAATAATGAAGAAAATTACGGGCAATTTGAATTTGACGATAACGGCATGCAATGGAATGATATTCCTAATAATTCTGGCGGGAATTCTTGGCCTTTGTTTGAGTACACAGGAACCACCGATGTGGTTTGGGGCTATCTTGATCCTTCCACTGGGAATAAAGTTGAAATCCCAGATGTTGGAACCAGTAGTTTTGAAGTGACTCCTTCCGAAACAACCACTTATTTTATTGAAGTAACCACCAACAATGTCGTTTGTGAAAACACTTTTGAAGTTGTTGTTAAGCCACTTCCCGAAAGCAATCCTGCTGACGATATAATCGAGTGTGACAACACTACCGTAGGTACGGCTACTGATGGATTTATAAATGATTTTGATTTGGAGGCACGAACAGCTCAAATTTTAGGATCGCAAGCAGCATCTGGAAATTTCGAGGTAACCTATCACTTAACCCCTGAGGATGCAAACGACGCATCCAAAGTAGGCTTGAGTTCTCCTTTTCAAAACACAGTAAAAGACGGACAACCCATATATATTCGCGTTCAAAATCTAACTACAGGATGCTTTAGAGCGACTGAATCCTTCAACTTAGTGGTCAACCAATTGCCCGAAAGCAATCCTGCTGACGATATAATCGAGTGTGACAACACTACCGTAGGAACCGATATTGATGGATTTATAAATGATTTTGATTTGGAAGCGCGAACAGCTCAAATTTTAGGATCGCAAGCAGCATCTGGAAATTTCGAGGTAACCTATCATTTAACCCCTGAGGATGCAAACGACACATCCAAAGTAGGTTTGAGCTCTCCTTTTCAAAACACAGTAAAAGACGAACAACCCATATATATTCGCGTTCAAAATCTAACTACAGGATGCTTTAGAGCGACTGAATCCTTCAACTTAGAGGTTGCTCCGCTTCCAGTACTAAAAAATAGCGGTTCTATTGTTATCAAACAGTGTGACGACGAAGTAACCAATGATGGAATTCTTTTAACGAATCTCAGATTTTATGAATCCGAGCTTTCCCAAAACGCATTGAATGAAAATTTTGAATATTTTGAAGATCCAAGTTTTGATCCTTCTTCAAAAATCATTGATCCTACTCAATATGAAAATAGCAATAGTCCTTCTTCGCAAGACATACATGTTAAAATAACAACTGCCAATGGCTGTGTTCGAAATGCACTCATTGAATTACGTGTTGGATTCAATTTAATTAAAAACTTCTCTTTGGTCCCTATGGTAGTTTGCGAGGACTCTCCTCCCACCAATCAAGATGGAATTTCAGTTTTTCCAAAAGAATTTTTTGAAGATCTTCGAAACCAAATCGAAGCATCGAACCCAGCTTTTGGTATGTACACCTCATTCATAATAGAATTTTATGAAAGCAAAGAAGATGCATCAACCAAAATGAATCCCATTGACGATACTGTGGATTATTCCAATTCGACACCTTGGACACAAAAAATATGGGCTAATATTGAGAATGAAGAATTGGGTACTTTTGAATGCTTGGGGCTAGAGCAAGTTGCTGAACTAACTGTAGAGCGCTTACCTGTAGCCCATCCTGTTACAACCCTAAAAGAATGTGATGACGATCAAGACGGAGAGTTTCCTTTTGACACAAGCGATATTGAAGCTGAACTCTTACAGGGGCAAACAGGAGTCACCATTTCGTACACCGATAAAAATGGAAATGCGCTTCCGAGCCCACTTCCCAATCCATTTACCACGCATTCACAGATTATAACCATTACCGTAGAAAACTCACCATCAAATGTAGCTACTGCCTGTTCTGACTCAACTACATTGGAATTTATTGTTGACGACACTCCTGTAGTATATTCAGTCAATATTCCCTCTCAATGTGACGATGGATTGGATGACACAGACGATTATTCGGAATTTGACACAAGTAATATTCAGGCTGATTTGCTCGGTGGACAAACAGGAATGATAGTTACTTATACTGACCGAAATGGCAACCCACTTGACAGCCCATTACCCAATCCTTTCAATACACAGACTCAAACAATAACAGCTACCGTTGTAAACCCTAAAAATACTAATTGTAGCATGACATTAGATATTGAGTTTATTGTTGACAAGCTTCCAACTTTTGAAGTCGATGGCGATCAAATTGTGTGTTTGAATTTACCTGCTATTCCAATTGAAGTCTTTACGTCAGGAACGTATTCCTATTCTTGGACGCGAACCGATGCTGCTTCAATAATAACTTCCTTGCCAGAAACTACATCCAAAATATTTGTAAATCAGGGCGGTATTTATACAGTAACCGCAATCACCACAGACGGAACCTTATGTGAAAGAAGTAAGGAAATTTTAGTCAAAGAATCCAATATTGCTTCTATTGATCTGAGCAGTATTGAAGTAAACGACTTGAGCAACAACGGCACAAATACTATTGCGATTTCTACGAGCGATCTTGGAGTTGGAGATTACGAATTTGCGCTAGACAATGACTCTGGACCTTATCAAGACGATCCTCTATTTGAGAATGTGGCTCCAGGAATTCATACGGTATATATTCAAGACAAAAACAACTGTGGAATTGAACAAATTGATGTATCAGTAATTGGCTATCCAAAATACTTTACACCCAACGGTGACGGATACAACGATCGGTGGAATATTTTAGGAGTTAGCAGTCAATTTCAGTCAACTTCCAAGATATATATATTTGATCGGTTTGGAAAATTAATAAAAGAAATTCATCCCTTAGGATTGGGGTGGGATGGCAATTATTTAGGCAAACCCCTACCCGCATCCGATTATTGGTTTCGAGTGTATTTGGAAGATGGAAGGGAGTTCAAAGGTCACTTTACCTTAAAGCGCTAGATAAAATCGTATTTTTGCATTTGTAAGACACTCGCTGTTATGAATTTTTCTTTAGTTTCAAATTTTCTACCCACTGGGGATCAGCCCGAAGCTATCAAGCAGCTTGTTCAAGGAATTTCTGACAGTCAAAAATTTCAAACACTTCAAGGAGTTACAGGTTCTGGAAAAACGTTTACTGTTGCCAATGTAATCAAGCAAGTGGAACGTCCAACCCTTGTGTTAGCACATAACAAAACGCTGGCTGCGCAACTGTATTCGGAATTCAAGCAATTTTTTCCAAACAATGCCGTCGAGTATTTTGTTTCGTATTACGATTACTATCAGCCCGAGGCTTATATTCCGGTTACTGGAACCTATATTGAAAAAGATTTATCTATAAATGATGAAATCGAAAAATTGCGACTTAGCACAACTTCTTCGTTGCTTTCGGGTCGAAGAGACATCATTGTAGTTGCTTCGGTTTCGTGTTTGTACGGAATTGGAAATCCTGTAGAATTCAAAAAAAATGTGATCCCAATTGCGGTGGATCAAATCATTCCAAGGACCAAGTTTTTACACCAATTGGTTCAAAGTTTGTACGCGCGAACCACCGCCGAATTTTTACACGGAACTTTTCGCGTAAAGGGAGATATTGTAGATGTGTTCCCAAGTTATGCAGATCATGCCTTTAAAATTCACTTTTTTGGAGATGAGATTGAAGCCAGCGAGTCGTTTGATCCGGTTTCGAATAGCGTCATAGAAAGTCACGAAGCCTTGACCATTTATCCTGCAAACATGTTTGCTACCTCTCCTGAAGTTTTGCAAAATGCCATACATCAAATTCAAGATGATTTGACTGCTCAAGTAGCTTATTTTAAAGAAATTGGAAAACACCTGGAGGCAAAACGATTGGAAGAACGCACCAATTTTGATTTAGAAATGATTCGAGAATTGGGGTATTGTTCGGGAATTGAAAATTATTCACGCTACATTGACGGCAGAGCACCAGGAACACGTCCATTTTGTTTATTGGATTATTTTCCTGAGGATTACTTAATGATCGTTGATGAAAGTCATGTCACTTTATCCCAAGTTCACGCCATGTATGGAGGAGATCGTAGCCGCAAAGAGAATTTGGTAGAATACGGATTTCGTTTGCCTGCAGCTATGGACAACCGACCGTTGAAATATGAGGAGTTTGAGCAGGTTCAAAATCAAGTAATTTATGTAAGTGCAACTCCTTCGGACTATGAGCTTCAAAAAACAGAAGGTGTTTTTGTTGAGCAAATTATTCGACCTACTGGTTTGTTGGATCCTATTATAGAAGTGCGTCCAAGTTTGAATCAAATTGACGATTTGGTGGAAGAAATTCAACTCCGTACTGAAAAAGATGAACGAGTACTCGTTACAACACTCACCAAAAGAATGGCGGAAGAACTCACCAAATATTTGAGTAGAATCCAGGTTCGTTGTCGGTACATTCACAGTGATATCGACACGCTAGAGCGCGTAGAAATCATGCAAGACCTAAGAAAAGGTTTGTTTGATGTGTTGGTGGGTGTAAACTTGCTTCGTGAAGGGTTGGATTTGCCAGAAGTGTCTTTGGTAGCGATTTTGGACGCCGATAAAGAAGGTTTTTTGAGAAGCGCCCGATCGTTAACGCAAACTATTGGAAGAGCAGCAAGAAATCTAAACGGAAAGGCGATTATGTATGCAGATAAGATTACCAAAAGTATGCAAAAAACAATGGATGAAACCACGTATAGACGTGAAAAACAAATTGCTTACAACACCTTAAACAACCTTTCGCCCCAAGCGCTGAATAAAACTATTGAAGACACGTTTGATCGTACTGAAAAAGAAATCGAAAGCAGTTCTTTGCAACAATTAGCAGCAGAGCCCGAGTTGGAATATTTGTCAAAAGATCAAATACAAAAGCGAATTCGAACAACTCGAAAAAACATGGAAAAGGCCGCCAAAGAGCTGAATTTTATTGACGCGGCTAAACTACGTGATTACATTGAGTTGCTTAAAAAGCAACTTTAAAGAATAAAAAGAGGCTATCTAAATAGTTTGTTATTTAGATAGCCTCTTGGCTTTGTTAAGACTTGACTGAAATTACTTTTTTAGGAATTTTCAATGCTTCCTTTCGTTTGGGAAGACTCACTAGCAAAATTCCATCTTTGTAATGGGCGTCAATTTTATCAAGATTTACAGAATCTGGAAGTGTAAAAGAACGGGAAAAAGACCCATACTTGTACTCTCTAAGCGTAAATCGATCGTTGTTTTGAGCATCTTCTTCTTCAATTTCTGAAGATATCGTTAATACTCCGTCCTCCAATTCAAGTTGAAAATCATCACGAGTCATTCCTGGAGCAACAAGGCTCAATTCAAATCCGTTGTCTAATTCTTTGACATTGACGGATGGCACTTCAGGAAGTCTATTGGGAGATTTCAATCGGAAATCTGTAGAAAACAATTCATCAAAAAAAGATGGAAAATGGGTAATTGGTTTTTTAATTAAATGCATAATCATTTGTTTTTTAAGTAATACATTATTTTCCTCATAAAGAGTCAAATACAGTACCAGATCAAAAAACAAGACATTTTGTCGTAAATTATTTGAAATTTAGTGACTTTTTGTCATAAAAAACCCGAATACTGTGTTCGGGTTTGTAATATAAATGTTGATTTTTTTTATAAAAGTACCTCTTGCACCTTATCAGCCGCTTCTTGGAACTCAACGGCACTATGCACCTCAAGTCCTGAATTATCGATGAGGTCTTTAGCAATATCGGCATTGGTTCCTTGCAATCGAACAATGATAGGTACCTGAATAGCATCTCCCATATTCTTATAAGCATCCACAATCCCTTGAGCCACTCGATCGCAGCGAACGATTCCTCCAAAGATATTCACCAAAATGGCTTTTACATTGGGATCTTTGAGTATCAAGCGAAAAGCCGTTTCTACACGTGCGGCATCGGCAGTACCTCCAACGTCTAAAAAGTTAGCGGGCTCTCCCCCTGCTTGCTTGATCAAATCCATGGTCGCCATGGCCAATCCAGCTCCGTTAACCATACACCCCACGTTTCCGTCCAAATCAACATAATTCAATCCAACGGCGCGGGCTTCCACCTCAACAGGGTTTTCTTCACGCAAGTCACGCATAGCTTCGTAATCTTTGTGGCGAAACAACGCATTATCATCAATAGACACCTTGGCGTCTACCGCCAGAATTTTATCGTCCGATGTTTTTAAAACAGGGTTGATTTCAAACAAAGAAGAATCCGAATTGACATAGGCTTTGTACAACGAGGTTACAAAACGCGTCATTTCCTTAAAAGCATTTCCACTCAATCCCAAATTAAAAGCAATCCTTCTGGCCTGGAAAGGAAGCAATCCTGTAGCAGGATCAATTTCTTCTGTAAAAATCAAATGAGGGGTCTCTTCAGCAACAGTTTCAATATCCATTCCTCCCTCTGTGGAATACATAATCATTGTGCGTCCTGAAGCTCGATTGAGCAGCACCGATATATAATACTCATCGGGCTCAGAAGCTCCCGGATAATAAACATCCTCAGCTATCAAAACTTGATGTACCGGCTTGCCTTCTGGAGGTGTTTGGGGTGTAATCAAATCCATACCAATAATCTGAGAGGCTATCGAAGCAACTTCTTCTAGGTTTTTGGCAAGTTTAACACCGCCGCCTTTTCCGCGTCCTCCAGCGTGAATTTGTGCTTTAATAACAAACCAGCTTGTTCCTGTTTCTTCTGTCAATTGTTTGGCTGCTGCAACTGCCTCTTCGGGAGTTTGAGCGACCAAGCCTCGTTGAATTTGAACGCCAAAACTGGCTAAAATTTCTTTCCCTTGATATTCGTGTAAATTCATTGAATACGATTTCGTTATAAGTCCACAAAAATAGCAAACTTATCAAGATATATCAGTTCTTGTTTGTATTTAATGTTGTTATATTTATAACAAATTGTTGGTTTATTAATACAATTAGTTTGGCTACTTTTGTAAACCTCATTTAAAAAAATGATTATGAATCGAAACGAGTTACTTTCTGTTGCCAATCAATTTGGAAGCCCAGTATATGTTTATGACAGTTCAAAAATAAAAAAACAATACAAACGACTAACTGCAGCATTTAGCAACGTAAAAAATCTAAAGCTCAATTATGCTGTGAAGGCATTGTCCAACATAAGCGTGTTAAAGTATATTCATCATTTAGGCGCTGGACTGGATACCGTTTCATTGCAAGAAGTTCAGTTAGGATTGGCGGCAGGGGTGCCTGCAAAGCAAATTATTTTTACTCCCAATGGTGTATCACTTGGAGAAATAGAAGAGGTTGCTAAACTGGGAGCTCAAATCAACATTGATAACCTTTCTATTTTGGAACAATTTGGCAGCAAATACCCAGAAACTCCTGTTTGTATTCGTATCAACCCACATGTAATGGCAGGTGGTAACGCAAACATTTCTGTTGGTCATATAGATTCTAAGTTTGGAATTAGCATTCATCAAATTCCACACATACAACGTATTGTAGCCAACACAAATATGAGAATCAACGGAATTCATATGCATACGGGAAGTGACATTCTAGATATTGATGTGTTTCTTCATGCGTCCGAAATTTTATTTGAAACCGCTGAGCACTTTCTTGATTTAGAATTTATTGATTTTGGAAGCGGCTTTAAAGTTCCTTATTCAGAAAATGATATTGAAACTAATATCGAAGAACTGGGAGAACGCCTCACTGAACGCTTTAATAGATTTTGTAAAAAATACGGTCGTGATTTAACGCTCACTTTTGAGCCAGGAAAATTTTTAGTCAGTCAAGCGGGTTATTTTTTAGCCAATGTCAATGTTATCAAACAAACCACATCTACTGTTTTTGCTCAAGTTGACTCTGGATTCAATCACCTCATTCGACCCATGCTTTACGGATCGCAACATCATATTGAAAACATCTCCAATCCAGAAGGTCGGGAACGATTTTATTCGGTAGTGGGCTACATTTGCGAAACGGATACCTTTGCCAACAATCGTAGAATTAGCGAAATTAAAGAAGGAGATATTCTTTGTTTTCATAATGCAGGAGCCTATTGTTTTACAATGGCTAGCAATTACAACTCTCGATTTAGACCTCCAGAGGTTTTGTGGCACGAAGGCAAAGCACATTTGATTCGTAAAAGAGAAGTTTTCAATAATTTGATTGAAAATCAAATTATGGTGGATTTTAAAGAAGTTTCTTCTATTGAAGTTTAATTCTTACTAGGCGATTACTCCCGAACCAATCAGTTCATCTTCAAGATACCAAGCAGCAAACTGCCCTTGGGTAATTGCTGATTGCGGTGCTTCAAAAACCAAATACCCGCCAGAGGCTGCGCGATGCAAAGTTGCTTTTTGAAGGGGTTGCCGATAACGAATTCGGGCTAAAACTTCGAGTTGTTGACCTTCAACCAACTCCAAATCTTGGCGTACCCAATGCAATTCCTTTTGGGTGATAAACAACCCGTGTCGATACAATCCTGGATGATTTTTACCTTCACCTACATAAATTGTGTTGGTTTGAACATCGGTAGCAATAACGAATAGGGGTTCTTGAGTACCTCCTACCGCCAAACCTTTCCGCTGACCTACCGTAAAATAATGAGCCCCTTGGTGTTCTCCTACCTGAACTCCATCGGTTGGGTTATAAGCTAATTGGGTTGACAAATTTTTCCATTTTTCTTCTTGAGATTCCCACTTGGGTGTCGGCAAGTGATATACTGAAAAATCATTTGGAATAGCAATAATTGCTCCTTTTTTGGGCTGAAGTTGTTGTTGTAAAAAATCAGGTAGGCGAACTTTTCCTATAAAACACAACCCTTGTGAATCTTTCTTATCAGCAGTTACCAACTCAAGCTCTGAGGCAATGGCTCTCACTTCTGACTTGGTCAATTCGCCAATAGGAAAAATTGTTTTGGAAAGTTGATCTTGAGACAATTGACACAAAAAATAGGATTGGTCTTTATTATTATCAATCCCTGCAAGCAAACGATGTATTCCGTTTTGGGTGTCTTTTCTACAATAATGACCCGTTGCTACAAAATCGGCTCCAAGCTCCATGGCTATCTTTAAGAACACATCAAATTTGATTTCACGATTGCATAATACATCCGGGTTTGGAGTACGTCCGCTTTCATATTCTCGAAACATATAGTCAACGATTCGGGTTTTATACTCCGCACTCAAATCCACTGTCTGAAAAGGAATTCCGAGTTTTTGAGCAACAATCATGGCGTCATTACTGTCCTCGAGCCAAGGACATTCGTCAGAAATAGTTACCGAGTCGTCGTGCCAATTTTTCATAAAAAGACCAATGACTTCATAGCCTTTCTGAACCAATAAATGGGCAGCTACACTAGAGTCAACGCCTCCAGAGAGGCCAACTACAACACGTGGTTTTGTGGATTTCATAACAGCACAAAGTTACAAAAAAGCAATCGCTATTTGCGTTTGTTTAATTTTTGCTGTTCTTCTGCCTGCTCCATTACTTCTTGGAGCTTGCGCTGAAAACGATTTTGCTTTTTGGGCTTTTTCTTATTCTCCTCAATTTGAGCATGAATTTTATCGTCATTAATAATGTAATTCTTAATCACTAGCATGATGATAATTGTAATCAAGTTCGAAATAAAGTAGTACAAACTCAAACCACTCGCATAGTTATTAAAGAAAACCAACATCATTAAAGGCATCAAGTACATAATAAACTTCATGTTTGGCATTCCAGGTTGAGGATTCTGCATTTGTTGTCCAGTGGTCATCATCGTATAAAAGAAAATGGCAATGGACGCCAAAATTGGGAACAAACTTATATGATCTCCATAAAATGGAATGTTGAACGGAAGTTCTGCAATGACATCGTATGAGGATAAGTCATCTGCCCATAAAAACGATTTTTGTCGCAAAGCAAAAGCCACCGGAAAAAAACAAAACAAGGCATAGAAAACAGGTAACTGCAAAAGTGCAGGAACGCATCCAGACATAGGATTTACCCCAGCTTTTCTATATAATTTCATGGTTTCTTGTTGGCGCTTAACGGCATCTTTCTTGAACTTGTCGTTCAATACTGTAATCTCTGGTTTAAGCACTTTCATTTTGGCTTGTGACAAATATGACTTATAGGTCACTGGCGACATGG